>JAUNHU010000066.1 GCA_030523825.1 Lautropia sp. | reverse complement strand
AAACTGCCACCATGACGCGGTCGCCGGTGTGCAGGCGCACGGTGTGATCGCTGCCGTTGGTGGTGACCATGAAGTCGATGATCTCGACCTCGCGGCTGCCCCAGCGGAACTCGTCGCTGTTGTAGCCGGGCCGTTCCTCGAAGCGGCCCGGGGGGCGCGTGATGACACGCCGGGCAAGCAGGCTGTAATCAGGGTGGGTGCTCGGGTCGGGCCGGGAAGACGCTGCGACCACGGCAGAGGAAGCGTTCGGGCTGTTACCTGCAACACCTGCCGTGGCTGCGCCGGCACCGGTTGCGTCAGCCCCGGACAACGCCGACTCCTGCCCCGTTGCGCCCCCAGCATCCGATGCCAATGCCGTGGTACTCGTGTGCGTCGCGTCGGAGGCATCAGTCCCGGCAACGTCTGCGCGCACGCTGGCCGTGCCGGCGCCTTGCGCATCCGGCTTGCGCGCCACACCAAACAGCAGGTCGAGATAGGTGTTGGCCACGTCCTTGGGCGGACCTTCCTGATGCACGACGCCGCCTTCGAGCAGGATGGCTCGGTCGCAGTGGCGGGTGATCTGCTCGGTGGAGTGGGTGACGAGCAGGATGGTGGTGCCGCGCGCGACGAGTTCTTCAAAGCGGCGGAAGCACTTGGCCTGAAACTTGGCGTCGCCCACAGCCAGGGCCTCGTCGACGATGAGCACGTCGGGCTCGATGCAGGCCGAGACGGCAAAGGCCAGCCGCACGTACATGCCGGAGGAATAGGACTTGACCGGGCGCTCGATGAATTCGCCGATGTCGGCAAAGGCAGCGATGTCGTCGAAGCGGCGGGTGATTTCCTCGCGGCTGATGCCAAGGATGGCGCCGTTGAGGTAGACGTTTTCGCGGCCGCTGAACTCGGGGTTGAAGCCTGCGCCCAGCTCCAGCAGCGCCGCCACCCGGCCCCGGATGTCGACGGTGCCTTCGGTATGGCTGAGGGTGCCGCAGAGGATTTGCAGCAGCGTGGACTTGCCGGCGCCATTGCGCCCGACGATGCCGACGACCTCGCCCCGGCGGATGGTGAAGTCGATGCCCTTCAGTGCCCAGTATTCACGGAAATACTGGGGGGGCTGGCGGCCGATGAGGCGCGAGAGGCGCGACACCAGTTGCTGCTTGAGCAGCTGGCCCGGGTTGTCGTAGAGCTGGAAGCATTTGGTGAGCCCCTTCACGCGCACGGCAATGTCGTCACGCGAGGCCATGTCGGTGGCGGGCTCCGGCCCCTGCCCGGCCGAAAAGCCGGCGTCGTGGTCGATGCGGGCCACTTCACGCCGCGCCTGTTCGGGGTCGGTGTGCACGGTGAGGCGGGTATCGCCAGGCAGATCAGATGACATCGGCAAACCCCCGGCGGATGCTCTGGAACCAGGCGAAGCCCAGCCAGGCGAAGATCATCATGATGGCCGTGTAGATGCCCCACGCCGACCAGTCGGGCAGGTTGCCCCAGATGAGCACGTCGCGGGTCTGCTCCATCGGCAGGGTGAGCGGGTTGAGCTTCACCCACGGGCGGATGGTCTCGGGCAGGGACTGCACGGAGAAGAAGGCGGGCGAGATGAACAGCAGCACGGTCAGCACGACGCCAATGGCCTGGGCAATGTCACGGATGTAGACCCCCAGCGCTGCCAGCCACCAGCTGGTACCCAGCGAGAAGATGAGCAGCGGCAGCCAGACGACGGCGACGAGGGGCACAGTGAGCGGGATGCTGCCTGCCATGAGCAGCTGTGCGGCCAGCAGCACCAGCAGGCTGATGCCGGCCTGAAACAGCGCCGACAGCAGGCTGACCACCGGCAGGATTTCGAGCGGGAACACCACGCGCTTGACGTAGCTGGGGTTGCCGGTGATGAGCGTGGGCGCCTTGGAGGCGACCTCGGCAAACAGGGTGTGAACGATGACGCCGGCAAAGAGGATGACGGCGAAGTCGGCGTGGCTCTGTTCGCCCCCGGTCTGCCAGCGCGCCTTGAACACCACCGAGAAGACGAAGGTGTAGATGGCCAGCATCAGCAGCGGATTGATGAGCGACCACAGGACACCCATGACCGAGCCGCGATAACGCCCGGCGATGTCGCGCCGTGCCATCTGCAGGATCAGCGCCCGGTGCCGGAACAGCGTGGACACGAGAAAACCCGGTGAGACGGGCGTGGATGCGTGAGGATTCAATTGGCGTTGATCGGCATGTGCCGGCGGCTGGCAGGTACCAGCGGCCCGGATGCCCTGTTTCGGATGTTCTATTATCCGCGAGTGCGACGGAGCCCGAGGGCCGACCGGTTCACGTGGGCGAACCCCGGCAAGAGCCACACCCCGGCGGATGTCTGAAGCGGCATTCTACTGCCAGCGCCAGTCGGTTCGCCCAGCATGGCCATCCGTCACGTATAGATATAAAGACAACCGACAGCGCTGGCAGCCGGCCTTTGCTGGCGCAGCCCTGAAAGGCGCTTCACGGCTCGCTGTTGATAGCGCATCAGCGGGCCCGGCAGCACGGATCAACACGGATCGTCGTCGGATGCGGTGACGCCGACAGGGCGGCACGCCGCCTCCGCCCCGGACGCCCCCTTTTTCCGCCCCCCACCAAGGAACGACCCATGCCCAGGACTCCCGCTTTCCCGCCGCCACAGGACGGCGCCTCGGACGGACAGCCCGGTGGCACCGCTACACTGCTCACCTCGCTTCGCGGCGCATTTTCTGGCCGGATACTGACCGAACCTGCCGACACCGATGCCTTTCTGTGGGATTACCGCCGCCGCTGGCACGGCCCGGCGTTTGCCGTGGTGCAGCCCGACACGCCGGCCGATGTGGCGGCCGTGGTGCGCTGGTGTCGGGACCACGATCATGTGGTGGTGCCCCAGGGGGGCAACACCGGGCTGACCGGCGCCTCGGTGCCGCAGGCGCAGGGGACAGCAGGCACCGACCGCAGCGCCGACATGATGGCGAGCGCGGGCCAGCTCGCGTCGGTCTCACGACCCGCCGCCACGGCATCAGACGCGACCTGTTCCGCCGGCCAGCCTGCCGCCGACCGCCATCCTCCCGCGAACGACACGAAGCAGGCCCCCCACCGCCCTGCCGTGCTGCTGTCACTGACCCGGCTGAACCGGGTGCGGCGGGTGGACCCGATCGACAGCACGATGGTGGTGGAGGCCGGTTGCACCCTGCTGGCGGCGCAACAGGCTGCCGAAGCGCATGATCGCCTCTTTCCGCTCTCGCTGGCCTCGGAGGGCAGCTGCACCGTGGGTGGCAATCTGGCCACCAATGCCGGCGGCGTGCAGGTGCTGCGCTACGGCACCATGCGCGAGCTGTGTCTGGGGCTGGAGGTGGTAACAGCCGATGGCGAGATCTGGAACGGCCTGAGCGGACTGCGCAAGAACAACACCGGCTACGACCTGCGCGACCTGTTCATTGGCTCGGAAGGCACGCTGGGCATCATCACGGCGGCCGTGCTGAAGCTGCATCCCTGCCCGCGCGGACGGGTGGCGGCGCTGGCCAGCGTGACCTCGGCCGAACAGGCGCTGGCGCTGCTGGCCCATGCGCAATCGCGGCTGGCCAGCGAGCTGACGGCCTTCGAGCTGATCTCGCGGGCAGCGCTCTCCCTGGTGCTGAAGCACATGCCCGGCAGCCGGCTGCCGCTGGCGGCGCTGGCCGACTGGCAGGTGCTGCTGGAAGTGAGCAGTCTGAAGGGCGAGGACGAAGCCCGCACCGGACTGGAGGCGATGCTGGCCGAAGCATCGGAAGCCGGTTTGCTGACGGATGCAGCGGTGTCGATGTCTGTGGCCCAGTTCCGGCAGTTCTGGGCATTGCGCGAGAACATTTCTGCTGCGCAGACGGCCGAGGGGCGCAACATCAAGCATGACATCTCGGTGCCGATCTCGCGCATCGGCGAGTTCCTGCGGGCCGCGGAACATGCAATCCGGGCCGAGTTTCCACAAGCCCAGCCGATCGTGTTCGGGCATCTGGGCGATGGCAACCTGCATTTCAACGTGACACCGGGTGCGCGGCATGCCGCTGCCTACGATGATGACTTTACGCAGAAGGAAGCGGCCATCAACCGCATCACGCACGACTGCGTGGCAGCCCACGGCGGTGCGATTTCGGCCGAACACGGCATCGGCGTGCTGCGACGCACGGAACTGGCCCGCTACAAACAGCCGCTGGAATTGCAGATGATGCGCGCCATCAAGCAGGCACTCGACCCGCAGAACCGGATGAATCCGGGCAAGCTGCTGCCGGAATGAAGGACAACAAGGGAGGCGCCACGACGCCTGCCCGATCCACGGAGGAAACCCATGACACAGCACCGCGATACCCCATCCACCACGCCCTTGGGCACCACCCCGACCGCCGGCACGCAAGCATCACAAACCGGCGTTGCCATCATCACCGGTGCGGGCACCGGCATCGGCCGCGCCGTGGCGCTGGCCTTTCTGGCGGCGGGCTGGCGGGTGGCACTGGCCGGGCGGCGACCGGCACCGCTGGCAGAAACCGTCTCGCTCTCGGCACAACCGGACCATGCGCTGGTGGTGCCCACCGACGTGACCGACCCCGATGCGGTGAATGCACTGTTCGACGCGACGGTGGCGCGCTTCGGGCGCGTGGACGTGGTGTTCAACAATGCGGGCATCGGCGCACCGGCCGTGCCGCTGGAAACACTGACGCCGGCGCAGTGGCGTGCGGTGGTGGACACCAACCTGAGCGGCCCCTTCTATTGCATCCAGGCAGCCTTCCGGGTGATGAAGGCCCAGACACCGAAGGGCGGGCGCATCATCAACAACGGCTCGGTTTCGGCCCATGCGCCCCGCCCCTTCACCATGCCCTACACCGCCACCAAGCACGCCATCACCGGGCTGACCAAGGCAGCGTCGCTCGACGGACGGGCGCACGACATTGCCTGCAGCCAGATTGACATTGGCAATGCCATGACTGAAATGGCGCGTCCGATGGCCGAAGGCATCCTGCAGGCCGATGGGCGGATTGCGCCCGAGCCGGTGATTGACGTGGCGCTGGTGGGCGAAGCGGTGCTGAACATGGCGAAACTGCCGCTGTCGGCCAACGTGCAGTTCATGACCCTGATGGCGACCAAGATGCCGCTGGTTGGCCGGGGCTGAAACACGGCATTTCGTTGTTTTGCCACCAAAAACATCCGCTGATGCCGCCCGGAGCGCCAGACAGACAGAAACGGGACTTCGGGCGGACAGCGCGGGCGGACAATCGGTCTGCCGAGAGCAGGCAGCACACCCGCACCAGCGGCCAGACTGTTGCACGATGTCGCAGAAACCGGCGATCCGTTTCGATCCGCTCATCTGTATTGCGCTGATCCAACAGTGTCCTGTCCGCCGTGCCTGCCATGTTGTCGCATTTTGCCCCTTTGGCACACGCCGGCGGCAAGTGAGGCACCATTAAGGGTTTCTCCGACGTTTTTCAGGACATGGCTTTGCGCGCACCGATTCTTTCTTCCCTGCCTTCGCGCCGTGCCCCGGGCACTGGCCTTTCTGCACGAACCCGCGGGCTGACGAGTCTGGCCGTGGCACTGGCCTGCCTGTCGCTGCATGCCGGCATTCGCGCCGAAACCCTGCCGGAAGTGATCGGCACCGCGCTGACGCTGCACCCGCAGGTGCTGGGCGCACGTCGCAATGCCGAAGCCATCCGCCACGAAGTGACGGGCGCGGCCAATGGCATGAACACGCGCTTTGGCGTGATTGCCGAACCCGTGGCCTCGTGGCAGCGTGGCGAGGGGCGCAACCGCAGCGGCGGCGATTTTGGCGTGCAGGCGCTGAAGCCCATTTACGACGGCGGCCGCACCGACAACGAAACCGACCGGCAGCGGGCACGACTGGATGGCGCCAATTACGCCACCGAAGCCTCGCGTGACGATATTGCGCTGCAGGTGGCCGATGCCTACATCGAAGTGGTGAAGCAGCAGGAACTGCGCGCACTGGCCAGCGAATATGTGGACGGCATCGCGGCACTGCGCGAACGGGTACAGGACATCGTGCGCATCGACAAGGGCCGTGGCTATGACCTGCTGCAGACGCAGTCGCGCCTGTCACAGGCGCAGCTGACCCTGGCCGACCGCGAAGGACAACTGGCCGAGGCCCGCGAGGCCCTGGCGCAACTGGTGGGCAAGCCGGTGAACAGCGTGGTGGAGTCGGCCCCACCGGGTGCGCCGATCCGCACGCTGGAAGACGCGATGGCGCTGCTCAACGAACATCCGGCCGTCCGTGCGCGGCAGGCCGAGGTGAATGCCGCCCGCAAGGCGGCTGCCGTGGCCGATGCCTGGACGAAACCGACGGTGAACGTGCGCGCGCGCGTGACCAGCCCGCGTGACATCGAAGGGCGCCGGCAATGGTTTGGCAGCTATGACCTGGGCCTGGTCACGGACTGGAGCCCGTTTGACGGTGGCGTGGGCGCCGCGCAGGCCGCTGCCGCCAATGCACAGATTCTGACGGCCGAGGAAAACGTGGCTGCCACGCGCCGGCAATTGCAGACGCAGGTGGCGCGACACTGGACGCAGATCCAGTCGCGGGTGGGCCGTGTCGGCACCCGCGCCGAACTGGTGGAGCGCACACGCAAGGTGCGATCCGCCTATTGGGAACAGTTCCAGATCGGCAAGCGCAGCATCATCGACCTGCTGAATGCCGAGAACGAGATTTATGCAGCCCGGCTGGGAGCAGCCTCCGAACAGCAGGAGCTGAATCAGGCGCGCTACCGGCTGCTGGGCGCAACCGGGCAACTGCTGCCGCGTCTGGGCATCCAGCCGCTGCCCCCCGTGACCGACCAGCCGCCGGCCACAGAACAGAACAACGGCATCCCGGCCCTGCCCGAGCTGCGCTGATCCAGACAGACACACGCCGCACACGCGATGAACGACAAAGACACTCCTCCCTCCTCCCCCGAACAGCAGACGCCTGCTGCCACACAGGCACGACCCGTGCCCACCACTGCGCAAGTTGCAGCAGGCACGAAATCCGCAGCAGCACCGGATGCCGGGCTGCACCAACCGCTGCCCGATCCGCTGCTGACGGCGCTGTCGCAGATGCTGGCGCGCTTCGACATCCACAAGAGCGAGGATGCGCTGGCCACCGGCATTCCACACGAGCGGCCGCTGCAACCGGCCGGCATGATGCGCATTGCCGAAGCGCATGGCTGCAAGGTGCGCATCCAGCACCGGCCACTGTCGCAGATCAATCCACTGCAATTGCCGGTGGTGCTGCTGCTGAAGGACATGCGCGCCTGCCTGCTGCTGGAACTGCGTGGCGACCGCACCGTCATCCTGCCCTGCGAACCCGATTCGCTTGAGATCGAGATGAGCCGGGCCGAGCTGGAGGCGCAGTACATCGGCACCTGCCTGCTGATCCGCCCGGCCATTGCCGATGACAAGCGCAGCCCGGTGGAAATCACCAAATCGGAAGGCCACTGGCTGTGGAGCACGCTGTGGCGCTATCGCGGCTATTACCTGCAGGCGGGCATTTCGGCGCTGCTGATCAACGTGCTGGCGCTGGCAGGCACCTTCTTCACCATGAACGTGTACGACCGGGTCATTTCCAACCAGGCGTATGTGACGCTGTGGGCGCTGGCCAGCGGCGTGATGGTGGCGATGATCTTTGAATATCTGGCGCGCAACCTGCGCAGCTGGCTGATCGACAACGCCGGCAAGAAGGCCGACCTGCTGCTGGGCTCGATGCTGTTCCGGCAGGCCATGATGACGCGGCTGGAAAACCGTCCGCAATCGGCCGGAGCCTTTGCCAACACCATCCGCGAATTCGAGTCGGTGCGCGACTTTGCCACCTCGGCCACGCTGGCCACCATTACCGACCTGCCCTTCATCCTGCTGTTCGTGTGGGTGATCCACATGATTGCGGGGCCGCTGTTCCTGGTGCCGCTGGCCTGCATTCCCATTCTCATCATCGTCGGCGGACTGGCGCAGATTCCGCTGTCGCGCTATGTGAAGGAACATCTGCGCGAAGGCTCGATCAAGCAGGGGATTCTGGTGGAAACGCTGGAAAGCGCCGAAGCGATCAAGGCGCTGCGCATGGAAAGCCAGGTGCAGACGCGCTATGAACGCGCCGCCGCCCTCACCGCCCGCACCTCGATGAAAAGCCGCAGCATCACGGCAGCGGTCAACAATTTCACCGCGCTGCTGCAATCGCTGTGCACGGTGGCGATGGTGTGCTGGGGTGTTTACCTGATCGGTGACGGCACGCTGACGATGGGTGCGCTGATCGGTGCCGTGATTCTGGCAGGCCGCACGATTGCCCCGGCCGCCAGCATCACCGGGCTGGCCGTGCGCTATCAGCAGGCGAAAAGCTCGCTGCAGTCGCTGAATCGCGTGATGGCAACCCCCACCGACCGCGAGCCGGATCGCAATTATCTGCGCAAGTCCACGGCCTCCGGTGCGGTGAGCGCCGACAACATCAGTTTCCGCTACGGCCAGCGCGGTCCGCTGACCGTGCGCGACCTGAGCATGAACATCAATCCCGGTGAGCGGGTGGCGGTGCTGGGCCGCATCGGCAGCGGCAAATCGACGCTGCTGAAAGTGCTGGCCGGCCTCTATCGTCCGGCACAGGGTGCGGTGAAACTCGATGGCATCGAACTGCAGCAGATCGAACCGGCCGACGTGCGCCGGCACATCCTGTATGTGGGTCAGGACACGCGACTGATCTACGGCACGCTGCGCGAGAACCTGAAGGCCGGCAATCCGCACATCGACGACGAGTCGATGATGCGCGTGGCCGATGCCTTCGGCGTGCATCAGATGGCTACCGCCCACCCCAATGGCTATGACATGCCGATTGGCGAAGGTGGCAACGGACTGTCGGGTGGCCAGCGTCAGGCCGTGGCACTGGCCCGTGCGGTGATTGCCAACCCGGCCGTGATGCTGCTGGACGAGCCGACCAGCGCGATGGACAGCGCCACCGAAACGATGGTGATGCAGGCGCTGACGCGACTGTGTGGCCGCCAGACGCTGGTGTTCGTGACGCACCGGCTGCAACTGCTGGATTTCGTCAACCGCGTGATGATCATGGACGGTGGCGTGCGCGTGGCCGACGGCCCGAAGGAAGCGGTGCTGCAGGCGCTGAAGGAAGGCAAGATCCAGGGAGTGCGCCGTGTCTGAACAGAAACCAGGTCATCGCGGTGAATCGGTGTCGGCGGGCGGCCATGCTGCCGGACATGATTTGCCACCAAATAGAAATCGAAGCGAATCCATGAGCACTGAAGACAACGGCCACGCACGCACGGCCACGGGCGGCAACACAGGCCCGGCCGGCATGCGCGGCACTGCACCGGCAGCCAACCCCCTGAACCCGGATGATGCGGCAGCCAGCGGTCGCGCCCCCGGCAGCGGTGCCGCACTGGGCTCCACGGCCGTATCCGCCATCAGGACGGGTGCATCCGGCGATCTGGGCGCTGCGGGCTCGCCTGCCGAAGACGACGACGAACCCGGCGCCCGCGAACTGGCAACTCACGCCGCCCAGCCCGGGCAATTGCGTGCCGCTGCGACTTCGGGCGCCGGTGCGGGAGGCGGTGCGCTGGCCGCACGCGCTGGCGGCGCAGCCCCGGCGGTGCAGCCGCGCGACACCTTTGCGCACCCGGTGTATGCGGGCAGTGGCACCGATTTCGATTTCATGCGCGACATGCAGCAGGCGATGGTGAACGATCGCCAGAAAAGCAGCATGGCGCTGCTGGTGCTCATCATCTCCCTGCTGGTGGCTGCGGGCATCTGGGCGTATTTCAGCAAGCTGGAAGAAATCACCCGGGGAGATGCCCGCATCATCGCCTCCAGCCGCGAGCAGGTCATTCAATCGCTCGAAGGCGGCATCCTGTCGGAAATGATGGTGCGCGAAGGCGCCACCGTGAAGGCGGGCCAGCCGCTGTTGCGCATCGACGAGACGCGGGCGCGTTCCAGCTACCAGGAAGGCTACCGCAAGGCCCTCAGCCTGAAGGCATCGGCTGCCCGCCTGCGTGCCGAATCGCGCGGCACCGAGCTGAAGTTTCCGGAAGACGTGCTGGCCGACAAGGAGTCGGTGGACAACGAGACCGACACCTTCAATGCCCGCCGTGACGCGCTGCAGCAGGCCACAGCCTCCACCAAGGCCAGCCAGGCACTGATCGCCCGCGAAATTGCCATCACCAGGCCGATGGTGGCCAAGGGACTGGTGGCCGAGGCCGAATTGCTGCGCCTGCAACGCCAGCACAACGACCTGCAGATGACCATGCAGGAGCGGATCAACAAGCACCGGGTGGATGCCGCCAACGACCTGTCGAAGGTGGAAGCCGAACTGGCCCAGGTGCGCGAGGCGCTGACCGCGCGCGAGGACCAGATGACCCGCACGGTGCTGACCGCGCCAGTGAATGGCATCGTGAAGAACATCCGCATGAACACCCGCGGTGGCGTGATCCAGCCCGGTCAGGACATCATGGAGATCATTCCGCTGGAAGACCAGCTGCTGGTGGAAGCCAAGATCCGCCCGCATGACGTGGCCTTCCTGCGGCCCGGCCTGCCGGCCACGGTGAAGATCTCGGCCTATGACTACGCGATCTACGGCGGCCTGAAGGGCGAGGTGGAACTGATCAGCCCGGACACGCTGCGCGACGACGAGAAGCGTGCCGCCGCCCCCGGTGACGACCGCTATTACCGGGTGCTGGTGCGCACCGAGGACTCGACCCTGTCGGCCGGCGGCAAGTCGCTGCCGATCATTCCCGGCATGACGGCGTCGGTGGAGATCCGCACCGGCGAGAAAACGGTGATGGACTACATCCTGAAACCGATCCTGAAGATGCGCGAGGCGATGCGGGAGCGGTGATACCGCAGCAGAAATAAGCGACGAAAACGGGGCAGCGAAAGCTGCCCCTTTCTGCATCGGGATGGTCGCCAGCGTGCGGCACCCATGACGACGAAAGGCAGCCTGGGCTGCCTTTTTTCATTGTCCGGAGCCACGCGGAGGCGGCAGCAGACACCGGGGGGCGGAACCGGGCCTGCGGGAACCCCCGCGCCGAAACGCCTTGTCCTGCGGCCATCACGTGCCGGCTATGGAGCCAGGCAATTTTATTGACGAAACCTTGACCAGGGTCTTGTTTGCCCGGTGGCATTGCACCGACAATGGCGGGCATGTCCGAGAGCACCCTCCCCTTCCTGCTGGCCCTGCTGGTGGCCTCCCTGCTGCTTGCCTTCTTCGTGGTGTGGCCGCTGGTACGCCGGCAGCACCCCGACGACCCGCATGCCGATGTCAGTGTCGACACCGACGGGGCCGCACGGCTGAACCGCGAGATCATCCGCGAGCGCCGCGCACGGCTGGACGAGGAGCTGGCAAGCCTGCCGCCGGATTCTCCCGAGCGGGCCGCCCTGGTGCATGCATTCACGCAGGCGGCCATGGCCGACCTGCATCCGGGCGAAACCGCCGACACGAAGGCCGCTCCGCCCGCCCACAATCGCCAGCGCACGCTGCTGGCCGTGGTGCTGGCCACCTTGATCGTGGCGTTGCCACTGGCTTTCTACCGCACTACTGGCATGCCGGAGGCGGTGGTGCCCGGTTTCGAGACCGCTTCGCGCAAGCAGGACGTGCATGCGCTGCTGGCCGAGCTGGAGCAGCGGCTGGCCGAACAGCCGACGCTGGTGGAAGGCTGGCTGATGCTGGGCCGCTCGCGGCTTGGCATGGGCGAGCACGACAAGGCGATTACGGCGCTGGAAACCGCCCTGAAGCTGGACAGTGATGATCCGGCGCTGGCCGCGCAGATTCGCACCGATCTGGCCGATGCGCTGGGCCAGAAGGCGCAGGCCAACCTGCGTGGCCGGCCGTGGGAGCTGATCCAGCAGGCACTGAAGCTGCAGCCTCGTCACCCGAAGGCTATGGCACTGGCCGGCGCCTATCAGCTGAGCCAGAACCGGCCGCAGGCGGCCCTGCAATACTGGGAGCCCCTGCTGCAGATCCTGCCGCCCGACTCGGCGCAACATCAGCAGGTGAAGAACTACATCGCGGGCGTGCGCAGTCAGCATGGGCTTGCTGCGGCTGATGGCTCTGCCCCCGGCGCATCGGCCACCACCGGCCAGGAGGCTGGAGCAGGTGCAGCTTCGGGCGTATCTGCCGGCCAGGCGTCTGCAGGAAACAGCCCCGCAGCAACGGCGGGCAATGCGGGCGTTGCAGGCGGAGCAGCCGTGATGGGTACACAGGCACAATCCACTGGAAATGTGGCTGCCAACGGCCCGGTGCTGAGCGGTTCGCTGACGCTGGCGGCCGATCTGGCTGCAGCCGTCAAAGCGGATGACACCGTGTTCGTGGCGGTGCGCGCCGTCAATGCCGCCGGCGAACCCGAAGGACCACCGCTGGCCGTGAAGCGGCTGACGGTGGCCGGGCTGCCGCTGGATTTCCGCTTCAGCGATGCCGACGCGATGATGCCGGCGGCGCGCCTGTCCAGTGCAAAGCGGGTCGTCGTCATCGCCCGCATCGGCCGCGATGCCACGCCGCAACCCGGTGATCTGGAAGGTCGCAGCGCGGCAGTGGCCGTGGATGCCAGCGGCGTGAAGCTGAGCATCGATCGGCGGCTGCCCTGAACAGGATGCCCCCGCAGGTGATCTCCCCGGCGCGAGCGGATCTGCAGATGACGCCCCCGTCTGGCCTGACGCCTGCTGCTTTCTTTTGAGCTGCTTTTCCTCTGACGACAACGAACACCAGACCGCACCCCCATGTCCCCGACGAGCCCACCTTCTTCCCAAAGCTGGTTCAGCGCCCGCTCGCTGCGCCTGGCGCGTGGGCCGGTGCTGCTCATCGACGACCTGGGCTTTTCGCTGAACCGGGGCGAGGCGCTGCTGCTGCGCGGTGCCAATGGCAGTGGCAAGTCCACGCTGTTACGCGCCCTGCTGGGGCTGACGCCGGTGCAGAACGGCGAGATCACGCTGGACGGCGAGACCTTTGCCCCCGGCAGCGGCCGGCTGCGGCCGCATGCGCTGTGGCTGGGCCATGCGCACGGCATGAAGGCCGAACTGACCGCCATCGAGAACCTGGGCCTGACGGCCGGGCTGGATGGCACGGCCCCCACCCGCGCCGCACTGCGCACGGCGCTGGGCCGCGTGGGGCTGGGGCAGAAGCTGAACGTGGAAACCCGGCGGCTGTCGCAGGGGCAGCGGCAGCGGCTGGCGCTGGCGCGGCTGCTGCTGGCCCCTCACCGCCCGCTGTGGTTGCTGGACGAGCCCTCGGCAGCGCTGGACGCCGAAGGCAGCGGACTGCTGGATGAACTGCTGGGCGAGCATCTGACGGCGGGCGGCTGCGCGCTGATTGCCACCCACCTGCCGGTGCTGCAGGCGCGTGCCCCGGCAGTGCTGACGCTGAACGGGGGGCAGACGGCATGAACACGCCCGCCCCGCGCCCGCCATCCTCCACGCCATCCGATTCACCCGACGCATCGGCTGCAAAACCGCCCACCCATACCCATGCCATGCGATCCGCACCGACAGACACACAGGGTGACAGCGGGAGGGCTCCGGGCGCCCCGGAAAACGGCCTGCCACTGACCTCCCCTGCCCCCGGCACCTTCCTCTGGGCCTTCCGGCGCGACCTGAAGATCGCCATGCGCCGGCGCGCCGAAACCCTGAACCTGATCGGCTTCTTCGTGCTGGCCACCATGATGGTGCCCTTTGCCGTCGGCCCGGAAAGCAACCTGCTGGCGCGGCTCGGGCCGGGGGTGATCTGGGTGATGGCGCTGCTGGCACAACTGACGGCGCTGCCGATGCTATTCACCCTCGATCATCAGGACGGCAGCCTGGAACACATGCTGGCCAGCGGCCGCTCGCCCACGCTGCTGGTGGCGGGCAAACTGCTGGCTGCCTGGACGATGTCGGCGCTGCCGCTGATTCTGGCGACGCCGGTGCTGGCCCTGACGCTGTCGATGGACATGGCGCGCACGGGGCTGCTTATGCTGACGCTGCTGCTGGGCACGCCCACACTGCTGATCCTGGGCGCGATCGGCGCGGCGCTGACCCTGGGGCTACGGGCCGGCGGCGCGCTGGTGGCACTGCTCTGCCTGCCGCTCTATGTGCCGGTGCTGATCTTTGGCAGCGGCGCCATCGACATGTATAGTTCCGGGCTGTCCTTCGGCGCGCATCTTGCGCTGCTCGGCGCCGGAACACTGATTGCCGTCTGGGCCGGCCCCGCGATGGTCGCCCTCTCCCTCCGTACCGCACTCGAATGAGCCTGTTCAGCTACGCTGCACCGCAGCGCTTCTATTTTCTGGCCGGCCGGCTGATTCCCTGGTTTGCCGCGCTGGCCGCCATCACCTGCGCCGTCGGACTGTGGCTGGGCTTCGTCGAGGCCCCCACCGACTTCCAGCAGGGCGAGGTCTACCGCATCATCTTCATCCACGTGCCCTCGGCCTGGATGGGCATGTTCATCTATCTGGTGATGGCCTTCTACGCCATCCTCAACCTGGGCTACCGCACGCGCCTGTCGGCGATGATGATCGAGGCGCTGGCACCCACCGGCGCGCTGATGTCGGCGATTGCGCTCTGGACGGGCTCGCTGTGGGGCAAGCCCACCTGGGGCACCTACTGGGCCTGGGATGCGCGGATGACCTCGACGCTGATCCTGCTGTTCATGTACTTTGGCTACATGGCGCTCACCCGCGCCATCGAGGACCAGAACCGTGCCGACCGCGCCGGTTCGATCCTGGTGCTGGTGGGTGTGGTCAACGTGCCGATCATCTATTTTTCGGTGTACTGGTGGAACACGCTGCATCAGGGCTCCAGCGTGAACCCGGTGGAAGGCTCGAAGATGGCCACCATCATGCTCTCGGCCATGCTGGTGATGTCGATCTCGGCCTGGTGCTATGCCATTGCCGTGACGCTGCACCGGGTGCGCAGCATCATTCTGGAGCGTGAAAGCCACACGCAGTGGGTGAAGGATCTGCGGCGGGAAGATACCTGAGCCGTGCGCCCGGCCCTGAATGGCTGCGCACCCGGCCCCAGACCCGGGCGGCCGGCGAAGGGGCAGCCAGGGGGTGGCTGCCATCGGGACATCATTCCGGTGGCGCGGCTGATCCGGCCAGCCAACAACGTCGAGACCGCCCGCGACTCATTCCCCCTTCCGGCAGTCCCTCCTGCCCTTCTGCCGTTCCGGTTGACCTCGATCAACGCCGCGGCGGGCGCCTGGGTTATCGTGCAGCTGGCCCTTTACCTCCCCTCAGAGCGAGTCATGCGCTTCTCCCTCCCCGAGAAGCCCCTCCGGGCACGCACGGCACGCTCTATTACCCGCTTATCGCCATGTCGCATTGGGATTACGTATTGATCGCCTACGGCCTGACCGCCGCAGCCCTCGTCCTGGAGCTGGTGCTGCTGTTTGCGCGCCGGCGCCGTGCCCGTATCACCCTGGAAGACCAGCAAGCATGACGCCCCGCCAGAAACGCTTTGCGTGGATCGCCTCCGGCATCGCCACGGTGGCCGCCGTCATTGGCCTGCTGCTCTACGCGCTCAACAGCAACATCGTCTTCTTCTACACCCCCACCCAGGTGGCGGCCGGCGAGGCGCCTTCGGGTCGGGCCTTCCGCATCGGCGGGCTGGTGGAACCCGGCTCGGTGAAACGTGAAGGCACGCGCGTGCAGTTCCGCATCACCGACGGCGATCACATCATCGAGGCACGCTACGTGGGCACGCTGCCCGACCTGTTCCGCGAGGGCAAGGGCGTGGTGGCGCAGGGCATGCGCAATGCGCAGGGTCTGTTCGAGGCCAGCGAGGTGCTGGCCAAGCACGACGAGAACTACATGCCGCCCGAGGCCGCCGAAGCCCTCGAAAAGGCCGGACACCCGGCCTCCATCAAGACCCTGAAGCAATAAACAATGATTGCCGAGATCGGACATTACGCGCTGTGGCTGGCGCTGGCGCTGGCCGTGGTGCAGGCGTGCAGCGGACTCTGGGGTGGCGCACGCCAGGACGGACGGCTGATGCAGGTGGCCAGTCGCGCCACCCTGCTGCAGATGACGATGATGCTGGTGGCCTTCTTCGCGCTGGGCTGGGCCTTCGTGCACCACGATTTCAGCCTGAAGAACGTGGCGCACAACA
>JAUNHU010000065.1 GCA_030523825.1 Lautropia sp. | reverse complement strand
CGTCGGCATTCTCGCGCTTGGTGTCGAGAAAACGCATGATGTCGGGGTGGTGCGCGTTCAGGTACACCGCACCGGCGCCCTGGCGTGCGCCCAGCTGATTGGCGTAGGAGAACGAATCTTCCAGCAGCTTCATCACCGGAATCACGCCCGACGACTGATTCTCGATGCCCTTGATCGGCGCACCGCTCTCGCGCAGGTTGGTCAGCATCAGCGCCACACCACCACCACGTTTGGAAAGCTGAAGCGCCGAATTGATGCTGCGGCCGATGCTTTCCATGTTGTCTTCCATGCGAAGCAGGAAGCAGGAAATCAGCTCGCCGCGGCTTTTCTTGCCGGCATTCAGGAAGGTGGGTGTGGCCGGCTGGAAGCGCCCCGAGATGATCTCGTCCATGAAGCGCAGCGCCAGCTGCTCGTCGCCACGCGCCAGCGTCAGCGCCACCATCACCACCCGGTCTTCAAAGCGCTCCAGGTAGCGCTGGCCATTTCGGGTTTTCAGCGTGTACGAGGTGTAATACTTGAAAGCGCCCAGAAAGGTGGGAAAACGGAACTTTCGGCCGTAGGCTTCGTCCCATATCCGCCGCTGGAAATTACGCGAATACTGATCCAGCACCTCGGGGTCGTAATAGCCTTCATCGACCAGATAGCGCAGCTTCTCGTCTAGGTTGTGGAAGAAGACCGTGTTCTGATTGACGTGCTGCAGGAAGTATTGCCGCGCTGCCATCCGGTCTGCTTCGAACTGGATGTTGCCATCGGCATCATACAGATTCAGCATCGCGTTCAGCGCGTGATAATCCAGCGACGGTGCGTCGTCATCCGACACGTCTTCTTCACGCACTGCCTTCGTCATCGCTGCAGACATCTCTTTCCTCGAAATCTCAAAAAACGCGGCCCTCCGGGCATTGCCGGAACGCCGCCTGTTTCAAACCGCAGGCGCCATGCACGTCCGGCACCGCGCGGGTGGCCGATGCGGCGGGCCGTGCCACTTCAAAATGCCTTTTGAACAGGCAATGAATTACTCCGCCCGTAGTACCCATCGGACACGATCACGGCTGTTCAGCCAGGGATTTGCTGAGTCACAGTAAACGTGGTTTTCGGGTGTTCCCCTGGTATTTCAACAACCTGTCAAGTCAGACGCGGCCCCAGGTCAGACGCCGGCTTGGCGCCAGAAACGCGCCAGCCCTTCCCTCACGCGCGCAACATCCTGGCAGGTGCCTGCCAGTTCAAAGCGATAGAGCAATGGCACCTGGCATTTCTCGGCAATCACCTTGCCGGCATGCCCGAAGAACGGACCAAAATTCCGGTTGCCGCTTCCAATCACGCCGCGCAACAGGCTGCGGCGCCTTTCATCGTTCAGGAATCGGATGACCGGCTTTGCCACGGCACCGCGCCCTTCTCCATCGGAATAGGTGGGCGATATCAGTACGTAGGGCTCGTCCGGCTCGGGCATTGGTGCATCCGCATCCACCGGAATGCGCAGGGCGGGCAAGCCCAGTTGTGCAATGAAACGCTCGGTATTGCCGGAAGCCGACGAGAAATAAACCAGCGTACCCATGTCGTCAGCGCGGCCAACAGAAAAACATCAGGCAGCCAGACGGCCGATCATGTCGGGGCGGAAACCGGCCCAGTGCGCCTCACCAGCCACCACCACCGGCGCCTGCCGGTAGCCCATCGCAGCCACCTTCGCCATTGCAATCGCGTCCTGCGTCAGATCGACGACGCTATAGGCAATGCCCTTGGCATCGAGCGCGCGGGTGGTGGCGGTGCACTGGACACAGGCAGGCTTGGAGTAGACAGTAACGGTCATGGCACGAATCCTCTCGGTTGTTGGGACAACGCCCTTGATTAGCGTCGAGGATGGGGATTCTACCCAACATGGCCACCTACACCACAAGATATAGCGCCCCACTCTTACATCCAACACTATGACAAGTGTTGCGACGAGGCGTCACCATGATGAAACCCGTCGATAACAAAATCCGCCAAGTCCTTGTCTCTACGGGCTTTTCTGAATCTGACAACGACGCAGGCACACGACGATGCCACCCGTCGGGCAGCCACCAAGCCGACCGGCGGCGCCCGGAAAGAAACGTATAGAAACACTGCCTGTGGTGTACAAACACCACATCCGTACACTGGATATGGGCATATGCACTGCACCTGATGGCTCGTCTTCAGGACGGCACCAAGCTGAGCTGATGAGCCCTCAGCGATAAGGCCGTGGTGCCTTTTCGTGCAGGCTCATGCGCGCCATTGTCACAAACTGCTCCGGCGCGTGCACCGCCAGCGTTCCGAGGGTGAAATCGGCAACATTCCTCGTGACGATGGCTTCACAACCTGCATGCCGAGCCGCCTCGTGCAGGACGGCATCCTCGAAATCATCGAAAGGCATTGCCAGCGCGTCAGCCACAACGGCACGCCCCACCGGAGCCACCTCGAAGAATTTCGTCAGTGTGGAAATCTGGGAAAGGGTTGCAGCAGTGCCCAGCTCCCGACGAGCCACATAGAACAGGGTCGTCAGTGTGGTGGCACCCAGATAGCCCTTCACCTGCTGCTCTGCCACCATCGCCAGGACGGCAGCACTACTCTGAAACAACTCCCCACGACGCAGCCATACATCCAGGATGATGTTGGTATCCACCAGCACATTCATCGGTGCTTCTCCTCCAGATACCTGTAGTAATCCTCCTCGACGAAATCCTGACTTTCCTTGCTCTTGAGAATGCCCACCATCGACGCCACGATGGGGGGCAGCACCAGTTCGTCTTCCTTCGGCGGCTCCTTGAACTGGGCGAAGTAATCGGCCACGAACTCGGACAGCGACTTGCCGTTGCGCTTGGCCTGCGCCTTGGCAAGTGCGATCAGATCCGAATCCATCCGCAGCGTGAGTTTGGTCTGCATGACACACCCCTTGACGTACAAATTCATATACATTGTACGTCGCCTGCAATTCCAGCACCATCGGCACGCCACCTGAACATGCTCACATGAGCGGCTTCTGGAACCACCAGGCCTCTGTCAGTCCCTTCCCTGCACACGTTCTCCGGCAGGAGCTTGACGAAAAAAAAATGACCGGTCATATTACCGGTCATCTGATCCACTGGAATCGACCCAACATGAATCCCGCTCAACTCCGTGCTGTCCGGAATTACCGCACCCGGATTGCCGAGCAAGGGCTGGCACGCTTCGAGGTGCTGGCACGCAGTGCAGACAAGGCCCTTATCCGGAAACTGGCGCGAAAACTGGCGGAAAACGATGCGGAAGCCGAGCGCATCCGCACCACCCTGCTCCAGAGCATCAACGCCACCCACCCCCCGAAAGGCGGCATTCTCGCGGCACTGCGAGCCTCCCCGCTCGTCGGCGCCAACATCAATCCCGGCCGGGAACGCGTGTCTCCCCGCGAACTGGATCTGTAATGCGCTACCTGCTCGATACCAACATCATCAGCAACGTCACCAAGCCGGTTCCATCGGCACCCTTGCTGGACTGGATGGCAGCGCAGGATGATGCCGATCTCTACCTGTCCACGGTAACGATTGCAGAACTGCAAAAAGGCATCCTCGACCTGCCCGATGGCAGGCGCCGTCAGGAACTCGAAAACTGGTTTGCCGGCAGCACGGGTCCACAAGCCATTTTTGCCGGCCGCATCTTTTCTTTCGACGAACAGGCTGCCCTGATCTGGGGGAGGCTGATGTCCGAAGGGCGCAAGGCGGGCAAACCACGAAGCCCCATCGACATGATGGTTGCCGCCATCGCCGTGGCCAACCAGTGCACCATCGTCACCGATAATGACAAGGACTTTCAGGGGCTACCCACCTTCAACCCCATGCGGCCAGACTCAACGACCTGAAAGCGCCCACAGGCGGGCCTTTGCCTTCGCTTCCTGGGTGCCTCATTCAGCAGGCAGCACCTTCCGCACTATCCACGCTGTTGCCATAGGCCCCCAATCATCGGCATTTTCTTACAGGACGTGACCTTGGTGCGACACCCTGCTGCACGTCACGCCACAATACGAAAACAAACCATCAGTTATCGACTATCTTGCCGTCAAGCGTAGCGTGCATCGGGCAAGGCATGCCGCCGGTCAGCCGGCCCTTCCCACACCTGCTTCAACCAGAAGCCTGAGCGTTGGACATTCCCAGCCCGTTGCCCGCTCTGCCCACGTCCACCCCCTGACATCGGGCCGTTTGCGATGTCACCTCCGGGGCACCTGCCCGACCTATCTTGAAGGCATTCGACATGAATTTCATTCATCGCTCTCGCAACGGTTTCCCTCCATCCGCGCTGACCACCCTGACGCTGGCTCTGATGCTTGCCGCCTGCGGCGGTGGCGGCGGTGACGGCAACAACACGACTACCTCTGCCAGCTCGGGCACGCCGACGGCGCACAGCGGTAGCAGTGCTTCGACCAGCAGCAACACCAGCGCCTCTGTCACCGTCAATACACAGCTTCCCGCCAGCAACGCGGCCGACACCCCCCCTCCTGCAGCAGCAAACAATCAGCCCCCTGCCGCCAACAACGACGCCACGGCCCCCGCCGCTCGTGACGCGGGCAGTGATGCCCAGACAGCAGCCAGCACAATCCCTCAAGCCACGCTCCCGACCGCCAGCGTGACCAACACGCCCGCGGAAGTTCCGCTGATCTCTGACAAGGGTGTACGTGGAGATGTACTGCTTGCCATGTTCGAGCAGCGTCGTTGCGGCGCCAGTACCACGCCCAGCACCACATTCGACGGCGCTCCACTCAAATCAGCCGACACGCCGCCCGTCCGTTTCAGCGCCCGTCTGGAAGCCAGCAACTACACGGTCGACCCCAACGACTGGAGTCCTGCCGACACTTTCGTGGTACAGGAGTGCCGTCGGGAGGTTTATCGCCCGGTCTCACCCGGAACCTATCCCTACATCATCAACACGGACTATCAATACGGCCAGATCCGGGCCAGGCCGCTGTATGGGGCTCCCCACATCAAGCGCGGCTTCAACTCGGTGCACATCTCGTACACGCTCACCGTGAATGACGGCAGCTTCGAGATCGGCCCGAACGTGACCGTAAAGTCCAAACAGGATCTGGGGCCCACCGCTCCCCCCGAAACACTTCAGGGCGGCCCTGCCTTCAGAAATAATGGCCCCACCGACGAACCGTACTTTGCCCCAATCGATGCCCTGTCCATCGACCTGAAAAGCGAGGTCTCATACGGCACCATTCGGCAGTGGGATCAGCGCCGCATGTCTGCCGGCAAGGAATCCTACCTGCGGCTGATGCTCATCAAGAGCGACGTGCCCAATCAGGCCAAACTCTGCTCCAACGTTGGCGTCGAGTACGCCAAACGGCTGATTTGCACCGTCTGGAACATTCCGCAGGATTGGAAGTGGGGCCAGCAGCTGGAATATGTCGATGGCTACATCGTCGATGACCGCACGGTATACCCCAACGAAACGGGTCATCTGTACTGGCGCAACACAATTCCGCGTTGATGTCCGCACACCGGGCGGTGCCTCTGCCCGGTGAGATGTACGCACGAAGCCCTTCAGCCCCGCAAAGACTGGAGGGCTTTTTCTCATGGGGCGCGCTGAAAACAGGAGCCCCCGGCCTCCCGGTCAGGGGAATCGATGCACTGGCAGAACCACAGCCCCCTGCCCGGATTCAAACCATCGACTTCACATGGTCGATGCTGACGCGCAGCGCCGACTCGGGATCGGCCAGCTCGTGCACTTCCTTCGCAAAGGGCTCGAAGCTGAACGGCCCCTTGTAGCCCGCAGCCCTCAGCGCCCTGATCTGCGGGATGTTCTCCAGCCGATCCTTCTCATCCACCAGCACGCGGTGGGCATCCAGCATCTCGTCCACCGGCACGGCCAGGTCGGTCACGCCGGAGATGTGCACCAGCCCCGTCCACTCGGGAAAGAATTCGGTTTCACCGGCCAGATGGTGGTGGAAGGTGTCGTGCATCAGCCGGTACACCTTCTCGCCACCCGCTGCCTTGATCGCCTCGATGGCAACCGACTTCTTCCGCATCGACGACACAGGAAAGCCCAGCGGCTCGACCAGCCCGATCAGGCCCCGTTCTTCCAGAATGGGCTTCATCTGCTTCAGCGCGTTGACGAGATCCTCGAAAGGCACTTCCTTGCCCTCGTTGAGCGGGCACATCACCAGTGCCTTCGCGCCGCATGCCTTCGCATAGTCGGCCAGCTTCAGCGCACGCTCACGCAGCTCGTCCGTCCACACGTTGAACGGATACAACGCATTGATCGACAGGATGGTGATGCCCTGCTTTTCGGCTTCTGCCTTCACCTCGGCAGGATCGACCTTGCCGACCACATCGGGAATGTCATTGCGGATCTCGACTTCATCGAAGCCCAGCCGCTTCACCATGCCGAAGAACTCGGCTACCGGCAGGCCGGGCGCGCAAATATGATTGATGGCAAATTTCATCGGTCAGTGTCCTTGAAATCCAGGATCAGTCGTACAGCGCCGGGCGCTTCGGCAGTTCGATCTTCACGGCATCGCCCGCCTTTTCCTGCGCGGCCACGCAGGCATCCGACGTGATGGCCGCCACATAGCCGTCCCAGCTCGATGGCCCGGTGGCCTCGCCCCTGGCCGCAGCCTTGATGAAGGCATCCAGCTCCACATCGTAGGCAGCCACGAAACGATCCTTCCAGTCGGTCAGGATGGCGTTCTGCAGTTTTGCGTCCAGCCGCGTGCGCACAGCCATCGGCTCGGGCAGGCGGGCGGCACCTTCCTCACCCACCACTTCGCACTGGATGTCGTAGCCATATTTGCAGTTGACGTAGACCTCGACCTCGATCAGCACGCCCTTCGCCGTTTCCAGCACCACCACCTGCGGATCACGCAGCTTCGCATGTGCCGCAGCGGCCTTGCGCGGGAACAGCACCCGTGCCGACACGTAATCATCGTTCAGCAGCCAGCGGAACACGTCGATCTCATGAATCAGCGTGTCGTGGATGGCCATCGGTGTCACGTAGGCTTCGGGCACCGCCGGGTTGCGGTGGGCCGCATGCACCATGATCGGCGCGCCCAGCTTCATGTCGACAACTTCCTTCAGCGCAACATAACCGGCATCAAAGCGGCGCATGAAGCCCACCTGCACCAGCCGCTTGCCTGCCTTCGCTTCAGCATCGACGATGCGTTTGGCCCCCTCAGCCGTGGTGGCCAGCGGTTTTTCGCAGAAGCAGGGCTTGCCGGCTTCAACGGCAGCCAGCACGTAGGCTTCATGCGTGGAGCCTGTCGAGCACACCAGCACCGCATCCACGTCTGCCGCTGCAATCAGGTCTTCACCCTTGTCGTACACCTTTGCATCCGGCGCCAGATCCTTCGCCACGGCCTTTGCGGCCTCGGGGTTGTAGTCGCTCAGCGCCACAACCTTTGCGCCCGCCAGCACCTGCTGAATCCTGCGGGTATGGTCCCGGCCAATCATGCCGGTGCCGATCACACCAATCCTGAGCGTCATAGCAACCTCACTTCCTGAAGTATTTGTCGATGTAGCGCTGCATTTCGCTGCGCTGGAACTTGCCGGATTCGTCCGCCCTGTCTTCCCACGCAAACACGCAGGAAGTCATGATGCCGTCGAAGCCGATCTCGGCCAGCGTGCGATAGAAGTCATCCCACGGGACTTCGCCCTGACCGATATTCAGATGCTGATGCACGCGGGCAAAGGTTCCCGGTGGATTCAGGATGTAGCGCAGCCCCGAACTTGCCTTGTGATTGAAGGTGTCGGCAATGTGCACGTGGGCCAGCACGTCGGCACACTCGCGCAGCATGGCTGCCGTGTCGTCGCCAAAGTAGAAGGTATGCGGCGTGCAATACAGAAACTTCACGCGCGGACTGTTCACCGTGCGGATGATGTCCACCGAAGGTTGCAATGCCTCGGTCCAGTCATCCGGGTGCGGCTCGATGTTCAGGTTGATGCCCTCACGCTCCAGGATGGGCACCAGCTCGTCCATCGTGCGCCACCAGGCATCCTCGCAGGCTTCGATCATGGCGCCCGTGTGGCAGCAATAGCAGCCGCCCTTGTCAGGGTGCGGGCCACGACCGAACTCGCTGTTCATCGTGTCGATTTCCAGCTCCACCGCAATCTCGATGGCCCGCTTCCAGTGCCGCACGGCTGCCTGGCGCTCGGTCTCGTCGTTGCTGGCCCAGCGATACATCGGAATGATCGAGGCCAATCCCACATTGGCTTCCTTCAGCGCTTTCTTGAAACTACGGATGCGCTCGGGAAACACGCGCGGCGCCCGGAACCATTCCAGAAAATCCGAACGCGGCGCCAGCTCCATCCATTCAAAACCCAGCTCCGCCACCTTGGCAGGCAGTTTTTCCAGCGGCAGATGCCGGTGCATGTGGGGGTCGATTGCAATTTTCATCCCTGTCTCCTGGTCAGACCTTTTTCTTCTGCCGATAGGTGTCGGCCACCACCGCAACCACGATGATCACGCCCTTGATCATTTCCTGGTAGTAGGCATCCAGCCGCAGGAAGGTGAAGCCCGAAATGATGACGCCGAAGATGACCATGCCGATGGTGGTGCCGATGATCGAGCCACGTCCGCCGGTGAGCGAAGTGCCGCCAATCACGGCCATCGCAATCGCATCGAGTTCATAGGCCAGACCCATGCCGGCCTGCGAGGTCTGTCCACGCGCCGCCATGACGATACCGGCGAGAGCCGCCAGCGTGGCAGCCACCACGTACAGTTTGACGATATGGCGCTCGACGTTGATACCCGAGACGCGCGCTGCCTGCTGATTGGCACCGATGGCATAGGTGAACTTGCCAAAGCGGGTGTACTTCATCACCACGTGGAAGATGACTGCCACGATCGCAAAGATCACGACCGGCATCATGCCCGAACCCAGGAAGGCGAAGCCATCGGTGGGAAAGGAAATGGGCTGCCCGTGCGTATACCACTTGGCAAAGCCGCGGGCCGTCACCATCATGCCCAACGTGGCAATGAAGGGCGGAATCTTCGTATAGGCAATGAGCCAGCCATTGATGAATCCGGCCACCGCGCCACAGGCCAGACCTATGAGCACCGGCACTATCGCCGGCAGATCGGTGAGCGATGGATAGACGGCACGCGCATACTCGGCCGATTGCGCGAAGCTCATCGACACCATCGCCACGGCGCCGACGATGGAGCCCGATGACAGGTCGATGCCCCCGGAAATGATGACCTGCGTGACGCCCACCGCAATGATGCCGATGACCGACACCTGCAGGATCATGATGCGCAGACGGTTCCAGTTACCCAGAAAGGACTGCCCCTGGAACACCCAGCCCAGCACCTCGAAGATGAGCGCGATGCCCACCAGCACCAGCAGGATATTCACCTCGGGTGGGCGTTTCCTGCGAACACTGCCAACCGGAGCAGCCGGCGCGGTGGCTGCGCTTGCGTCTTGTGTACTCATTTTGTCTCCCCTCGCTTGCGCACAGACGATTCTTACTTCGCGGCGAGCTCCATCACCCGCACCTGATCGGCTTCCGACCGATCGAGAAAACCACTGACGTGTCCTTCGTGCATCACCATCACACGATCCGACATACCCAGCACTTCGGGCAGTTCGGACGAGATCATCAGCACCGCCACGCCCTGTCCCGCCAACTGCGTGATGAGGCGGTGAATTTCCGACTTGGCCCCCACGTCGATGCCACGGGTAGGCTCATCCAGAATCAGGATGCGCGGATTGGTCAGCAGCCAGCGTGCGATCAGCAACTTCTGCTGATTGCCGCCTGAAAGGTTTTCCACCGTTTCGGCAAGACTGGGCGTCTTCACCCGCAACTTGGCCGAATACTCCTCGGCCAGCCGCTGCATCTCCTCCTGCTTCACGAAACCGTGGGTGTCACCCCGGCCACTGGACAGCAACGCCACCTGGATGTTTTCCTGGCAGTCGAGCATGAGGAAACAACCGGTTTCCTTGCGGTCTTCGGTGAGAAAGGCCAGCCCCTGCTCCATTGCCACCAGTGGTGAAGTCATCTCCACCTTCTGCCCGTCGATGAGAATCTCGCCACTGGCAGCCGGCTTAACACCGAACAGTGCTTCGGCCACCTCGGAGCGGCCCGAGCCCACCAGCCCCGCCACGCCAAGAATCTCGCCACGACGCAGCTCGAAGCTCACGTCATGAAACTTGCCAGGCAGCGTCAGGTTCTTCACTTCCAGAATGGTGTCGCCGATCTCGCAGTCCACCTTCGGGAACATGTCGGTAATCTCCCGGCCGACCATCATCTTGATGATGTCGTCGCGGGTCACGTCCTTCGCATCCACGGTGCCCACATACTTGCCATCACGAAACACCGTAAGTTCATCGGCAATCTCGAACAGCTCGTCCATCTTGTGGGTGATATAGACGATGCCGACACCCTTTTCCTTCAGATCGCGGATGATGCGGAACAGGTGCTCGACCTCCGTTTCGGTGATTGCCGACGTGGGCTCGTCCATGATGAGCACGTCGGAGTTGTAGCTGACTGCCTTGGCGATTTCCACCATCTGCTTCTGTGCCACCGTCAGCTCGCCCACCAGCACGTCCGGATCGAGGCGAATGCCCAGATCATCGAACAGCAGCTGCGTCATCCGGCTCATTTCCTCATGATCGATGAGCCCGAGGGAATTCTTCGGCTCCCGACGAATCCAGATGTTCTCGGCCACCGTCATGGTGTTCATCAGGTTCAGTTCCTGATGAATCATGGCAATGCCGGAGTTCAGTGCGTCAATCGGTGTCTTGATCGACAGCGGCGTTCCGGCAAAGCGCACCTCGCCACGGTCGGGGTTGTAGACCCCCGCGATGATCTTCATCAGCGTGGATTTGCCGGCGCCATTTTCGCCCATCAGTGCATGGACAGAACCGGGCCGAACCCTGAGATGAACATCGGCCAGCGCCACCACGCCCGGAAATTCCTTCCGGACATTGTCCACTTCGAGGATGTATTCCCCCTCATAGACGCTACGGGCGTCTGCAACAACTCCGGCGTGCATGCGTGTCTCCTTTTACTGCATAAAGCAAAAGGTGCCACACACGTCTTGCGTGCAGCACCTTCGTCACTTACTTCTTCATGTACTCGGCTACATTGGCCGGTGTAACCAGCTCGAAGGGAATGAAGATCTTCTGCTCGACCTTTTCACCCTTTGCCAGCTTCAGCGCAGCATCCACTGCGCCTTCACCCTGCCCCTTGCCGCTCTGGAACACGGTTACGTCCAGATCACCAGCCTTCATCGCAGCCAGCCCATCGGCCGTGCCGTCGATACCGGCCACGATCATCTCGTCCATGTCCGTGCCCGATGTCTTCAATGCCTGGATGGCACCGATCGCCATTTCATCGTTGTTCGAGATGACGGCATCGAATTCCAGGCCGGCCGACAGCCAGTTGGTCATCAGGTCGGTGCCCTGGTTGCGCAGCCACATCGCGGTCTGCGACTCGGTAATTTCCATGAAGCTGCATTCCTTCGTGGCAATCACGTCCTTGATGTCCTGGGTGCGCATGCGGGCTGCCTGGTTGGACAGCTCGCCCATCATCACCACGACCTTGGCCTTGTCCTTGCCCTTTTCCTTCAGCAGCCGGCAGACCTCTTTCGTCTGCAGCGTGCCGGACTCTTTCTCGTCAGAGCCAACGAAAGCCTGATTGTCCGGCAACTTGTCGAGATTCACCGGCATGCGGTTGAGAAAGACCAGCGGAACGCCGGCATCCTCGGCTGCCTTGGTCATCGCCACCGTGGCATCGGTATCCACCGGATTGACGATGATGGCATCGACACCCGCTGCCACGAAGTTCTGGATCTGGTTCAGCTGCTTGCCCACATCGTTCTGGGCGTCTTCCATCTGCAGCCTCACATCCTTCATCGACTTGGCATGCCGTTGCATGTTGTTGCGCACCACCGTCAGGTAGTTGTCGTCAAACAGGGCCATCGACACACCAATGGTTTCTGCCTGAGCCGGTCCTGCCAGTGCGCCAAACAATGCGGCGCTGATCAGCAATCGCTTCACGTCATGTCTCCTGATTGTCGCCGGCGTGAGTACGCCAGATCGTTGTATTTCGCTGCTTCAACTGCCTCAAACCCAACGCCCGAAGGATCTCATGGATTTCGGCAACATGGTTTCATTTCCGAAAAACGGAAAGTAATTTCCATATCGGAGAAGATCCCCGATCATGCCCCATGCGTCAATCAACTGAAACAAGAAATTACACTTTTCTTGTTTTGTCATTCGACGCACCATTCGCTCGCCCAACCGGAACTTCATGCCCATTCCGGATCAAAGGCAACTCATGGTGGAAAAAGAACCGGGAACCTGCCGGGCAAGCGGGGAGCTTACCCGGACAGACTCTCGTTTCATGACCAATTCCCCTGACGGAGGCGGCTCATTTCTTCTGCTGGTAGCGAGCCTGATATGCGGCCACCTTGTCCATCGTCACCAGCTCGAAGGGAATGTAGTTGATGCTTTCCACCTTCTTCCCCCTGGCAAGATTCAGCGCCGCATCGATGGAGCCATCAGCCTGCCCCTCGGTGTTCTGGAAAACCGTGACATCGATATCTCCCTGCTTCATGGCAGCCAGTGCATCCGAGGTTCCGTCGATACCTGCCACGATGACATCATCCATGTCCATGCCACCAGCTTTCATCGCCTGAACGGCTCCCAGAGCCATTTCATCGTTGTTCGAGATGACTGCGTCAAACTCGACCCCAGCAGAAAGCCAGTTGGTCATCAGGTCGGTGGCCGGGGTGCGCATCCACAGGGCTGTCTGCGACTCGACGATCTTCATGAAACTGCATTCGGGCCGGGCAATGACATCCTTGATGTCCTGCGTGCGCACCCTGGCGGCATGCGCCTGCAGCTCACCCATCATCACCACCACCTTCGCGCCGTCCTTGTCCTTGCCCTTCTCCTTCAGCAGCCGGCAGACCTCCTGCGTCTGCAGGGTTCCCGACTCCTTCTCGTCCGAACCGACGTAAGCCTGCGTTTCAGGCAGCTTCTTCAGGTTGACCGGCTCGTGGTTCACGTACACCAGCGGAATGCCGGCATCTTCCGCCGCCTTGGTCATGGCCATCGTGGCGTCGGTGTCCACGGGGTTGACGATGATGGCATCGACACCGCTGGCGACGAAGTTCTGAACCTGGTTCAGCTGTTTGCCAACGTCCATCTGCGCATCCTCGAACTGCAGCTTCACGTCCTTCATGTCCTTGACATGTGCCTTCATCTGATTGCGCAGGCGCGTGAGATTGTTGTCATCGAACATGCTGATGGTGATGCCGATGTTCTCGGCCTGCGCAGGGCCGGCCAATGCGCCGAGCAGGGCTGCAGCGATCGCAAGTCTTTTCATGCTGTGTCTCCTCGATATATCGGCGCTTGGTGCGCCTGTCTGGTCATGAAGCGCCTCCCCCCACGTTGAGCCGGCTTTCCTGCAACAACGCAGCAATGGGATCAGGATTCCAGAATCCGATTCCGGAAAATTTTTTCACGACGCCGCCACAATCACCCATCGGAGCCGAGCCCGTCAACCACTTCAGACAATCAATTACACATGACACAGAGGAGTCGACAAACCGGGAACATGAGCCTTTCTGAGAGGTTTCACCCCTGATCATCACGCAACTGCTTCCATACACGCCGATCACGAACAGCACCAGACTGAAGATCGTTCGGGACAACCCCGATGAGTACCTTCCCCTCGCTCATCAGGATTAACCCTGACAGAGCCACCAGAATCCCCAATAGTCCGACGATTCATGGTGTCTTTGTGGCGTAGAATTTTTTTTCGGTGTTTGATAACAGGAATAAAAGTTCCAAAGAGCACCTCTGCCCGCTACGTACCGGCATCCGCGGCGACATTCTGCAGGCCACACCTGCACGGCATGTCCACGCCAATCGCGGCAGGCAGGAAGATCTTGCAAGGAACTCCGCTTTACAGAACACCACCCGAGAGGAGACACACCATGATCAACGGTGAAAGAAGGATCGAACGCCCCCTGCGCTGGGGCATGGTCGGTGGCGGACGCACTGGCCAGGTTGGCTACAAGCACCGCAGCGGCGCGCTGCGCGATGGCACCTACCAGTTGCAGGCCGGCGCCTTCGATCTGGATGCAGAACGCGGACGCGAGTTCGGCGTGAATCTGGGACTGGATGCCGACCGCTGCTACGCTGACCACAAGGCACTGATCGCCGGCGAAAAGAACCGCAGCGACGGTGTCGAAGTCGTTTCAGTAGCCACCCCGAACTTCAGCCACTACCAGATCACCAAAGACCTGCTGGAAGCCGGCTTCCACGTCATTTGCGAGAAACCCCTGTTTTTCACCGTGGCCGAATGCCAGGAAATCGAGGCTCTGGCAAAGTCGAAGGGGCTGATCGTCGGCGTGACCTACGGCTACTCGGGGCATCCTCTGGTGCACCAGATGGCCGCGATGGTGCGCAGCGGCATGCTGGGCGACATCCGGCTCGTGGATCTGCGCTATACGCATGGTTTCAACGCCAGCGACTCCGAAAAGCAGAGCGAGGCGCAAAAATGGCGAACCAATGCAAAAACCTCCGGCCCGACCTTCGTGCTAGGTGACGTTGGTACCCACCTGTACTACATGATGCAGCTGGTTCTTCCCCACATGAAAGTGGAAAAGCTGCTGTGCGACCGCAAGGCATTCATCCAGTCCCGCGAGCCGCTGGAAGACAACGCCACGGTGCTGATGCACTTCGACAACGGCGCCCGCGGACACCTGTGGGTGTCATCGGTGGACGCCGGCAACATGGGATCGCAGCGCTATCGCTTCGTGGGCAGCAAGGCATCCGTGGAATGGTCGGAAATGACGCCCAACGTGCTGACCTACGAAGTGCAGGGCCAGCCGCGGCAGATCATGGATCACGGCATGCCCTACCTCGAACCGGAATCGCTGGCCATCGACCGCATGGGCGCCCTGCACACCGAGGGGCTGGGAGACAGCTGGGCCAACATCTATCTGTGGATTGCAGAGGCCATCGACGCGGCCCGCCGCGGTGACACGGCATTCCTCGAAACCCACCACTATCCGGGCATCAGGGGCGGCACCGAAGGGGTGCGCTGGCTGGAAAACTGCGTGCGCTCGGCCGATGCCGGCGCTGTGTGGGTCGATTTCAAGTAATGGCAGATTGAACGACGAAAAAGGAGCAGATCATGAAACTATCCATTTGCACCGACGTGATGGGCAACCTGCCATTTACCGAGATGCTGGACAAATGCGTCGAACTCGGGCTGGAAGGAGTGGAAATGACCGGCGGTGGCTGGTCGCCGGCCCCACATTTCCGGGCATCGGAACTGCTGAAGGACAAGGGGCTGCTGAAACAGCGGCTGGCCGAGATCAAGGCGCGTGGCCTTGAGATTGCCGCACTCAATTGCTCGGGCAATCCGCTCGACCCCGGCGCGCTCGGCGAGCGCCATCGCCAGGAGATCGAGGACACCGTGCGCCTGGCTGGCGAGATCGGCGTGAAGAAGGTCGTGACCATGTCGGGGCTGCCGGAAGCGGCGCCCGGCGACACGGTCCCCAACTGGCTGGTGTACACGAAATCGTGGCCCGCGGAAATGCCGGAACGAGACCGCTATCAGTGGGAAGACCGGGCCTTCCCCTACTGGCATGGGCTGGTGAAGCTGGCGAAGGAAGTCGGCGTCGAAAGGTTTGCACTGGAAAACTTCTCGGCCATGCTGGTGTGGAATCCGCGCACGCTGTTCCGCCTGCGCAATGAAGTGGGCGAGACCGTGGGCATGAATCTCGATCCCTCGCACCTGTTCTGGATGGGGGCCGACCCGATTGCATCGGCGCGCGCGCTGGGTCCGGCCATCCACCATGTGCATGGCAAGGACACCCGCCTCGAACGGGGGCTGGTCGATGCCGATGGCCTGCTGGAAACCCGTGAAGTGACCGATGTGGGCAACCGCACCTGGAACTACGTGGCGGTGGGCGCCGGCCATGACCTGCAATGGTGGAAGGAATTCTTCTCCGTGGTGGGCATGCTGGGCTACAACGATTGGGTATCGCTGGAGATGGAAGACTTCACCATGTCCGCCGAGGCAGGCGTCCGCTCATCGGTCGATGCGCTGCAGGCCTGCATCATTCGCTGACCGCTCCTGGCCCGCAGGCATGCTCATTCTCCGCCTGGTGGGGTGAGCATGCCTGCCCAGGCTCATCTTACGATTCGACGAGAAGGCTCCCATGACCCTTGCTGCTGCCATCAATTGCGCCCCCTGCTGCTGGGGGGTGGACGATGTTTCCAACCCGCACCTGCCCG
>JAUNHU010000064.1 GCA_030523825.1 Lautropia sp. | reverse complement strand
GGCAACCTGATCCGCGCGAAGAAGCTGCTGCTGCCCAGCAAGGAGCAGCCGGGCGAGATGATCGACATCGGGCAGGTGGGTGATGTCGAAGCCTGTGATCCGGCCATCATCCGCACGCTGACGGGCAGTGGTTTCATTCCGGTGGTGGCGCCGATTGGCTCGGGTGAGCAGGGCGAAACCTACAACATCAATGCCGACGTGGTGGCGGGCAAGATCGCCGAGACGCTGAAGGCCGAGAAGCTGATCCTGCTGACCAACACCGCGGGCGTGCTGGACAAGTCGGGCCAGCTGCTGACCGGGCTGACCTCGCAGCGCATCGACGAGCTGTTTGCAGATGGCACCATTTCCGGCGGCATGCTGCCGAAGATCTCGTCGGCGCTGAATGCGGCCAAGTCGGGGGTGAATGCGGTTCACATCATCGACGGCCGGGTCGATCACTGCCTGCTGCTGGAAATCATGACCGCGCAGGGCGTGGGGACGATGATCCGCAGCCAGTGAACGCGCGCCTGTGTTCCACCGGAGCGCCGTGCAGGGTCTTGCCTGCCGGGAGCCTGTTGTTTCTGGTTCGGCGTGCGCGAGGGCTGATTTCGTCGTTTTTCACGGTTCCTCCACCGCGTGCCAGACAGGGGCGGCTACAATCAGGCGTGTTTGCGGGTATTCACTTCATGAGCGGGCCAGACGCTGGCCCCCTGCACGCTGACCGAGCATGAACGACCACGCCGATCCTTCCACTCCCAACCCTGCTGCCGACATTGCGCATGCGCCGGATGTTCCGGCTCCTGCCGTGGCGGGGGCCGCGCCTGATGCCGGTGTGCCTTCGTCCGAGGCGCCGGCAGCTTCGCCCGCGCCCGAAAAGCCGGTGCGCAAGCGCCCGAAGCCGGGCGAGCGCCGCCTGCAGATCCTGCAGGCGCTGGCCGAGATGCTGGAGCAGCCGCGGGGCGAGCGGGTGACGACGGCTGCGCTTGCTGCGAAGCTGTCGGTGTCCGAGGCGGCGCTCTACCGCCACTTTGCCAGCAAGGCCCAGATGTTCGAGGGGCTGATCGAGTTCATCGAGTCCACGCTCTTTGGCCTCATCAACCAGATCACCCGCGAGGAAGAAAGCGGTCAGGCGCAGGTGCAGCAGATTCTCAGTCTGCTGCTGTCCTTTTCCGAGCGCAATCCGGGCATGACCCGCGTGCTGGTGGGCGATGCGCTCATCAACGAGGATGAGCGCCTGCAGGTACGCATCAATCAGCTGCTCGATCGGCTGGAGCTGTCGCTGAAGCAGTGTTTTCGCACGGCCATTGCCCAGTCGGCGCTGCCCGCCGATACCGATGCGGGCGTGCGCGCCGATCTGGTGATGTCCTATGTGGTGGGGCGCTGGATGCGCTATGCCAAGGGCGGCTTCAAGCGCATGCCCACCGAGGCGCTGAATGCGCAGGTGCCCTATCTGGTGAGCTGAGCGGGCCGGCGCCGAACCGGTACAGCCTTTCTGGGCGATTTGCGCCGATCAATGATGATGCTGGCGGCGTGATCGTGGTGGCCGTGTCGACTGCGCTGCGTTGCGCAGCCGGACGCGCGGATGCCGATGATGGAAATCCGTGTTTTTGCGGATGGTGGCGCAGGTTTTCACAGGCGGCGTCAACAAACGTCTGTAATCGTCTGCAGGGTGCATATCCTGCAAGCATTCGTGTTTTATGTGATGGTTTGTGGCTGGCGGGGGCGCGGCCATACACGACGCCAGCCTGTTTGTGCAATCCTTTGTCGTATGAAGCAGACATCAGTAATCAATGGGTGGCGCGGGGCATTTGTTGCCGCGTGCTGTGTGACGCTTGGCATCGTGTGTGCTCCCGTTGCCACGGCGCAGCAGGCTGCCGTGGGCGGGTTCGAGTCACATGGTGTGCCGGTGCCGGTGGCGCAGCCGCGAGGCATCATTTCCACGGTGGATGGCACTGGCCGTGACGTGGTGCTGGTGTGGTTGCAGGATTATCGCGGCGGTTACGGACTGCTGGTGATAGACGCGCAAAGCGGTGAAACCCAACAGGTCGATGTGCCTTTCGATCCAGCCGGGGATGAGCCCTTTGCGCTCTGGCTGTCATCGAACAACCGGCTCTACACGCTTTTCAATCATCATTTCCTCGAATTTGACGTGGCAACCCGGCGTTTCACGCTGGCGCGCAGGACCGAGGGAAAGACGGCGATGAGCCTGACCGAGGATCGCGCCGGCACGATCTGGGTGGCGACTTATCCGGATAACGGGCTGATGGCCTACGATCCTGTGAAGGGCGAGTTGACCGGGCATGGGGTGCTGGGACGCGAGGACTGGCCGCAGTACCCGCGTTCGATGGCAACCGATGCGCAGGGTTGGGTGTATGTGGGCGTCGGCATGGCGTCGTCGCAGATCTATGCGTTTGAGCCGGCCACGGGTTCACGGCGTGCGCTGCTGTCGCCCGCTCAGCGTCAGAGTGGTTCGGCGGAGGTGGTGCCATCGGTGGCCAATGCGGCCGTGGGGCGTAACGGCTCGCAGCGCTTCCTCCTGTCGGGTGGCACGATCAGTGCACTGTCCGAAGCGGAAGTGCCTGCAGAGGCGCCTCAAACGGGCGGCATGCAGAATTATGTGAAGCGGGATTTTCCGTCGGGCCGGCAGTTGCAGACGCTGGATCTTTCGCAACGGCGACTGGTGACGCGCAATCCGGCGGGCGAAGTGCGGACCGTGCAATTCGAGTACCGCACGGAGGGGGCCGCCCTTACTTTCGTCTGTGCGACGCCGACACATGTCTGTGGTGGCAGCCGCTTCCCGATGCAGACCTTCCGTCTGGCGCCGGGGGGGGGTGATTTCGAGCGCACCGCGTTTCCACGGCAACCGAACGTGATGGTGGTCGAGGGCGAGCAGATCTACGTGGCCGGGTACCCCGACGGTCGTCTCTATCGCTTCCCGACGGGAGGTGGTGCAGGTACCGGGGCGCAGGCGGCTACCAATTTGCAGGCTGCTGGCGGTGCACGTCCGGGCTGGAACCATTTCGAGCAGCTGGCAGAAGCGGGGGATGCCGTGTTCCGGCCGCACGCGTTGCTGCTTACCGGTGGAGCCCGGCCGGCTGCTACCGCTGCTGCGCCGGCTGCCGGGCAGGGTGGTGCGTCGGCATCCCGTTCGGGTCAGGCACAGCGTTGGGCCGTGATGGCCGGGACGCCGGCCTATGGCCGATCAGGTGGCGGCATGTTGTTCTGGCCGCTCGATGGCGGGAACCCCACGGTGCTGACCCACGGTGAGGTGATTGCCGGGCATTCGACTCAGACGCTGATCGAGCTGCCGGATGGGCTGTTGCTGGGTGGGACGACAACAGCGCCTGGTACCGGCGGCCGGGAGCCTGCGCCAGGTGAATCGGCACGACTGTTCCTGTTTGATACGAGCAAGGCCGACCAGCGGGTGCCCTGGTCGATGGTGCCGGTGCCCGGCGCCCGCGTGATTTCCGATTTGTTGCAGGCCGAGGATGGCACGGTCTGGGGCATAGCCGACAGTCACGTGCTGTTCGCCTTTGATCCCGTGCGCCGCCAGCTGGTGGGTGAGCCGCAGGATTTCGGTTCGGAGGGGCGTGCGGTATTTGCGCAGGGAACGCGGGCGCTGCTGCAGAGGCCGTCCGGCCAGGCGGGGCAGGGCGCTGCCTCCCCCTTGTTTGTGTTGCTGACCGATGGTATCGGGCGCATTGATCGACAGACCCGACAGCTCAGTCGGGTGGCACGTGCGCCAGCAGAGATCACGGCCGGAGGTGTCTGGCGTGAAAACCGGCTGTGGTTTGGTGTGGGAAGCCATCTTTACAGCTGGCCGGTACCGGATTGATGTGCTCCGGGAAGGGTATTGTTGTCAGGTCGCGGCGTTTACCAGTTGACGCCTGAATTCAGGTCGCTATAGTCAGGGAAGCCATTTGTCATAGGGTTTTCCTGATGTCCAAACAACGCATTTTCTCGGTCGTCGGTGCGCGTCCGCAATTCGTCAAGGCTGCCATTGTCAGCCAGGCCCTGGCCAAGTACCCCGATGTGCAGCACGACATCGTGCATACCGGCCAGCACTATGACCACGACATGTCCGATATCTTCTTTCAGGAACTCGGCATGCCGGCCCCGGCGTTCAACCTGAATGTGTCGGTCAGCGGCCACGGCGCCATGACCGGCCGTATGCTCGAAGCGCTCGAAAATCTCTACATTGCCGAGAAGCCGGACGTGATCGTCGTCTATGGCGACACCAACAGCACGCTGGCCGGTGCGCTGGCGGCTGCCAAGATCCACCTGCCGCTGGCCCACGTCGAGGCCGGGCTGCGCTCCTTCAACCGCATGCCCGAGGAAATCAACCGGGTGCTTACCGACCACGTGACGGACGTGCACTTCTCCGTCACCGACGTGTCGACGGCCAACCTGCTGCGTGAAGGCATCAGCGGCCCGCGTGTGCTGCAGGTGGGCGACGTGATGTATGACTGCGCGCTGCAGATGGCCGAGGTGGCCGAGCGGCGCTCGAAGGCGCTGGAAACCTTTGGCGTGGAGCCGGGCAAGTTCGTGCTGTGCACCGTGCACCGGGCCAACAATACCGACGATCCGAAGCGGCTGCGCTGCCTGATGGAAGGGCTGGATCTGCTGTCCGAACATCTGCCGGTGATCCTGCCGCTGCATCCGCGCACCCGTGCCCGCGTGAATGATCTGGGATTCAAGCCGAAGTCCGCTGCTTTCCATATCGTCGATCCGGTGGGCTACATCGACATGGTGCGTCTGGAGCGCGCTGCCGGGGTGGTGGTAACGGACTCGGGCGGCGTGCAGCGTGAAGCCTTCTTCCACAAGGTGCCCTGCGTGACCTTCCGCGATGAGACCGAATGGACCGAGCTGGTGGATTCGGGCTGGAACGTGCTGGCGCCGCTGGATGATCCGGCGAAGTTCCGTGACATCTGTGTGTCGCGCGTGGGCACCAAGGGGTCGCCGAAAGAACACTATGGCAATGGCGATGCCGGCGAGAAGATCGCAAAGACCCTGGTCGAGATGAAGGACATGACCTTCAAGCGCTGATCGCCTGACGGGGCAACGATCCGGGTTCCGGGCTGGTGTCATTCAGCCTGGATTCCCGTGCGTGGCGCCGTTCGGGCGGCGGGGCTGCCTGCGCCTGTGTGCAGCCACCCCGGCCAGGCCGGCCTTCCGTTGCGCCTTCCGTCTTTCAGCGCGCAGTTTTCGTCTTTTCGCTTTTCTCGCCCTTCTCCCGATTTTTCTCCGCTTTCGTGTACCCCTGTGGGGGTGGAGCGGAAGAAATCCATGACAAGAACAGGTTGCCCCAGCATGAAGCCCTCCCTCAAGATCACCTTTCTGACCGACAACTTTCCGCCGGAGCGCAATGCGCCGGCGATGCGTACCTGGGAACACGTGTCCCGCTGGGTGAAGGAAGGTCATGAAGTCACTGTCATCACGACGGCGCCCAATTTTCCGCAGGGCAAGCCCATTGCCGGCTATGAAAACCGCTGGTGGTTCGTGGAGATGATGGGTGCGGTGAAGGTGATTCGGGTCAAGAGTTACATTGCGCCCAATGAAGGCTTCGTGAAGCGCATCCTCGACTTCATGTCCTTCATGGTGACGGGCGGGCTGGCGGCGTTGTTTGGGCGCCGGCCCGACGTGCTGATCTCGACCTCGCCGCAGTTCTTCTGTGCGGTGGCGGGCTGGGCGGTGTCGCGTATCCGGCGTCTGCCGTGGATCTTTGAGCTGCGCGACCTGTGGCCGGCCTCGATCGTGGCGGTGGGTGCCATGAAGGAGGGCTCGCCGGCCATCCGGGCACTCACCTGGCTGGAAATGACCATGTACCGTGCGGCCGACCGGGTGGTGGCTGTGACCAACGGGCTGAAGCAGGATCTGGTGGATCGGGGCATCGACGCGAACAAGGTGAAGGTGATCCGCAACGGCGCCGACACCAGCCGTTTCACGCCGCGGCCGAAGGATGCGGCGCTGGTGGAGCGTTTCGGTCTGCAGGGCAAGTTTGCGGTGGGCTATTACGGCACCATCGGCATGGGTGCCGGGGTGGACACGGCCGTTCGTGCCGGGGCGCTGCTGCGTGACCGGGATGACATCGTCATCCTGCTGGCGGGCGCCGGTGCCGAGTACAACGATGTGGCCCGGATGATCGAGGAGCAGAAGCTGACCAACGTGAAGCTGCTGCCTTCGTTCGAGCAGGCCGAGATGCCGGCCGCCTGGAGCCTGCTGGATGCGGCGCTGGTGATGATGAAGGATCGGCCGCTGTTCCGCGCCACCATTTCCTCGAAGACCTTCGAGGCGCTGGCGATGGGACTGCCGGTGCTGATGAGTCTGCCGGCGGGCGAGGCCACCGGGCTGGTGGACGAGTATGGTTTCGGCCTGAACGTGCTGCCGGAAAACCCGCAGGATCTGGCCGACAAGATCCGCAGGCTGGCTGATGACCGTGCCTTGTGCGCCGAACTGGGCAAGAAGGCGCTGGAGAGTGCGCCCGAGTTTTCACGCGAGCGCTCGGCCAGGGTGCTGCTGGACGAGATCAAGGATCTGGCGGCCGAACGCAGGGGCGCCTGATAGGGGCCTGACAGGGCATCAGTTTGAAACATGTACCGTGCGTAGTGATGAACTGCGGCGCGGGGTGGACGCCGTTGCCCACAGTCGGGCAGGGGTGGTGCAGCATCATCGCATCGGGCGGCACGCAGGCCGTGACGCGGATGAGGCCGCCTTTGCAGGGTGCTGCGATGGAGCCTTCGGGATGGCGCTCATCCCAGGGCATTGGTTTTTTTGTAATACAGGGTTCTCATGGACAAGATTCTTCCCGCAGGCAAACCGGCTACCGTGATGGTGCTGGCACCCCATACCGATGACGCCGAGCTGGGGTGCGGCGGCACGGTGGCAAAGCTGATCGCGCAGGGACACCGTGTGGTGTCGGTGTCTTTTTCTGCGGCGGAAGACTCGGTGCCGGCCGGTTTCCCGCGGGACATTCTGCGTACCGAGGCGGTGGATGCCGCAATGGCGCTGGGCGTGCGCCGCGAAGACTGTCTGGTGCTGGATTTTCAGGTGCGCACCTTCCCGGAAAACCGCCAGCGCATTCTGGACAAGATGATCCAGCTGAACCGCGAGTACAAGCCGTCGCTGGTGTTCATGCCCAGCCCGACCGACACGCACCAGGATCACAAGACGATTGCCGATGAGGGCTTTCGGGCCTTCAAGCGCACCACCATCCTGTGCTATGAGGCGCCGTGGAACATGGTGGATTTCTCGATGCGCTGCTTCGTGACGCTGTCGGAGGAAGACATCAGCAAGAAGACTGCTGCACTGTCCCACTACAAATCGCAGGCCGGGCGCTTTTATGTGAATGGCGATTATGTGCGCTCGCTGGCGCTGGTGCGCGGCACGCAGATCAGCCAGCCGCTGGCCGAGGTGTTTGATGTGCCGCGGCTGATGTTGGGCTGAGCGCGAGGCTCAGCCGTTTGCGGCCAGGCCCTGCATCGATGATGACAGGGCCGTCGCGTGAGCCCTGCCACGCATGATTGTGGCGGGGCTTTTTTGCAGGTCAGTCCACGTGCAGGACGACCGGCCAGTTGCTGCCGCCACGGGAGGCGTCGTAGTTCCAGTGGTAGGCGTCGATCCAGTTGCCGTTGCGGCGGTGCTGGGCCTGCGATTCGGTGAAGGCGGCTGGCCAGCTGAAGCCGTGGTGCGAGCCATTGCGGCGGTCGGCAAATTTCCACTGGCTGTTGCCTTCGGGGTGAAACTCCACGTCATAGGTGCGGCCGGCGTGCAGGGTCACAGGTGGCGTGTTCACGTCGTACCAGACCTGACCGGCAAGGCGGGTGCCGTTGCGGGTGGTGTGTACCTGGTAGTTGGGCGACCACGAGGCGACGCTGCCGGAGGCCAGCACGGTGTCGCCTTCCTTGATCTGCCAGCGCAGGCTGCCACCCACCGAGGCGGCGGTGGCAAAGGAGAGGCCGCTGACCTGTTTGGTGCTGCCGGGGGTGAAGCGTTCGCGCACGGGCTGGTGTGCCGAGGCGGTGAAGACCAGCTTCGAATCGACGCTGCCGCCTTCTATATTGGATGAGCCCTGGCTCTGGCCGTTGCTGAGGTAGAGCTGCAGGATGGGGATGTAGTGGTTGCCGTTTGAGCCGTCGCGGGTCAGGTCACGCCAGTTGTACTGCCCATTGGCCTGCTGCATGCCCAGCAGAGTAGCCCAATCTTCAGGGCTATGCCAGCGCGCCGGCAGGCCGTTGCCGGCGATGGTCATCGCGTTGTTGCTGCTGATGTAGTTGGATTGCGGCGCCGGATCGACGTTGTCCATCACGAGGTGATAGATCTGTCCGGTCTGGATGGCCTGATGGCTGGTGAGGGAGATGCGCTCGAAGATGGGCGCTCCTGCGTTGGTACGGCCCCAGCCAGGTGAGAAGTGGCCGGTGGCGAGCGGGGCTGCATTCAGGTTGGGCAGGTGCTGCGCCGAGCCGTCGTCGGGCAGGATGCGCAGGCGGATCTGCCCGCCGCTGCCGGCCGAATAGCCGTTTCCGGGCTGCCAGTAGAGGCGTGCGCCATCGACATGGCCACTGACGGTGGCACGGAAGCGGTTCGATACCGTGCGTGCCGTGCCGCGGGAGGTGCCGATGATGGTATTGGCCAGGGCGTTCTGGTTGAAGACGCCCGGTCCGTAGAGTCGGCGTGTGGCATCGGACAGCAGGGAGTGGTTGCCACTGGCGGCCACCAGAGCCTTGGTGTTTCGGGAGGATTGTTGGGCACTGGTGTCCTGCGTGCCGGATGTGGCGGGGATGACGGACGAGTCATAACGGGTGACGTTGTCTGTGCCGCCGTGGAGCTGGTTGGCCTGCGCGCTCGTTTGGGAAGCGTCCTTGCTGTTGACGGAGGCGCTTGTGTGGAGGGAGGCCGAGCCGTCATCGTGCCCACCGCAGGCGGCCAGGAGGCTGCTCAGCAGCACGCCGGCGAGGAGGCGGCGCTGCCGCGCCGCGCGGGGGGAGGAGAGGCGGAAGGATGGGGAGGAGGAAGCCGTGGTAGAAACGGCGTCCGTAGGAAGGGCGTGAGTCGTCACCGGGTAATCATCCAGCTAGAGTGTCGGAAAACACACATTCTAAGTTGCAATTAGTAATAATGGTATCAAATCAGCGTGCATTGTAAGGTTATTTCACAATAAAAAACCCGGAGCTTGTCCGGGTCAGGATTAAAGGATACGGGCGGGTTGGGCGCCGTGTGCTGCCCCGACCGGATTGCACGTCGGGGCAGTGCCGGCACCATTGCCGCGGATCAGGGGGCGAGGTGCAGCACCACCGGCCAGTTGGAACCATTGCTGGCGCGGTTGTAGTCCCAGTGGTAGACGCTGATCCAGTTGCCGTTGTGACGGTGCAGGGCCTGGGATTCGGTGAAGGCGGCCGGCCAGCTGAAACCGTAGCTGGAGCCGTTGCGATGGTCACCGATCTTCCATTCGCTGTTGCCTTCGGGTTGCAGCTCCAGATGGTAGGTCTGGCCGGCTTCCATGCGGATTTCCTTGCCGACCGGCAGCGCGATGTCCTGCCATTGCAGGGCGGCGGCGGTCACGCCGCTCTTGACCCGCACGGTCTGGTAGCTGGCCTGGGGCGCGACGATCTGGCCCGAAGCGATTTCGGTTTCACCGCGCAGGAAGCGCCACTTCAGGGCGCCAGCGACGGAGGCATCGGTGGCGATGGAGATACCGCTGATGACCTTGGCCGAGGACGGGATGAAGCGTTCACGCACGGGCTTGCTGCTGGTCATGGTGTAGATCAGCTTCGGATCGACGTGACCGCCTTCCATGTCGCCCACACCCTGGCTGCGACCATCCTTCATGTTGAGCTGCAGGATGGGCGAGAAGTGGTTGCCGGTGGTGCCGGCTTCGGTGAGGTTGCGCCACTTGAAGGGGATCTTGGTGCCGTGATAGCGCTGCGCCAGCAGCGTGGCCCAGTCCTGCGTGTTCAGCCAGCGGTTGGGCCGGCCGGTACGCGGGTAGGTGGTGGCGTTGTTGCTGCTGATGTAGTTCTCCTGCGGGCGCGGATCGACGTTCTGCAGGACGAGGTGATAGAGCTTGTTGGTTTCCAGTGCCTGGCCGCTGTGCTCCATCGGGATCAGCGTGAACAGGGAGCGCTTGTCGTTGGGCGCCAGGTTGGGTCTGTAGGTGCCGGTTGCCAGCGGTTTGGCGTTCAGGTTGGGCAGATGCTCGCTGCTGCCGTCATCGGGATAGACGCTGAGCCGGATGGTGCCGCCCGTGCCGGCCGAATAACCCGAACCTGCCTGCCAGTAGAGGCGCACGCTGGCGAGTTGCCCGCCCACCATCGACAGGAAGCGGTTGGAGACCATTGCTTCCATGCTGCGGGGCGAGCCGACGATGGTGTTGGCGAGCGCCGTCTGCGTGAACAGGCCGGGGCCATAGAGGCGAGCCATTTCGGGCGAGTTCAGCGAATAGCCCCGGCCGGCCGGCACCAGGCGAGGTGCGTTGCTGCTGCTCTGGCTGGTGCCGGAGGCTGAGCTGTTGCCTGCACCGGTGCTGCTGCTGGCTGTGTCGGGGCGGCTGGCCGCGGGCGTGCTGCCTGCGCTGCTGGTATTGGCCGCGACTTGCTGGCTGGCGCTGGCGGGCACGGTGTTCTCGCCCGTGACAGGGGCCAGCGTGTTCCAGTGATTGGCAGGGAGCCCTGCCGGCATCCAGGGGGTTGGGCGCGGGTGCTTCAGATCATTGCCCAGGGTAGCGTCGGTAGCCGGGAGCTGGGCGCCGTCCTGCAACTGTCCTGCCTGATCGGCCGATGCCAGCACGGCCACTGCGTTGGCCTGCACGGGGGCGTCGGGCAGCACGGGCTCGGTGGCAACGATGAAGGCTTCTTCTTCGGCCGCCACTTCTTCGACGTAGGGAATGGCGTCGGTTGCGAGGCTGGTGGACAGGGGCGTCTCATCGGTGCCGGCCTGACCACAGGCCGCCAGGGAAAGAGACAGGGCGATGCAGGAACTCAACATGCGGATCGAACCAGGAACACGGTGCCTGGCGGGCTTCTGGGAATCGGATGCGTGCAAGACGAACATGACTGGAATCTGCCGTGAGGTAGGGTGCCGTAGGAGAAGGGCTGCCAGATTCCAGGGAAGTCAAGGAACCTGATCACGGCGGCAGTCTAGGATTCGTGTTGTAAAACCGCATCACTGGGGTTGGTCGGCGGCTTTTGGCGGGGGATCAGCGGTTGGGGTGATGAATGGCGGGAGTTCTCCGGTGATGGCCTGTTCCTTCAGGCGGGGGGACTCCCGGGGCTGCGTTCGGGAAAGCTGCTTTCCGTTCCGGGAGACCGTTTTTCAGGGCAGTTGTTTCAGGGCAGTCGTTTTCAGGGGGGCTGCCCCGTCAGGCCGCGAGGATCTCGTGGTAGAGCTGCTTCAGGCGCTCGGCCTGGGTGTCCCAGTTGTAATGTTCGAGCACGGCACGGCGGCCGTTCTCACCCATCTGGCGGGCACGCTCGGGGTTGTCGCGCAGGAAGCGGATGGCTTCGGCAATGGCCTCGATGTCCATCGGGTCCACGCAGAGCCCGGCGTCGTGCTTTTCGACGTAGGGCATCCAGTCGGGGATGGTGGACACGATGGAGGGGATGCCGGCTGCCATGTACTCGAACAGCTTGATGGGCTCGGCGTTGAGATGGTTGGGGACGGGATAGAGGGTGCAGAGGCCCGCGAAGCTGCGGGCCAGCGCGTTGCGGATGCCGTCACGATCCACCCAGCCGAGGTATTCGACCCGGCTCCAGCCGGGCAGCGCTGCAGCCTCCTGCTTTTCGGCGTCGGTCTTGAACTTGCCGGCAAGAATCAGGCGGACATCGGCCAGTTCGATGGCCTGGACAGCCTCGTTGATACCGCGGATTCGCGAGATGCCGCCCACGTAGACGACGTGGGTGCGAGGTGGCTGCTCCAGGTTGGCGGGGGGAGAGGCTGGTGCTGCGGCCTCGGGGGGAGGAGTCACCTGTGCGGATGGTTGTGGGGCGTGCGGAGCTGGATGGGCCGGAGTGTTGGCGGCGGCGGACGCCGGGGCAGAGGTGCCGGCTGGTGCGGTAGCCGAGGCAAAGGTGTCGGTTGGCGCGGGGTGGGCAGCGGCCGATGGTTCATTGACACTGGCATCGGCCGATGCAGAAAGGGGGGCAGATGAGGCGGCCGGTTCGATGGCCAGCTCGCTCATCAGCGGGAAGTTGTGGGCGGTGATGACGCGCCGACCCACGTCCTGAAAGAAGGCTGCCTGGCGGGGAGATGCCGTGACGACGCCATCGAATACCCGCGAACCCAGTCGTTCGGCGCCACGCGAAATGCGGGCCACGAGCCGGCGCAGCGGCGTCGGAATCCAGTGCTTGGTCAGGATCTGGTTGGCCAGGTCTTCATGCACGTCCATGACGACCCGGTAGCCGAACAGCTTGAGCAGCATGCCCAGCGGGATAAGTTCGGGGTCGTGGAAATGGTAGAGGCGTGCATCCAGCCGGCGGCAGGCCTGCCAGGCATCGAACATCTTGCGCGTCATGCGGGACAGCCGGCCGCTGCCGGGGCGCTCGACGAGCGGATGGATGGTGACGTCGAGCTGAGCCGCTTCGGCCACTTCTTCCGGCGTGGCACCGATGATGGCGTGAGCCTCGTAGCCGGCCTGGGCGAGTGAGGCCAGTTCCTTGCGGATGATGCGGATCTCGACACCGCGATGCACGGTGGAGACGTGACAGACGGGGATAGGCTTCATGTCCAGCCCTTGCCAAAGCGGAAGCGCAGGGCCTCGGTGATGCGGACCCTGAGTTCGGAGAAGTTGGATGACCAGTGGGCGCGCCACGACTTCGGGTGGGTGAGAATGCCCAGCGGCGTGACGCCCTGTTCGATCAGCGAGAAGGGTTCACCCCGCACCCAGAAATGGGGGGGGTTGCTGTCCGACAGATAGCAGGCGAAGGGCTGCATGACATCGTCGTCATAGCACTCGCTCTCGATGCCGAGTTGCTGGCGCAGCGCGTCGTCCTTCAGCAGCAGGTGATTGGGCATCTTCAGGTGCCGGTTCATCCAGTCGCCGTGCGAGCAGACGACGGTCATCGGCAGGTTGAAGCGTTCGCGCCACGCCTGCAGGTTACGGGCAAACAGGGCCTGGGCTTCGGGAAATGCAGCCTTCGCCGCCTCGGGGCTTTTCAGACGACGCTGCTTGGCCACCGTGGCCAGCTCCTCGAAGTGGTAGCTGACGTGGACGCCGGCTGCCGCCAGCTCGCGGATGACGGCCTCGTCGCAGGTGCTCTCGCGGAAGTAATAACTGGCACGACACCCCAGGCTGGATTCGATCTGGTGCCATTCACGGGCGAGGGTGGGGTCAGTGTCGATGTCATGGCGCATGACCAGCACCCGCTGCCCTTTTGCCGGGCCGCTGGCGCGCACCATCTCCAGCCACTGCACGTTGTCGATGACCTGATAGCCCTGGTCACGCGCAGCCTTCAGCAGGCGGCGGTATTCGTCCTGCCGGGGGGGCAGGATCAGCTCCTCATAGAGCCGCCAGCCCAGCTTGCGCAGCTTTCCGGCTGGACGTGCCGGCCCAGCCTGCGGCTGGGACGAACGGGTGCCAGGGCCGGGCTGGGGAGCGTGCAGCTCGGCGAAGGTGTCGACGGGAACCAGATAGTTCATGGCTTGTTCGGGGTCTCCTCAGGGGGAGCAGTGTCGTCGGATGGCGATCCTGCCTGGCGAGGCGATGACGCCTGCCGTGATGAGCCGGCTTCCAGCTCGGGCGGCTTCTCCCAGTGGCGCCGGGGCGCAAACTCGTCAGGCACATCATCCAGGGTGGTGAGGCGTTCACGCGGCCCGATCTCGCGCACCTTGAGTTCTTCCTTCTTCCTGGCCACCTTGTTGCGATGGGGGGCCATCGTGTGTTTCGGGGTGGGCGCCTTCTTCTTCAGCACGGGCGTTTCCATCTGCACGCCGGCGATCAGCGGCGAGACCCCATTCAATGTTCCATTGAACTCGGGCAGCCCGTCCGGGTTGCTGGTGTCGACATGCAGAACCTGGTTCGCCGCCGGGTGGCCAGCGCTTGCCGGGGTGTCCGGGGTGATGATGGTGGGCTGGGCGATCTGGGTCGGCGGCAGTTCGTCCTCGAAGCGGGTGGGCAGGCCCAGTTCCTCGGGCGTGGCCGGAGCGGCCTGTGTATTGCCGAACTTCGTGTTGCCGAACTGCGAGTGACGGAACTGGGTGTCGCTGAACTGCGTGTTGGCAAACTGCGAGGGACTGAACCGGGTGGCGCCGCCCATTTGGGTATGGCTGAAGCCGTCACGGCGGCGCCGGCGGGCCGGATCACCAAAGCGGGCCATTGCCAGCGAGGCCGAGGCAAAGCCCACGCCGAAGAACAGGGCCACGAAAGTGACGTTGCGCGACAGCACCCAGGACATGGCGACGAAGGCGAGCACAGGCATGACTTCTTTCGTGACACGCGGCCAGCGGACGAGGCCCGTAATCATGGCATCAAACAGGAACAGCCAGATACCGAGGAACAGCAGGAAGGGGACAAGGCCCGTCTGTGCCCAGATGTCCAGTGCATTATGAATGTAGTATCCAGAGAACTTCAGATCGCTCAGCTGGAACGCCCATTCACCGGTGAACGGCTTGCTGACGAGCAGCGCCGTGCCGTAATCCATGATTTCCTGGCGCGAGCCCCATGAGCTGTCGGATGCATCGGGGCTGAACACCGACTCGAAGCGGGTGCCCTCGAACAGGGGCACGAAGGCGCCGGTGATGTAGCCGAAGCCGGCGAGACCGATGACGGAAAGCAGCGAGATGCGCGTGAAACGGTTGCCGAACAGGATGAAGGTGAGGCACAGGGACGCTGCACCGAACAGTGCCGCGCTGCGCGACGGGATGATGAACATCACGCCCACCGAAATCAGCACGAAGATCCACTGGTTGAGCAGCTTGCGGATGCGTGGGGCGAGGATGGCGCAGCAGATGGCGAAGGCATCCCCCATCTGCTGATAGTTGAAGGCGGAGCCGCCGTCGGCCTGCTTCTGCTCGTACATGGCCTGCGGATCGAACTTCTTCGCATTGAGGAGCACGTAGGTCGTGATGATGACCCAGACCACCCAGAGGGCAGGGAAGGCCCGATGGCTGCGCGCTGCGGCACCGACCAGGTACAGCATGAAGCCGAGGAACATGATGGGGATGACCTGCATCAGCAGCGCTTCGCGCTCGCTGCTGTAGTGTCCCCAGACTTTGTAGCTGAGCCAGCCGAACACGGGATAGGCCAGGAAGAAGAACATGGCGACCACGGTGGCATTGCGCACGGCGAGGCTGCCATGTCGGGCGGCCAGGGCCGCCATGCCCATCAGGCAGGCCGAGGTACCGGTCCAGGCAATGCTGGGCACGAATTTCGCTTCCTGCCACAGGATGACCAGCAGGCCGAAGTGGAAGACCACGGCTGCATTCACCAGCAGCTTCGTCAATCGCCCGGAACTGGCGTAGGGGCGGGACCGGTAGCCGAGGGCATCGAACACCGAGGGGGATCGGGTGCGCTGGCTTGGTTGGGGGCGCTGGGAGGCCGTCATGATGAAGGATGGCTGCGAAAGACCGGGGGAACAGGCTCCCCCGGCAGGTTATGTCGGGGGCTGCGAGCCACGCTGATTCGCATCGGGCGTGGCTTGTCCGTGTTTTTCGCCACCGGCTGCCCGCCACTGCATCATCAGGTAGATGACATAGAGTGCAGCGTAGCCAGCCGAAAACACGGTGAATGCCGTCATGGCCTGGTCGGGCACGGTGAAGGCGACGATGCTGAGCACCAGCAGGCCGACCTGCCAGTAGAGGTCGAGCCGTGCCTTGCGGGTGATCATCAGCGTGAACCCGAGCGGACTGGCAAAGAAGCGGATGAACAGCATGGGGGCAAACACCTGGGCGATCTCGCCGGCGGCCCGGAAGGGCTCGCCGAAGGCCAGAGCGAACAGTGGCGGCCCCCAGAAAAGCAGCACGGCCGACGGGATGGTGCCCACCAGCGCCAGCAGGCGCAGCGTGCGCAGATAGGCGCTGCGGCACTGGCCGGTCCGGTTGTATTCGTCGCTGGCCTGTTTCTTGTATACGTCCAGCGCCGAGTTGCCGATGACAGACATCGGTGCCGAGATGGCACGCCAGGCCGTGCCGAGCAGGCCGGCGGCTTCTTCGCCGAAGCGCACCCCGGTCAGCATCTGGGGCAGCTGCTGGGCCACGGTATTGATGAGGTTTGCCGGAAGGGCCAGCATCGGGGTCTTGCCGTGCAGGCGCATCAGGCTGCGCCAGTTGGTGGCCTCGCC
>JAUNHU010000254.1 GCA_030523825.1 Lautropia sp. | reverse complement strand
TCCTGCCGCTGGGTGCCTACGACCGGAGCGGTCTGATCCGGGCGGCCCAGCAGACTGATCAGCGCCTGCTGGATTGTGATTGCAGCGGTGCCGGCAGCAAGGCCGAGGTGCTGGCAGCACTGGGCACGGGCCTGCAATTGCCCGATTACTACGGCAAGAACCTCGATGCCCTCTACGACTGTCTCACCGATCTGGCGCCTTCGCCCGAGGCGTCGAAGCCCGGCTTCGTGCTGCTGATCGAAAACCTGCCCGACACGAACCAGCTGCCGGCCGATGACCGCGATTCGCTGCTGGACGTGTTCCGCGATGCGGCCGATTTCTTCTACGACAATGACGTGGCTTTCCGCGTCTTCTATTCGGTGCGCAAGCCGGCAGGCTGAGGCGGCCGCAGGCGGCGGTGCCCGGGCGGGAGGTCGTGTTGCCGCCTGATGCCCGGCCCATGAGGGTCGGGCGAATATCGCTCCGGTGTCATGCCCGGATGGCTGGATGGCGGAGGGTGTTTGAGTCTGCTCGGGTGATCAGCCCAGGTCGCCCAGCACCGTCTGCAGCACGGTCAGGCCGACGAGGCCGGCCGTTTCGGTGCGCAGCACCCGTGGTCCCAGCAGCGCCGGCTGCCAGCCCTGTGTGCGGGCGAGCGCGAGTTCTTCGGGGGCCAGCCCCGACTCGGGGCCGCACAGCAGCCAGGCCATGCCGGGGGATGGGGGGGCTGGCTGCGTCGTGCCTGCTTTCGGGCCCCGGCCAGCGGCGCTGACGCCATCGCTGGCAGTGGCGGCAACCTGGGCTGTCAGCGATGATTCCGCCTCGGGGTCGAGCACCCAGCGTCGTTCGTCCGGCGCAGGCACGGGCAGGCTGCCCAGCCATTGCCGCAGCGGCTGCACGGGCATCAGGTGCGGCAGGCGGTTGCGCCCGCACTGCATGGCGGCCGCCACCACCAGTCGCTGCCAGTGTTGCAGGCGCTTGTCGGCGCGGGCCGCGTCGAGTTTCACCACGCTGCGGGCCGAGAGCAGCGGCACGATGTGGGTGGCGCCCAGCTCCACCGCCTTTTCGATCGTCCAGTCCATTTTCTCGGCGGCGCTGAGGCACTGGGCGAGCCCCAGTTGCAGCGCGGGCACTGCCTCCACGGGCAAGCGCTCCTGCAAAATGAGGGTGGCGGGCTTGCCACTGCCGAGCACGGCGCCGAATGCCTGGCCCTCGCCATCGAAGACCTGGATGGCATCGCCGGGGGCGCGACGCAGCACGCGCAGCAGGTGGTGGGCATTGGCCTCGTCGAGCGGCAGCGGGCCGACGGCCGCGGGCGACACGTCGGCACGGATGTATTCACGTAGCGATGGGAGGTGTATTCGGGGCACCATGACGTGCGGCTGCCTGCCGTGGGGATTGACGGCAGGGAAGGAAAATTGCTGTTACATTGCTGTTCAGTATACTGTCCCGAGAGACTGCCCGTGCGGGTGTGGCGCGCGTCGCCATCACCGGCGGTGCACCCCGGCCAACCAATCATCCACATCCATCTTTCGCCATGACAGATCATTCGTACCCAAATGACATGGGGCACGCCGCCGACCCGGATTTTTCTGCTGATCACGGGGCCGGGGATGGCGATCCGGGCCTGCATGCCGGTGAGGGCCACATGCCGGAATCCGGCGGGTGGGGGCACGATGGCGGAGGCGAACACCCTGATGGCGGCCATCACGGGCACCATGAGCATCATGGCGGGCAGCACGAGCACCATTCGCATCAGGGTGAGCATCAGCAGCACCACGAGCACCACCACCACGGTGAGCACCAGGCCCATCACGGCGAGCATCACGGTCATCACGAGCACCATGCTCAGGATGGCGGGCATCATGGCGGCCAGGGCGAGCAGCAGGGTGATCACGGGCATCAAGGCCATCACCAGCACGAAGGTCATCACGACCACCACGGCCATCAGGAAGAAGGCGGGTATCACGAACACGCCGGGCACGAACAGCACGAAGGCGCCTACCACGATGGCTGGCAGGATATGGGCGGTGCCGAAGCATCGGATGGCGAACACCCGCAGGAGCCGGGTTTCGTCAACACCGGCTGGCCGGCATTTCCGTCGGCCGACACCGCGCGCCGCATGGCCGATGCCATCCGCGTGCTGTCGATG
>JAUNHU010000253.1 GCA_030523825.1 Lautropia sp. | reverse complement strand
ATCAGGGGGCGGCGGGCTCACGCACGACCGGAATGCGGGTGCAGTATGGCCTGAACGGCAACGGTCAGGACATCTTCAGCGTGAGATACGTGAATGGCATGAAGACCGTGTTCCAGCAGCTCGATGACACCATCGGGGCGCTGCGCAACGACACGGCGGCGGTTTCTCATGAGGAGTTGCATGAAGGCATGATTGCCGTCGACACCACGCTGAACAATCTCATCAGCGCACGCACGGTGATGGGCGAGAACCAGCGGATCATGGAGAACCGGGCAAACACGCTGGATGCCAGTGAGGAGCATGCGACGCGCCGGCGTTCCGAGCTGATGGATGCCGACTATGCCGAGGTGCTCTCGGGCATCCAGTCGACAGACATGGCGTTGCGCGCAGCGATGCAGACCTACTCGCAGATTTCCCGGTTGTCGATGTTTGACTACCTCTGATCGTCGTCACGGTTGAGCGTGGATTGCCCGGTCGCTATGCTGCGGCCGGGGTGTGACGGGGGCATGCTGCCCCCTTTTTCTGTTTTCTGGAATCGTGTCAATGAACCTGTCCAGTCTGCTGCTTGGCTATCGTCCGGTGATCGACCGGGATCGACGCATCATGGCGCTGGAGTTGCGCATGGCGCCGAGGGAAGGGCAGGTGGCGAGGATGTCGGCGTTGCATGGCCTGATTGCCGATGGCCGGGCGCTGCAGGCATCGACGCTGATCCTGTCTGCGCCCGAGGCCGAGTTCGATGCCGGGCTGCTGGGCGTTGAGCCCACACCGGGGCTGTGGCTGGCGGTGCCGGCTTCGGTGGCCGAGTCGCCCGAAATGCAGCCGATGCTGATGCAGTTGAACGAGAACGGGATGGGCATGGTGTTGCAGGGGCTGCCTTCCAGGCAGTTGCCGGAAAGTCTGCTCCCGGTGTTCCGGCTGGCCTTCGTGCCGCAACAGGCGGAGCGGCGCGGAGGGGGGCAGGAGGCAGCTGCACCTGTCGATCTGCGCCAGCGGGCCTATCGCAGCATCGCGGTCGTGCATGCTGATGTGACGACCGTGCAGGAGATGGATCGCGCCTTCGAGGCCGGGGCTTATGCAGTCTGTGGCTGGATGCGCCCGGAAACACAGGCGAAGGATGATGTGGTCAACAGCATGGATGTGAGCGGCGTGCTCCAGCTGCTGGACATGGTGAACCGCGATGTCGATCTGCGCGAGATCGAGGCCGTGTTGCGCCGTGAGCCGGAGCTGGCACTGCGGCTGCTGCGTCATCTCGATTCGGTGTCCTTCGGATTGACGGCTCCGGTACAGAATTTTCAGCATGCGGTGATGGCGCTCGGTTATCGGGGCATGGCGCGCTGGTTGTCACTGATGCTGGTGAGTGCCAATCCCGATCCCAATCTGCGCCCGCTGATGCTTGCCTCGTTCCGGCGCGGGCTGATTCTGGAGCGTTTGCGGGCGAGGGAAGCGGACAGCAGCGTGCGCGAGCAGATGTTCGTGCTGGGTGTGTTTTCGTTGCTGGATCAGGTGCTGGGGCAACCCTTTGCCAGGTTGCTGGACCGGATTCCCGTGGCGCAGGACGTGGCGGATGCGCTCATCCATCGGCGTGGCCCTCACGTGCCGATGCTGGAACTGGTGGAGGCAATCGAGCGGGGGCCGTCGGAGGCATTGACTGCGTTGCTGGCACGCTGTGGGTTCGGACTGGATGAGTGCAATCGCGCCATTCTGCAGACGATGCGGGTGGCTGCCGTCTGAGCACACGTCTGTCTGTCGCTCGGGGCATGGCTTGTTCCGGTGCGAATGCCGGGGGCAGGGGGCTTTGGATGCCGTGGCTGCGCATGGAGAGCAAGCCTGTCGGCCTGCCCTCCAATCTGACCATCTTGAACGCCAATCAATCCGGTTACGCGCAATTCTGCGGGCTGCGGGGCTGTTTGTACCAGGGGTGATGCGCACATTGCCGGCAAGTTTTGGCAGAATAACGCTCCCCCTCACTCCGTTTGCGCGGCGGGCTGCAAAGGCCCTCGATTGTGTCGCGGCAAGCGGTCTTTCTGACAGGGATGCGGGGGCCATGTCGTTCCGCAGTCCCTCGCATCTGGAGAAACCCCATGCCCAAGTTACGCTCTGCGACCAGTACCCAGGGCCGCAACATGGCGGGTG
>JAUNHU010000063.1 GCA_030523825.1 Lautropia sp. | reverse complement strand
GTGGCAATGGCGGCAGCCGTCGAGCGCCCCACGCCCGGCAACGCGGTCAGCGCTTCGGGAGATGAAGGAAATTCGCCACCGGCAGCAGCTACCTGTTTTGCTGCCGCATGCAGGTTGCGTGCCCGACTGTAATAACCCAGACCACTCCACAGGCCCATCACCTGCTCGGAATCGGCCCGCGCCAGATCGGTCACGGTGGGAAATGCCTGCAGGAAGGTCTCGAAATAGGGAATGACGGTAGCCACCTGCGTCTGCTGCAACATCACCTCCGACAGCCAGACGCGGTAGGGGTCACGCAACACGGCCTGCAGAGGCAGACCGACAGAACCCGGCTCAGGTTCACTCACGGCCAAAGGCGGACATGAAGGATCGGGCTCATCGGCTGACGAGCATGCGACGGACGCATGCGAGGCCAGTGCAGCCTGGGTGATCTGCCACGGCAGATGGTGGCGACCGGCACGGCGCTGCCAGGCAATGAGGGCTGGAGCAAAACCCACTCGATGCAAGTCCCCTGAAGCCGCTGCAACAGCCGCTGCCTTGCGCCGCACCGCAACAGGCGAAGCCTTCTGCAAGGCAGGCACATTTCCCGCGGCAGGCGCGTTTTTCTTCACCATCGCCCCGCCCACAGCCCGCTTGCCACCCGCACGCGCGGCGGCCACCGGCCCGTCAGACTTCTTCCGGGACACTGACCGCTCGGACGGCGGGGCGCTTGTCGACCACGGCCTGCACGGCATCGACAAGCGATTTCATCTGCTCGATCTGCCGCTCGATGCGGGCACGGGATTCGTCCAGTTCCTGCAGGCGGCCATCCAGCGAATCTCCGGCATCCATCACGCGCTGAACCGAATCCATGCGCCGGCGCAATTGCGCCTGATGCTCGCGCACCTGCGTTTCCACTGGCGTCATCAGCGAACGCAGCCAGCCCTCCATCTCGCGGATGGCCACCGAATAGATCTTCTTCAGGCTGACCACCGCCGAATCGAAGAAGCGCTGCGTCAGCACGGCCTTGTTCACCGTCAGCAGCTTCAGCAGCGTGAACTGACGCTGATGGCTCTGCGCCACCTGTTCGATCTCGGTGAAGTAGCGCCGCGTGGAAAAGCGCAACGGCATGCCCAGCGACAGGCCATATTCACGACTGAAGCGCTGGTACATCGCCGACATCATCTCGGAAATCTCGTTCACGAGGCGATCGGCTTCCTCGAAGTCGAGACGAACCGCGGTCAGCAGCGAATTCATGCCATCACGCAACTGCGACGACAGCTGGCTGGACAGCATCATGTCACGGGTACGATCCACATGCCGGCGTAGGCTGTCCTGGCTGAGATGGCTGAACATCGACTGCGAGTGCCGCGTGAACACCGAACGCAGCGCCGCCAGATTGCGCAGGCTTTCATCGAAGCCATTACGCTCGTCACGCACCCGCCGCGACATCTGCTTGATCATCGCCTGGTTCTTGCCACGCAGCCCGTTCAGTTCAAACGCCTGATCGACCAGATTGCGGCGACGCACCATCAGCAGGTTCTGCGTCACCGTCATCGCCTCGTCGAAATCGCGGCGCACCTGTTCGCAAACGATGAGCTGCTGCTGCGGAATCAGTTCTTCCGAGAGCGCAAGCTCCAGTTCCTTCAGGCGACTCTTGCGCAGCAGTGCCGTGTCATGGTTGATCTTGGCAACCAGGCCCTTCTGCGCCGACACGGGATAGACCCGTGCCGTGGGCAGACCCAGGTAATTGCTGACGGAAACCACCTGGCGGGCAATTTCCAGATCGTTTTCAGTGTTGGAGCGCAACTCGTCCCACAGGCCGTCGATCTTGTTCAGCACCACGAAGCGACCGGTGCGGTGCGCCTTGCTGATGTTGGCCTCCCACACGTCGATGTCGCTGCGGGTGACGCCCGTGTCAGCCGCCAGCACGAACAGCACGGCATGCGCGCTGGGAATGAGATTCAGCGTGAGTTCCGGCTCGGCACCAATGGCATTCAGGCCGGGGGTGTCGATGATGACCAGACCCAGTTCCAGCAGCGGGTGCGGAATGTTGACGATGGCATGCCGCCAGGCCGGCACTTCGGTCTTGCCGGGCTCGGTCTGGCGTCCGATCGAATCCTCGCTGTCATAGAGGCCCAGTTCGGTGGCCCGCTCGGTCGGCACCAGAATGGTTTCACGAACCGAATCAAAAGCGGTGCGCAGCGATGCCACATCCTCCATGTCGACGGGGATGAAACGCCAGTGCTCGTCCTGGTTGCGCAATTCGGCCAGCGAAACCGGCAGGAGCCGCGTGTCGATGGGCAGCAGCCGGATGCCCACCGGCATCGACGGGTCGTACAGCAGCTCGGTAGGACACATCGTGGTGCGACCAGCCGACGAGGGCACGATCCGCTGACCATACTGCGCGAAGAAGATCGCGTTGATGAGTTCGGACTTGCCGCGCGAAAACTCGGCGACGAAAGCAACCTTCAGCCGCGACTCGTGCAGCCGTTCGACAAGCTGCGTGAGCCGCCCCTGCAGGGAGGCATCTGCCATGTCGGATTGGGCAAGCCAGTCACGATAACGTTCGATTGCCGACTGCAATTCGGAACGCCAGCGACCATACGCCTCGATTTGCTCACTGATGCCTTTTTTCGCCATACCCGGCAGTTTACACAAGGCCGGCTCGCCCCTGCCATCACCCGCAGGCACCATCCTGTCACCGGGTTACTTCAGCCGATCAACGGTTGGCACAGGGGGCAAAAAAACGTGCTCCTGCCCTGCTGGCGAATGGTTTCGATGGGTGAATTACAGACATGACACGGCAAGCCTTGACGACCATAGACACGATGCTGCAACTGAAAGTAACCACCCTCACCCTTGCTGTCGACGAAGTCTTTCAATGAGCTACCACCTGCAGCCATCGCTTCAGCCAGTGTCTCCCGGACAACAGTTACCAGTCGCTCACAGTCCGGCTGCGTCAAATGTCCGGCCGGCATCGCCGGATGGATGCCCGCCCGGAAAAGGCATTCGGATGCGTAGATGTTTCCCACCCCGATGACCGCCTTGCCCGATAGGATGAACTGCTTCACCGCCACCGTGCGTGCGCGGCTCAGCCGAAAAAGCCGCTCCGCATCGAAATCAGCCGAAAAGGGCTCCACCCCCAGCCCGGTGAGCAGAGGGTGAGAGGCGAGCGTGCCCTCCACATCGTCTTCCGACCACAAGACCGCACCAAAACGCCGCGGATCACGAAAACGCAACACCCGTTTCCCGAAAAGCAGATCGAGATGGTCGTGGCGTACCGGCGGGTCGTCCACATCCACCACCCGCAGCGTGCCCGACATGCCCAGATGCAGCAGCAGCGTTCCGGTTGGAAAATCCAGCAGCAGGTATTTTCCCCGGCGCACCACCCGCCGCAACGTCGGTCCCCAGCTTCGCCCGGCAGACATCCGCTCCCACAGATCTGCCGGCACGGGCCAGCGCAGGCGTTCGCAGCGCGACACCACACCCGTCAGCCGCCTGCCCGCCAGCGCCGCCGAAATACCCTGCCCCACCACATCCACTTCCGGCAATTCAGGCATGTTGTATCCCTCCTGGAACCATGTCATTGCACCTGTTCGCTCCAGCGCCAATCCCGCAACCGTGCGCGGGCAAGACACCACGCACCGCCAGGACCGACTGTCCCAGTCTACCCGGCAACCGGTTCACGCGCCCGACCCGCGCAAGCCCCTTTCCCCCGATGTACCACCACCCTGACAAAGATCCGTGCGACCTGCAGGTACGGTGTGGCAAACGAACAGTTCCCACTGGTTTTCAACAAAACCCCGTGCCCCCCCGCAGGCACGGTGCCTCCGCCACCCTTCCCCACCTGAACCAGACGGGCCACACAGCCGGACACACTCCCATCAGCGCCGGACAGCCACCTCGCTGTCAACCGGCCGTCACCCGACTGGCTGACAAACCTTCCCGCAAGAACTACCATGCCCGGATGAGTTCATTTCGCCCTTCTGCCCCCCCTGCCCGCCCAGTCCGGCTCATCGGCGCCATTGCCGTGGCCCTCGGCATGCTGGCCATCACCGGCTGCGCCAGCACCTTTGGCGGCACACGCAACACCCCGCCCGCCCCGCAGGCTGCGCAGACGGACGATAACGCCATCGACACCCATACCCGGCTGGCCACCCGCAAGCGCAGCCCGGCAGCAGACGATCCGTCGGCGGGCATCGAATCGACACCCACCGCCTATCTGCCCGCGAACACGCCCAACATTTCGCTCACCCCGCCCATCCTGCACGAACTGCTGGTAGCCGAGCTGGCCATGCAGCGCCAGCAACCGGGCATGGCGTGGAGCAACTACCACGAACTGGCCACCCAGACCGGCGATGCACGCCTTGCGCGCCGCGCCACCGAACTGGCTCTGGTGGCATCCAATTTCCGCGATGCGCTGGACAGCGCCCGGCTCTGGCAGCAGCTCGACCCGCTTGCGCCCGAAGCCGGTCAGACACTCGACACCCTGCTGCTGGCCAACGGCCAGATCCGCGAAGCCGAACCGGGGCTCACCCGCCGGCTGGCGCAGGCACGCACCGACAAGACCCTGCCCGTGGCCTACCAGCAGATCCAGCGGATGTTGCTGAACGCCAGCAACCACCGCGAGGCCTGGGCCACCGTCCAGCGCCTCAGCGAACCCGACCTGAACGTGCCTGCCGCACGGCTGGCACGCGCCCGCCTGGCCGCCGCCGCCGGTGAACGCCAGCAGGCTGCCGACGAAGCCCTGGCAGCCCGCCAGCTCGACGCGAATGACCCCGAGGCCGTGCTGATTGCGGCCCAGCTGCTGCAACCGCTGCAGGGCGGCCCGCAGCGAGCCACCCGGCTGCTCGATGATTACCTCGACCGGCATCCCGACGATGTCCGGGTGCGCATGGCACTGGGCGGCCAGCAGCTCATCAGCCGTCAGGACGATGCGGCCATTGCCACCTTCCGCCGCATCCCCGACAACGATCAGCAGACTCCCGCTGCCTACTACACGCTGGCCCAGATCTATTTCCAGAAAAAGGACCTGGACAAGGCCACCGACTACCTGAAGCGCTACGTGGCACTGCCCGGTCACATCCCGCGTGACAACGGCCCTGCCTACCTGTTCCTCGCCGAGATCGCCGAAGCCCGCAACGTCCCGGCCGAAGCCATCGACTGGCTGGAAAGCATCCCGGCCCAAAGCCCCTTCCGGCTCGAATCGGTGGCCCGCCGTGCGGTGCTGATTGCCCGTACCGATCGCCCTGAAGCAGGCCTCGCCCTGCTGGCCACACAGCAACCCCAGACACCGCGCGAACAACAGCTCGTGCTGGTGACGCGCGCCCAGATCCTGCGTGATGCCAACCGCCATCAGGAAGCCTTCGACACCCTCGACCGGGCCGTGAAGAACACGCCCGACAACACCGACCTGCTCTACGACCACGCCATCGCAGCCGAAAAGATCAAGCGGCTGGACGTGCTCGAAAAAAGCCTGCGCACCCTCATCGAGCGCAGGCCGGACAACGCCCACGCCTACAACGCCCTGGGCTACACCTTCGCCGATCACAACATCCGCCTGTCCGAAGCCCTCGAACTCATTCAGCAGGCCAACCGGCTGATGCCGAACAATGCCCATGTGCTCGACAGCCTGGGCTGGGTCTATTACCGGATGGGGCGCCTGTCCGAAGCGCGCGACACCCTCAGGCAGGCATTCGAGCTGCAACCCGAGGCCGAGGTCGCCATTCACTACGGTGAAGTGCTGTGGGCAAGCGGCGAGCAGCAACAGGCCCGCCAGATGTGGCAACACGCCCAGAAGGAAGACCCCGACAACCAGCTCCTCAAGGACACGCTGAAACGGCTGGGCGCCAGCCTCTGATCCGCCCACGGGCTGAGCGCCCGTAGCGCCGCCAATGCGCTATGCTCTGGGCCATGACAGCCACCCGGATCATTCCCCATGCCGCCCGGCGACGCCTCTGCCTCGGCCTGCTGGCCGGCAGCCTGCTGGCCGCCTGCGCCAGCACCCCCACATCGCCCACCGGCCCCCTCACCACCTCGCCCGGGCAGCCAGTGCACCTCACCGGCCGCTTCGCCATCAGCGAAACGCGCTCGCTGCCCGAAACCCGCACCAGCCACCAGAACGGCCGCTTCCGCCTGGATCGCACGGCAGAAGGCACCTTCTTCGAGCTTTATTCGCCCTTCGGGCAAACCGTGGTGCGTGCTGCGCAGCAACCCGGTCAACAGGCCTGGCTGGAAACCGCGCAGAAACAGCGCTACACGGGCAACACCCTCGACGACGTGCTGAAGCAGGCCATCGGCATCCCCATCCCCGCCAGCCGGCTGCCCGACTGGCTCTCCGACCGTTTCCGGCAGGTCGTCGAACGCAGCGCCGACGGCAGCCGCATCCGCGCCAGGGAAGAAGACTGGAACATCGAACGCAGCGACCGGCGCTGGTTCCTCAACTGGCACCAGAACGACTACCGCCTGGACATCCGCCTCGTGGTGGACGAGCCGGGGAATGAATCGCCAGGCCCCCGGACAGGGCCGGCCCAACAAGCCGACACACCGGGCGGGCCACCACCTGCACAACACCCCGATGACCACTCCGCGCCCGGACAGTCCGACCACCAGCCCGCCGGCAAGCAGCCAGACGATGAGGCGACTCACAAAATGACGACGGATTTTCCGCCGCCCTGACCTGGTCGGCAGCGGGAGACGCCCCCGACTGGCGCATGCGTACCAACCCCATGCACCGGCCGTGCGCTCCCGGCAGGATCTTCTCCCCGCCGGATCTTCAGAAACGGGAACATTCACCCGCGCCCCACGCACCAGCCCATGACATGCGCAGGCCGCGCCAGCAAGCCAACACCATGACAGCCCCCTCCCCGATGAACGCCTCCTCATCCGAACACGTCCTGAATCTGCCCGCCCCGGCCAAGCTGAACCTGTTCCTGCATGTCACCGGCCGGCGTGACGATGGCCTGCACCTGCTGGAGACCGTCTTCCAGTTCATCGACCTGCAGGACGACATCCGCCTGGAACTGGATGAAAGCGGTGTCATCAGCCGCACGCACGATCCCGAGGGCGTGAGCGAGAGCGACGATCTCACCCTGCGCGCAGCCCGTTCCCTGAAGGCAGCAACCGGCACACCGCTGGGGGCGCGCATCAGCCTCAGCAAGCGCATCCCCATCGGCGCCGGCCTGGGTGGTGGCAGCTCCGACGCCGCCACCGTGCTGCTGGGTCTCAACCGGCTCTGGAACACCGGGCTTTCGCGCGAGCAGCTCATCGACCTCGCCCGTCCGCTGGGGGCCGATGTACCCATCTTCGTCTACGGTCAGAATGCCTACGCCACCGGGATCGGCGACATCTTCCAGCCCATCGAACTGCCCGAACGCTGGTTCGTGCTGCTGATGCCCCACGTCCATGTAGCCACCGCCGGTGTTTTTTCAGCCCCCGAATTGACACGCGACACAAAACCCATCACAATCCAAAGCTTCACAGCATTGGCTGGTCGAAACGATCTTCAGCCGGTTGTGGAAGCTAGGCAGCCTGCCGTCCGGCATGCAGTCGAAGCGCTTTCCACGGCAGCACAAAGATTGTCGAAAACTTCGGCCGGTGCGGAGAAATCAGGTAACATCACCGTCCGCATGACGGGTTCCGGTGCCTGTGTATTCGCCGCCACCGGCTGTCGCGCAACAGCTACGGCACTCATCGAAGAAATTCGACGAAATGACGAAAAACATGCTGTAATCAGGCAATCAGATGCCGAACGTATTACAATACGCACTGCATCTGGCACCCTTTACCTTGTAAAGGGGCTTGCCACCCATCCGTTGGGGAGTCGCCAAGTTGGTTAAGGCACCGGATTTTGATTCCGGCATTCGAGGGTTCGAATCCTTCCTCCCCAGCCATCCATTCTTCGGGTTGGCCCTGCCAGCCTGATCGCCTCAGGGAGTGGCTCCCGCTGCTCCCGGACCAGTGTCCAAGACGGGTCAGCCTCTCGTGCATCGCAGCTCATACCGCTCCAGCCCCGACACCATGCCTGCACTCTGGTCCGAAGGGCCGGTGCTGTTCACGGGCAACGCAAACCCCGCACTCGCCGCCAACGTCGCCGCCCATCTCGGCATCCCGCTGGGCAAGGCCATCGTCGGCCGCTTCTCCGACGGTGAAGTCAACGTCGAGATCCTCGAAAACGTCCGCGGCAAGGATGCCTTCGTCATCCAGTCCACCAGCGCCCCCACCAACGATCACCTCATGGAAGTGATGATCCTGGTCGATGCGCTGCGTCGTGCCTCGGCTGGCCGCATCACCGCCGTGCTGCCCTACTTCGGCTATGCCCGGCAAGACCGCCGCGTGCGCTCGTCGCGGGTTGCCATCAGCGCCAAGGTCGTTGCCAACATGCTGCAGGTCGCCGGTGTCGACCGCGTCCTCACCATGGACCTGCACGCCGACCAGATCCAGGGCTTCTTCGACATCCCCGTCGACAACATCTACGCCGCGCCCATCCTGCTGTCCGACATCACCCGTCAGAAACTGGACAACATGATGGTCGTCTCCCCCGATGTCGGCGGCGTCGTGCGGGCCCGCGCACTCGCCAAGCGCCTCGACTGCGAACTCGCCATCATCGACAAGCGCCGCCAGAAGGCCAACGTCTCCGAGGTCATGAACATCATCGGTGAAGTGGCCGGCCGCAGCTGCCTGCTCATGGATGACATGGTCGATACCGCCGGCACCCTCTGCCGCGCTGCCGAAGCCCTCAAGAGCCACGGCGCCATTCGCGTCGTTGCCTACTGCACCCACCCGGTGCTGTCCGGCAAGGCCATCCAGCGCATCAGCGAATCCGCGCTCGACCAGCTCGTCGTCACCGACACCATCCCGCTCACCGACGAAGGCCGCGCCTGCAACAAGATCCGCGTCCTCGGCTGCGGTCAGCTCATCGGCGAAACCATCCTGCGCATCAACCGCTCCGACTCGGTCTCGATGCTGTTCATGGAGTGATCGGGCCAGCGTAGCCGCCGCGGGCAGTGTCAGACACGGCCCGCCCGGTTCCGCCATACCCAGACCGCAGCGCCTCTTGGCCATGCGCAAGCCAGGCATGCTTCACGTAACTGGCATTGGCGCTGCATCCAGCCAGCGTTCCGGCACCGCCAACGGCACGCACCAGACGACCTGAAGCACCACCCCAAGGCGGTGGCATCATCAGGCACCCGCCAGCGCCACCCGCCGACCCGACCACAGCCCGTCCGGCACCTGTCATTCACGCATCATCACAGCGCGCCTGCCCGAACCAAACCTTCGGTCAGCCCCGCAAATTCTGCACGGATACTGCGCAACCTGCAGGCATCCTGCTATCATCAACGGTTTTCGTCGCCAGCCTCCGTGCTGGCGTATTCAACCCTTGCCGAGCCTGGTCGCGGGCCGGCAGACATTTCAAGGAAATGTGATGCAAGTCATCGCTCAAACACGCAAAGATGTGGGGTCGAGTGCGAGCCGCCGCCTCCGTCGTGCCAATCAGGTTCCCGGCATCGTCTACGGTGGTGAAGCCGACCCCGTCCAGATCGCCCTCGACCACAACAACCTCTACCACGCCCTGCGCGTCGAAGCCTTCCACTCGTCCATCCTGGACATGGAAATCGACGGCAAGAAACAGCGTGTGCTGCTGCGTAACGTGCAATGGCACCCCTACAAGCAGCAGGTTCTGCACGTCGACTTCCAGCGCGTTGCAGCCAACCAGAAGATCACCGTCAAGGTGCCGCTGCACTTCGCCAACGCCGAGAACTCGCCGGCCGTCAAGCTGAACAAGGCCGTGGTCAACCACGTCATGACCGAACTCGAAGTCCAGGTTCTGCCCAAGGATCTGCCCGAGTTCATCGCCGTCGACCTCAGCGAACTGTCGATGGACCACTCCATCCACCTGTCCAGCATCAAGCTGCCCAAGGGCGTCACCGTCCAGGTTGCCCCCGGCACCGACCCCGTGCTGGCCTCCGCCACCCTGGTGGGTGCCTCGGATGCCGACGCAGGTGGCGATGCTGCTGCCGACGCCGAAGGCGACAAGAAGTAATCTGCACCCCGGTAGCCCCTGGCCGCTGCCCCGCGCAGCCGGCATCCACAGGAAGCAACCGGGCAGGAACAGCGCCCGGGCCACACCACAGGCCCGGCACTGCCTCCGCATGCAACACGGGCCGCCAGTCGGCCCGTCGTCGTTTCTGGCCTCTCCCCGCAGACCATTTCAGATCAGACCGCACCACCCGGCGCACGACAAGCCACCGAGGCTGCTGCTCCGTGAAAGCCCTGCAAGGAAACCGGATCTGATCCAGCGCATCAGCATCAGCGCCCCAAGCCACGGCTTCCATCGAACAGCAGCACTCCTGCCAGCCCAACACATCCAACCGCACCACCCATGAGCGCCCCCCGCCTCATCGTCGGCCTCGGCAACCCCACCGACGAACACACCCACGACCGCCACAACGCCGGCTTCTGGTTCATCGACACCCTGCTGCGCCGCTACCCCGGCCAGATTCGCCACGACCCCAAATTTCACGGTGAAGCCGGCGAAGTCCGCATCGGCACCCAGGTCGTGCGCCTGCTCAAGCCCGGCACCTACATGAACCGCTCCGGCCAGGCCGTGGGCGCGCTCGCCCGCTTCTACCGCATCGACCCCGCCGACATCCTCGTCGTCTTCGACGAACTCGACCTGCTGCCCGGCTCTGCCCGGCTCAAGAAAGGCGGCTCCAGCACCCACAACGGCCTGCGCGACATCACCGCCCACCTCGGCGGCCCCGCCTACTGGCGCCTGCGCCTCGGCATCGGCCACCCACGCAGCCTCAACCTCAAGAAATCCGTCGTCGACTTCGTCCTCAGCCGCCCCAGCCAGAGCGACCAGCAGGCCATCGACGACGCCATCGACCGCAGCATCGACACCCTCCCCACCCTCCTCACCCAGGGCTGGGAAATCGCCACCCAGAAACTGCACGCCGCCGACCCCGAAATGATCGCCAAGGCCGCGCGCAAGAGCGCCCCGCCCAAACCCGAAAAACCGGCAGACACCGCCAAGCCTCCACAAGATTGACATCCGGGCAGCAGCCCCGTTCAATCACCACAGATACAGACCCAAGCAAGCAAAGGACCCCTCATGGCACTGCAATGCGGCATCGTCGGACTGCCCAACGTCGGCAAATCCACCCTGTTCAACGCCCTCACCAAAGCCGGCATCGAAGCCGCCAACTACCCCTTCTGCACCATCGAGCCCAACGTCGGCATCGTCGAAGTCCCTGACCCGCGCCTCGCCCAGCTCTCCGACATCGTCAAACCGCAGAAAGTGCAGCCCGCCATCGTCGAATTCGTCGACATCGCCGGCCTCGTCGCCGGCGCCAGCAAAGGCGAAGGACTCGGCAACCAGTTCCTCGCCAACATCCGCGAAACCGACGCCATCGTCAACGTCGTCCGCTGCTTCGACGACCCCAACGTCGTCCACGTCAACGGCCGCGTCGACCCCATCGCCGACATCGAAACCATCGTCACCGAACTGGCACTCGCCGACCTGGGCACCATCGAGCGCGTCCACGCCCGCGAAATCAAGAAAGCCCGCGCCGGCGACAAGGAAGCCCTCAAACTCACCACCCTGCTCGAAAAGCTTCAGCCCCACCTCAACGAAGGCAAACCCATCCGCTCACTCGACCTGGGCGATGACGACAAGGCACTCCTCAAGCCCTACGGCCTGATGACCCTCAAACCCGCCATGTACGTCGCCAACGTCGCCGAAGACGGCTTCGAGAACAACCCCTACCTCGACCGCCTCCGCGAACACGCCGCCAAGGAAAACGCCCCCGTCGTCGCCCTCTGCGCCCAGATCGAAGCCGAACTCGCCGACCTCGACGACGCCGACAAACTCGCCTTCCTCGCCGACCTCGGCCTCGAAGAACCCGGCCTCAACCGCCTCATCCGCGCCGGCTACGACCTCCTCGGCCTGCAAACCTACTTCACCGCCGGCGTCAAGGAAGTGCGCGCCTGGACCATCCACAAAGGCGACACCGCCCCCAAAGCCGCCGGCGTCATCCACACCGACTTCGAACGCGGCTTCATCCGCGCCCAGACCATCGCCTTCGACGACTTCATCCAGTACAAAGGCGAACAAGGCGCCAAGGAAGCCGGCAAAATGCGCGCCGAAGGCAAGGACTACGTCGTCCAGGATGGGGATGTGCTGAACTTCCTGTTCAACGTCTGAAGCAGCTGACAAGCCGGCTGCCATCCTGCAAGAACGGCAGCTGACTTGCTGCGCAAAATATTGGCACTCGGGCAGCAGAAAACCAAAGACAAAGACCCGAAGCACTCCTGAGCCCGACACAAAGATCGGGGTACAGGAACGCAAAAAGAGAACCGGCGCTTACCCCTTCCAGAATAAGGGGGCAGAGGCGCCGGTCATATTGGGGGAGGATACTACGCCGCACGACATGGAAAGTCCTGCCAGACCTCCCCGGCAACATCGCAAGCTCATTGCCACAGCGGGCATCAGGCCGCATCAGGGCGGCAACTCAAAGGCTAGAGAAGCCCCCCACCAGGCACTCGCTGCCAGCCCCTGCCAAGTCACCAGAGACGTGACCACGGGCGCCCGTCCCGGGAGCATCTACCTCCTCCCCCTCACAAGAACCCCCCTTCAGCGGAACCCCACAAATGACCATTTGCGGAGAACACAGCGCCCCCTCCTTTCGTTACGCTATCCCCCTCATCTACAAACAGATGATTATGAAAGGAGCATGACATGAATCAGAAATCAGGTAGCAAAACGGGTGGGGCAGCGCCTGGCAACAGGAACGGACAGCAAAGCATGACGCCTGCAGCCGCATCACGCATTCAGTCGGCTACAGCCCGATCACACGGAGGGAAAACGCCTGCCGGCAGTTTTGCTTCCAGGGCTCAATCAGCCGCAGCCCGTAACAACAGCGGCAAAAAGTAAACATGCCCTTGTCGGGAGATACACCCGACAAGGTTCAGCCCCTCCCGAACTACTCACGCCCCCCAAACAAGCCAATGAGTTCCAGCAAAAAAGACTCACCCCCTTTCTCGTGGCAGTTTGCCAAGCCAACAAAGGTGCCGCGTATCATCGCGGGCGCGCTCGATACAAAAAACAGCAACAGGAAGCTGGACACCCTGGCTCGTAGCAACGAAATGATTGGGGCTCAAGATTACACACTACTGACGGAGCTGGTTGCACCACTGGCCACAATCTTCTCTCCAAACGAACACACACACCAAATCGTGGGAGAAAATCTGGAAACCTGGCTGGAAGGAAAGCTCAAAGAACTTCTAGAAAATCATCAAATCATAAGACGTAACACTCAGCTCAAGGCGCTTCCGCCCAGCCAAGTGCTGTCAGTCATGATTCGATCACTCTATGCACCAAGAGCAACTGCTATGCTGTGCGAGCTACATGATCGCATTGGAGGGCCGCGCCTGTCAGATCTTCTCGACTCAAACCAGAGCGCCGTAGATGTTGTTCTGACATGGGCTGATCTGCGTGCAGGATGCGATATCGTGAAAGCATCCATACCCGCCAAGAAAAAGCCTGGAGACTCAGATAAAAGGAAGAAGATCAAATCCTGGAGAAAAGGCAACAACACACCAGATATACAAGGCATCAAGAACTTTCTGGACGAAGTCGAGAAAGCAGGGAAGCTTGACAAGGACTCTCTTTTCGCACTCCGAGTATGGTTAGTCGTAGCCCGCGCCCTTGCGTACTGCAAGAAGAAAGCAGAAGACCCCATCCAGGATCTCATGCTCGCAAGCTTACACAAAGCAGCACCATCAACTGATGAAATCATCAGCGAACTGAACAGCCTCGACAGCGAAGCATGCAAACGAAGATCGCAAGCGATACAACGTTACTTCAGTCGAATGGCTCAAGAAAACCTCCGAACTTGGAAAATCGTTAACCAAATCGCAAACACCATGCTCAAAACACTTCGTTCAATTTATAAAAACAAATGGCCTCAACCTCAATATGAACAAACGCAACGCTTTCAGCAAGATGACGAAGCAGTCGTTGCAATTGTTTCTGCAGATGCCAAGACTCAAAGAGTATCAATCAGACGCCCCAGACGACGAGTCGCGCAGTTCGGCTTTCTGCACTATGCCCGCGTTGCAAGCAACGACGACAATTTCGAGACCAACTCAAACACGATGACGCCTGTCGCCGCATGACATGCCGTCCTTTCTCTAGCTCCAGGCAGGCCATAGAACTCATGGACGATCATCAGCTCTGATCGTCCAGAATGTTGCGTTCGCTCATGCTTCGCCACCAATGCCTCACTGGCAGGCATTCTGCTGCTCGGTCGACGGGTTTTCATGCCCGCATCGCTCCAAGTCCGAAACGTTCCCGCAAGGGGGGTCAGCGCAGAATCATTCCTGCCCATTCATGAGCAGTTTCATCATTTCATCGACCAACACGGCGCCTTCTCCGCCATCGCCTGCGTGGAAGACAACCTCGACATGGAAGATTCCTACATCATGGTCGATCCACATGGGCGCTTCTTCCAGAACAGCAATGCGGGGGCCAGCACCGGCTACGTCTATAGCCGCCCCATTCTGGAAGCTGGCACAGACGCTGCCTTCTCCGACATCAATTTCAACGCGGACAGATTCCGCAGCCGCTACACGACAGTACGCTCCACCCCGATGCCATGAGATTCACCGCCAACAAGGATGTGAACCGGCACATTCGGCAACTGGTGCGCAACGGCTGGACATGGATACCCGGCCGCAAACATAACCGCCTCATTCCGCCAGACGGCCGCGGCTTCGTCACAGTTTCCACCAGCCCCGGCGACCATCGCGCGCTGCTCAACCTCCGGCGTGATGTGCGGCATACTGCACGATCAGGCCACAGCCCCTGATCCGCATAGCACCAGACCGAGACCGAGACGCAGCAGAATCAGCGGCGCGGCCGTCGCTGCGTCGACCGCTCTCGACTCCGGTGACCCTCAACACCTATTTCGAGCGCCGAATGGAACACCGCGCTCTCCACCGACGGTGTTGGCGAGAAAGGTGCCGGGGAAGTCACCCCACCAGTAGCAGAGCTACTCCAGCTGCTCGCCACCACAGGTGAAATCGGTAACGCCGACATCCGCAAGCATCTGCAACTCAAGGATCGCACGCACCTGCGCGAACGCTACATCGGCCCCGCGCTTGCCCTGGGGCTCATCGAATACACCCTCCCCGACAAACCTACCAGTCGCCTGCAGAAGTACCGTCTCACAGCCAAAGGTCAGGCACACGTGTAGACGTAGCAATAGCACTCACTGTCCTGACCCGCTGCTGCAGCCCCTACCCTCGCAGGTGCTCATGCAATATCACCGCCCCCACGGTGATGAGAATGAGGCCACCGAACAGTTCGGCACGGCGGCCAGCGACTTCGCCGAGCAGGCGACCGGCCATGATGCCCAGTGTCACCATGACGAAGGTGCAAAGGCCGATGATGCCGGCAGCAAGGACGATGCTGACATCGACGAAGGCAAGGCCAACTCCCACAGCCATTGCGTCGATGCTGGTGGCGAGCCCCGTCAGCGCAACACGCAGGAACGGCATGCGGGGTTCCGGAGACCCCCTACCGGCGGTGTCCCGATCATCGGGTGATTCACCTTCGGTTTCACCGGGCTGACAGGCTTTGTACACCATGTGCAACCCCAGACAGGCCAGCAGCACGAAGGCAATCCAGTGGTCATAGTCCTGCACCATGCGTGATGCGACACTGCCCAACATCCAGCCAACGGCCGGGGTAATGGCTTCGACCACACCAAAGATCAGGCCAATGCGCAGGGCATCTGCCCACCGGGGTTTGGTCATGCCGGCCCCCTTGCCCACGGCTGCTGCAAAAGCATCGGTGGACATGGCCAGGCCCAGCATCAACAGGGAAAGTACGCTCATGCGTCTTGCAGTATCGGCTCTCGTCTGCCAATGATACTCACCCTCTACCCAGTCCATACCTCCCCCATCTGTGTTAGGGTTCACTTCATCCAGCAGGCGTGTACCCCTTCCCTCCGGAAAGCACGCGCCTTTCCAACCGATTTCTGATCGCAAGGACACCACCATGCCCAGCTCGACGCCTCTGTCACAACGTGCTTCCGTTGCTTCCTACCCACGCAAGGTCGCCCTGATCGGCGCTCCCACCGATGTGGGCACTTCCACGCTGGGTGCCGCGATGGGGCCAGATGCGTTGCGGGTGGCGCAGCTGGGGCCTGCGCTGCAGCGGCTGGGGCTGGAGGTTCATGACATGGGCAATCTGGCCGGCCCGATCAATCCGCAGGGGCGGCGCGATCCGGCGCACGGCAATCTGCGCAATCTCACCGAATGCGCGATCTGGAACAAGACGGTGTTCGACGCCATCAACACGCAGTTTCGCCGCGGGCGCATGCCGATCCTGATGGGGGGCGATCATCATCTGTCCATCGGTTCGATCAGCGCTGC
>JAUNHU010000252.1 GCA_030523825.1 Lautropia sp. | reverse complement strand
TGCTTGCGGAGCCGGACTTGTGCTGATTCCGGGAGGGGGCGCGCACCCCGCCCCGGCGGACTACCCTCTGGCAGGCGCCCCCGCGGGAAACGACCGCCAAGCATCGGGCCAGGTTCAACCCGACAGCGTGTTCAACCCGCCTTTGCCGCCAGCGCCTCACGCTGCAGCACCACCAGGTGACCGATGCCGGTTGCCGCCAGATCGAGCAGCTCCGATGCCTGCTGGCGGGAAAAGGGCCTGCCTTCGGCTGTGCCCTGCACTTCCACCAGCCCGCCCGATGCCGTCATCACGACGTTCATGTCGGTCTCGCAGCGCGAATCCTCGCGGTAGTCCAGATCGAGCACGCAGGCCGGCCCGGCGTGGTTGGGCTGGCCGATGATGCCGACCGACACGGCAGCTACCGCCTCCACCAGCGGGTCCTGTTGCAGCTTGCCCTGCGCCAGCAGGGAATCGACCGCATCGCGCAGCGCCACCCAGGCGCCGGTGATGGCGGCCGTGCGGGTGCCACCGTCGGCCTGCAGCACGTCGCAGTCCAGATGGATGGTGCGCTCGCCCAGCAGCTCCAACTTCGTCACCGCACGCAGGCTGCGGCCAATGAGACGCTGGATTTCCTGCGTGCGCCCGCTCTGCTTGCCCTTGGCAGCCTCGCGGTCGCCGCGCGTGTGCGTGGCGCGGGGCAGCATGCCGTATTCAGCCGTCACCCAGCCGCGACCCTTGCCCCGCAAGAACGGTGGCACGCTGTCGAGCACGCTGGCCGTGCACAGCACCTTCGTGCTGCCAAAGCTCACCAGCACCGACCCCTCGGCGTGGCAGGTAAAACCTCGAATGAAAGATACCTCGCGCAGCTGATCGGCTGCGCGGCCATCATGACGCACCACATTCATGCTCAGATCCCCTTGTTCGAGCGCTGGATGGCTTCCTGAATCTCGGCAATCGTCTTGTCGATCTCGTCTTCCGTCATGTCGACGGCTTCGGCCGCTTCGAGCGCACCGATCGAGATCGTGGTCGTGACCGCCCCGTCTGGCAAGCCCATCGACGACAGCGACGGCAACCCGCTGGCATCGGTGCTGTCCATGTCCCATTTCATGGCCAGCACCGTGGTGTTGTCCGCCCCCGGCCCATTGTGCGCCAGCGCAGACTGGATGAGGCGCGGCACCGCCTGCTCCACCGGCTCCATGCGGAACTCGTTCACCAGTTCTTCGGCCGACACACCGCTCCAGAGGCCATCGGAGCACAGCATGACGACATCGCCCGCCTTCATCGGGAAGGCGGCGTGGATCTCGATGGGCGGCACGAAGGGCGATCCGAGGCAATTGAGCACCTTGTTGCGCTCGGGATGAACCTCGCCCTCGGCCTCGGTAATCAGCCCCAGGCTGACCAGACTCTGCACCTTGGAATGATCGAGCGTGCGGAACATGACTTCACCGCTCCGGAACAGGTAGAGACGGGAATCCCCCGCATGCCCCCACCACGCATGCCCATCCTGCACCACGCAGGCCACGATGGTGGTGCGCGGGCACTCGGTCATGCCATGCAGGTCACGGTAACGGTGCAGCTCACGGTGGCTGGCGTGGAACGCCTGCTCGATGAAGGCAACCGGATCGGCCAGACGCGGCAACGCCTGTTGCTGGAACATCGAGGCCACCGTCTGCATCGCGATCTGGGCCGCGATCTCGCCGCGCAGATGCCCGCCCATGCCATCGGCAAGAACCATCAGCAGCGATTCGCGCGAAAAACAGTAGCCCATCCGATCCTGATTGATCGAGCGGCCGCCGATATCGGTGTCCTGGAAGATGGAAAAACGCATGGCTGGGCTGGGAAGAAGGAGGTCGATCGGCCCGACGGATCGGAGCCGCACAACCGAAAGATTAGTGGCCCGATTTACGGGACGTCAACGTTGCCGACACTTCCGTACCCTTTCCTTCCACCGTCGATGTCGACGTGCGACGCCGGCGGAACGGCGAAATCACGTCTTCAAGCCAGCGAAACGGCAACATGCTGCGCGTGTCGTGATTCTCTCGCCGGAAGGGCTCGCGCAATGCGCGTTGCAGGGCGAAGACACTCTGCGGTCGCTCCAGCGGGTTCAGCTTCATGCACCACTCGACCAGATCGAGCAACTGCTGGGAATAGGTGTCGCGCA
>JAUNHU010000251.1 GCA_030523825.1 Lautropia sp. | reverse complement strand
TCTTCGATCCAGTAGCCCAGGTAGAGGTATTGCAGGCCCATCATACGGCAGAGGGCGATTTCCCAGAGGATGGCATAGGTGCCCAGGCCGGCACCGGGCTGATCGGGCTCGAAGAAGGTGTACACGGCGGAGATGCCGTCGTCGAGCACGTCGATGATCGACACCATGACCAGCGTGTCGTCCGGGCGGCGGAATTCGACCAGACGGGTGTCGACCCGTGAGTGCAGCAGGAATTCCTCGTACTGGCTGCGGTCGTCGCTGTCCATGAGCCCCCCGCCATGTCGGGCATGCTGGTAGCGCTGATAGAGGGCGTAGTGTTCGTCATCGAAGGCCAGGGGCAGGTTGCGGGCGATGAGCCCGGCATGCTGGCGTGCGCAGCGCCGCTGGCTGCGGTTGGGGCGAAAGTGCGCGACGGGAACACGCACCGGAATGCAGGCATTGCAGTTGTCGCAGCGGGGCCGATAGGTGAAGTGGCCGCTGCGCCGGAAGCCGGCGCGCACCAGTTGGCCGTAGTTGCCGGCGTCGATGGCGATGGCGGGCTCTGCCACCTGCGAACGGGCAAAGCGTTCGGGCAGGTAGCTGCACGGATAGGCTGCCGTCACGTAGAGGCGGATGGGATAGATGGCCGGGGGCACGTCACTCATTGGCGGCACTCCCTGGATGCGGGGCTGCTGCAGGCATGCCATCGGGGGTGTTGGCCGCTGTGGGGGCCGCTGCGCAGGCTGGCCATTGCGTCGGCCAGACAGGTTGCATGGCCTGCCAGTCGGGGGCGGGCAGGTTTACCAGCCGGGCAATGCGGGCCAGAAACTGCGCCCGAGGCAGCTCGCGGCCGCCCAGACTGCCCAGATGTCGGGTGGATTGCTGGCAATCGACCATCTCGAAACCGTGCTCGCGCAGCAGGGCCATCAGGGCGGCAAAGGCGCATTTGGAGGCATTGCTGCGCCGGGTGAACATCGACTCGCCGAAGAACATGCGGCCGATGGACACGCCATAGAGACCGCCGATGAGTTCGCCGTTTTCCCGCACCTCGACGGAATGGGCAAGGCCCCGCCGGTGCAGTGCGGTGTAGGCGCGGATGATGTCCTCGGTGATCCAGGTGCCTCCTTGCTCGTCACGCGGGGCGGCGCAGGCGCGCATCACCTCGGTGAACGCGGTGTTGAGGCTGAGCTGCCAGTGCTGCCTGTCGGCCAGCTGCTTCAGGAGGCGGCGCAGGCTGCGCGAGGGCTGAAACTCGTCGACGAAAACCACCATGCGCGGGTCGGTGGACCACCAGAGCACGGGCTGGCCATCGCTGTACCACGGGAAGATGCCCTGACGATAGGCTTCGAGCAGCCGGGCTGGCCCCAGATCACGGCCCAGCGCGATCAGGCCCGGATAGCCGGGGACATCCCGCTCGGGCCGGGGGAGGGGCATGTCCGGCTCGACCCAATGGTCGTTCATGGACACCGTCAGTCACCGCCGTTGCGGGAGGCAAAGGAACTGTGAGCGGGGTGAACCGGCAGAACCTCGCTGGCGATCCGGTCGGGGTGTTCGCTGGCTGCAGAAGCCCCGGGGGCAGGACGGCTGATCTGCCCCTCGTGCAGCTGGTAGCGGCCCTGGCGGCGGTCCTCGAAAAACCAGCGCAGGGTGGCGGCCACCGTACTGAAGGCAATTTCTGCCCAGGGAATGTCTTCTTCGGTGAACAGTCGGGCTTCGAGGCTCTCCTCGCCGGGATCGAGTGAGGGCGTGCGCAGGCGTGCCAGGTAGAAGACGTGCACCTGCTCGGCATGGGGCACGTCGAGCAGGGCATAGAGCTGCTCGATGACGGCATCGGCACCGGCTTCTTCCCGGGTTTCACGCTGCGCGCCTTCTGCCATGCTCTCGCCGATTTCCATGAAGCCTGCCGGCAGGGTCCATTTCCCGTGGCGGGGTTCGATGGCGCGACGACAGAGCAGCACCTTGTCTTCCCAGACGCAGATGGCGCCGGTGACGATGCGCGGATTGACGTAATGGACGGTGTGGCAGCGGGGGCAGACCTGACGCGGGCGATTGTCCCCTTCGGGGATGATCTGTTCGGTAGGGTTGCCGCAATGGGAGCAGTACTTCATGAACCATGAATGTACGCCAATCCGGCTGGCTTGCAAGCGGGTTGACGTAACAGGTGGG
>JAUNHU010000003.1 GCA_030523825.1 Lautropia sp. | reverse complement strand
TCCGGCCTCTACGTCCCGAACGTAGCGCTCTACCAGGCTAAGCTACACCCCGATGCTGCTTCAATCAGCAGTGACCAGCGCAAGACAATTACTTGTTTCGGCTGATCGAATAAGAAGCTAAGTATAGCAATATTTCGTTGAATTGGGAAGCGGGCAGGATCGACAGTGCCTCGCGTGCCTTGGCGGCTTCCTGTTCGGCGAGCTGACGGGCGTAGCCCAGCGCGTCGCAGCGCAGGATGGCCTGGTGGATGCGGTCGAAATGTTCGGTTTCGCCGTGCAGGATGGCTTCGCGCACGATCTCGCGGTCGTCGGGGGAGCCCACTTCCATGACGCGGATGAGGGGCAGGGTGGCCTTGCCCTCGCGCAGGTCGTCGCCGATGTTCTTGCCGAGCGTGCCGGCATCGCCGGAGTAGTCGAGCACGTCGTCGATGATCTGGAAGGCGGTGCCCAGATGGCGGCCATAGGCTGCCGCAGCCTGTTCGATCTCGGGGCTGACACCAGCCAGAATGGCGCCGATGCGGGCCGATGCCTCGAACAGCTTGGCTGTCTTGTAACGGATGACCTGCAGGTAGGCGGCTTCGTCCACGTCGGGATCGTTGCAGTTGAGCAGCTGCAGCACTTCGCCCTCGGCGATGACGTTGGTGGCGTCGGCCAGGGTCTTGAGGATGCCGATCTGCTCGACCTCGACCATCATCTGGAAGGAGCGCGAGTAGAGGAAATCACCGACCAGCACCGAGGCCGGGTTGCCGAACTGGGCGTTGGCCGTGGGCGCCCCTCGGCGCATGGTCGATTCGTCGACGATGTCGTCGTGCAGCAGGGTGGCCGTGTGGATGAATTCGACCACGGCGGCCAGCAGCCAGTGGTGGCCTTGCTGGCGGTGCGTGTCGGAGTTGCCATAGCCCAGCGCACGGGCGAACTGGGTGAGCAGAACGGGGCGCAAACGCTTGCCACCGGCGCCGATGATGTAGGTGGCGATGGTGCGGATGAGGGCGACCGGGCTGTCGAGCCGTTCCTTGATCACCCGATCGACTTCGGCGAGATCCTCGTAGATGATCGGGTAGGCGTCGTAGGGCTTCAAGATGAGATTGTTGCTGGCTGTGCCGGGTCGGCGGTGGGCACCGGGTGATGGAGCACCCGTGTCTGCCGTCGTGCCGCGCTGGCCGGGCGTTGTCTGGAAAAGCAAGATTATAGGGGCGCCGGCGCGTGGCGGCCCGGGGTATGGGGAGATTTTTGCTGCAAGGGCGGAGGGAGCGCTCCGCATGAGGCGCGGGGTGTGGTGCGCGTTGACGTTGGGTTGGCACGGGCGATAGAATGTACGGCTACCCTGCCTGCGTTTGGGCAGGTTTCATTTGAGAGGTTTCCATGTACGCGGTCATAAAAACCGGTGGCAAGCAATACAAGGTTGCTGCTGGCGACAAAATCAAGGTAGAACAGATACCCGCAGACATCGGAGCCGGCATCGAGATTGATCAGGTTCTGGCCGTCTATGACGGTGACAAGGTCAAGATCGGCGCACCGCTGGTTGGTGGTGCCGCAGTGTCGGCTGTCGTGTTGTCGCAAGGGCGTCATGACAAGGTTCGCATCTTCAAGATGCGTCGGCGCAAGCACTATCAGAAGCGTCAGGGCCATCGCCAGAACTACACCGAGCTGTTCATCACGCAGGTGTCTTCCGATCTGGGTACGGCCAAGGCCGAGGCACCGAAGGCTGCCTGATCTCCCTGATCCTTTCAGCATGTCGTGTCAGTCCGTTGCCTCTGGTGGCGGGAAGGCACGGCGACAGAATCAACCCGGCCCTGTCGGGTTCTGCCAGTGGCAGCGACAGGGTCTTTCGTGCAGGTAATCAGTCATGGCACAGAAGAAAGGCGGCGGCTCTACGCGAAACGGCCGCGACTCCAAACCGAAGATGCTGGGCGTGAAGGCTTTTGGTGGCCAGCACGTCTCGGCAGGTTCGATCATCGTGCGTCAGCGCGGCACCCGTGTGCACGCTGGTCGTAACGTCGGGGTCGGCAAGGATCACACCCTGTTCGCGCTCATTGACGGCATCGTCACCTTTGGTGTCGCAGGCCCCAAGAGCAACAAGGTGGTCAGCATCACCGCAGTCGAAGGCGCAGCAGCCTGAGACCGCAGTCGTCCCGGTGCCTGAGTGCCGGGCGCATTGCTGAAGATTGCCCTCGCCGTCTGGCGGGGGCTTGTCTTTTGTGGGTGTGTCTCCGCAAAAGAAGGATGGCCCCGGCAAGGGGCCGTTTTTTTGACAGCTTCCCGAGTCAGTTTTCGGGGGCAAGGCGTTGTGCCTGGCGCCGGGCGTCGGGTTTTGGGGCCTTGTCCGTCTTTTTTGTTCTGCATTCTGCATGCTGCGTTCAGAATGACGGCGTCTCCGCTACTTTGTCGTGATGGCTGGGCGGCTCCGTTTCGTGTGCGGAGAGGAACTCCGGGCGGGCGCCTCTTTCGTCAGGGAAGGGCGTTCCGTGAGCGTTGGGGCCGTGGTCCACTCACTTGAAAGGCAGGGGCCGGCGATACAATGCCAACCCGGATCGGTCAGCGGCCGGGACATATCGCGGCAGGAGTGATTGCATGAAATTCATTGATGAAGCCCGGATCGAGGTGATGGCCGGCAATGGCGGCAATGGGGCTGCTTCGTTCCGCCGGGAGAAGTTCATTCCCTTTGGTGGTCCGGATGGCGGCGATGGCGGGCGCGGCGGTTCGATCCTGGCCGAGGCCGATCGCAACATCAACACGCTGATCGACTTCCGTTACACCCGCAAGTATCAGGCGCGTCGTGGCGAGAACGGTCGTGGCTCCGACCAGTATGGCAAGGGCGGGGACGACATCCTGCTGCGCATGCCGGTGGGCACGCAGATTCATGACGAGGACACCGGGGAACTGCTCTTTGACCTGACCACGCACGGCGAACGGGTGGTGCTGGCCAAGGGCGGCGATGGTGGCCTGGGCAACCTGCATTTCAAGACCAGTACCAACCGCGCGCCCCGCAAGGCGACCAAGGGCTGGCCTGGCGAGGAGCGCCGGCTGAAGCTGGAGCTGAAGGTGCTGGCCGATGTGGGGCTGCTGGGCATGCCCAACGCGGGCAAATCCACCTTCATCAGCCAGGTGTCGAACGCAAGGCCGAAGGTGGCCGATTATCCCTTCACCACGCTGCACCCCAATCTGGGGGTGGTGCGCATCGACGATGGCCGCAGCTTCGTGATTGCCGACGTGCCGGGGCTGATCGGTGGCGCGGCAGAGGGGGCAGGGCTGGGGCATCGCTTCCTGCGTCATCTGCAGCGAACTCGCCTGCTTCTGCATCTTGTGGACGTGTTCCCTTTCGATCCGGAACGTGATGTGGTGGTGGAGGCGCAGACCATCATCGAGGAGCTGCGCAAATATGATGCGGCACTCTTCGAGAAGCCGCGCTGGCTGGTGCTGAACAAGACCGACATGATGGACGAGGCCGAGGTGGCCGAGGTGCGCGAGCGGCTGGTGAAGGCGCTGGACTGGCAGGGGCCGGTCTACGCCATTTCGGCGGTCACTGGCGCGGGCTGCCGTGATCTGTGCTTTGCCATCTGGCAGTACCTTGAAGCGCTGCGTCCGCCCGAGGTGGTGCAGCCGGATGTGCGTTTCGACGCGCCGGCTTCGCCCGGCGAAGCCGAGGGCATCGTTCGGGAAGATGCGCAGGACGGGCACGCTGGCGATGAGGACGCAACATCACGACCCGAGTGATGCCTGCGCATCGCGGGGCGCAGAGCGCACGATGAGGGTGATGCTGTCCGGGGAGGCGCGCCGGACGGCGTGATCGCCAGATGCCTTCGCGTTCCGGATGGCGTGCCTGGGGGGGCGCTCTGAGTCCCCCGTTCTCTTATTCTGAATTACGGTGAAGTCCATGAAAGAAATGCCCCATCGACTGGTGATCAAGGTGGGATCGTCGCTGGTGACACGTGGTGGTCAGGGCGTCGATCAGTCGATGATTGACGGCTGGAGCGAGCAGATTGCCGCCCTGCGTGGCCGGATGCGCCAGGCAGCAGCCAGTCAGGGGCATGAGGAAGGTGAGCCGGATCGTGTCCTGCCCGAGATCATGCTGGTGTCGTCGGGTGCCATTGCCGAAGGGGTGAAGCGGCTGGGCTGGCCGCGCAGGCCGCGCGAGGTGGCTGACCTGCAGGCGGCTGCAGCCATCGGCCAGATGGGCATCGCACAGGCCTATGAGAGCAGTTTCCGTCGTCATGGCATCGTCACGGCGCAGGTGCTGCTCACGCATGAAGACCTGGCCGACCGTCGCCGGTATCTGAATGCGCGCTCGATGCTGCGCCGTCTGCTGGCGCTGGGCGTGGTTCCCATCATCAACGAGAACGATTCGGTCATTACCGACGAGATCAAGGTGGGGGACAACGACACGCTGGGGGCGCTGGTTGGCAACCTGACCGAAGCGGAATTGCTGGTCATTCTCACCGATCAGACCGGCCTGTATACAGCCGATCCGCGCCGCGACCCGACCGCCCGCCTGTTGCCGGAAGTGAAGGCAGGAGACCCGGAGCTGGAGCGCATGGCGGGTGGGGCTGGCAGCAGTGTGGGCACTGGCGGCATGCTGACCAAGGTGCTGGCCGCGAAGCGTGCGGCCGAGAGCGGCACCTCCACCGTCGTCTGTTCCGGCCATGAGCCCGATGTCCTGCTGCGCCTGATGGCGGGTGAGTCGATTGGCACGCGCTTCGTGGCGCAGACGCCGCGCATGGCGGCCCGCAAGAAATGGATGGCAGACCACCTGCAGGTGCGCGGCACGGTGCGGGTGGATGCCGGTGCGGTGAAGGCCCTGCAGTCCGGCGGGCGGAGCCTGCTGCCCATCGGTGTCACAGCCGTCGATGGTGATTTCGGCCGGGGTGAACTGGTGGCCATCGTCGGGCCGGATGGTCAGGAAGTGGCACGCGGATTGTCGAATTACGCGGTGACGGATGCCCGTCGCCTGATGGGGCAACCCTCATCAAAGATCGAGGAAATTCTGGGTTTCGTGGACGAAACCGATCTGATTCATCGTGACAATTTGGTGCTGAAGTAACAATTGGAAGCACGGCGCGGCTGCGGCAAGACACAAAGACTTTTTATTTCGCCAAAATCGTTTCAAGTGGCGGAATTGCGGTTAGTCTGCCTTTCAGGGAAGCGGCCGGGTGTGGTTGAAAGGGATATGCTGGTATCTGCAGCACGGGATAGAGTCCTTGTGTGCGAACAGACATCACGGCCGGGGTCATCAGCATCGGGTGAAATGCTCATTTGATGAGATTGCGTGACCGCCGCGATGCGTGGCCTTCTCCACTTCCTTGAAGGAGAGGTCATGAGTGTGGCAGTCAAAGAGTCGGGGCGTTTTGACTACATCGTGGTCGGAGCGGGAACGGCTGGCTGTGTCGTCACCAATCGTCTCGTCAGCAGTGGGGCAAAAGTCTGTCTGCTGGAAGCAGGTCCCGAAGATTTTCACCCCATGATTCACATGCCGGCAGGGTATGTGAAGACCATTCACAGCAAGACCCTCACCTGGAATTTCAGGGGGCGGGCCGGCGCCTTTGTCGGACGCGAATTCGATCTGCCGCAGGGGCGCGTGCTGGGTGGCTCCAGCTCCATCAACGGCCTGTCGCATGTCCGGGGGCAGCGTGCCGACTATGATGGTTGGGAGAAGGCCGGAAATCCGGGCTGGTCCTATGCCGACATCCTGCCCTACTTCATGCGCTCGGAACAGAAACTGGGGCAGGGCGATGACCGGTTTCGTGGCCGGCGGGGCGAATTATCGGTCACGGAGCCCGACTGGGTGCTGCCCATCTGTGACACCTTCATCGAGGGGCTGAAGGAACTGGGCATCGAGCGCACCCCCGATTACAACGGCGCAACGCATGCCGGCAGCGGCTATTTCCAGCGCACCATTGCGCAGCGCTTTCGTCAAAGCTCGGCAAAAGCCTTTCTGAAACCCGTCCGCAAACACCCGCAACTGAAGGTTCTCACGCATGCGCAGGCCACGCGCATCGTGTTCGAGGGAAAGCGTGCCGTTGGTGTCGAATATGTGTCTGGTGACTCTCATGGCCAGCGTGAACTGATCCGCGCCAGCCGGGAAGTGATTCTCTGCGCGGGGTCGGTCAACTCGGCGCGCCTGTTGCAGCTTTCCGGCGTGGGGCCTGCAGATGTGCTGCAGGCAGCCGGTGTGCCCGTGCTGCATGCCTTGTCGGGTGTGGGCCGCAACCTGCGTGACCACTACCGCATGCGCATGGTCGCCCGGCTGAAAGGGGTGCAGAGCATCAACCAGCTGGTGCGCGGACCGGGACTCGTCACCGAAGGCTTGAAATGGCTGTTTGGCAAACCCAGCCCCTTTGGTGTCAGTGCGTCTCTGGTACACGTTTTCTTCAAATCGCGTCCGGACGTGCCAAGGCCCGATGTGGAAGGCGTCTTCTCGCCCGCCAGCTTCAGGGAAGGGATTATCGGCGATCTGGATGATTATCCCGGCGCCACCCTGGGTATCTGGCAGGGGCGACCTGAAAGCCACGGCTTCGTTGCACTGACCTGTCCGGACCCCTTCGTGCAGCCGCTCATCCAGCCCAACTACCTGACCGACGAGCGCGACCAGCGCGTGCTGCTCGATGCCATGCGGATAGGGCGTCGGATGTTCCAGAGCAAGCGGATGGCGCCTTATTTCGTCGAGGAAACGGCACCTGGCGCGGCGTGCCAGACCGACGACGAGTTTCTGGACTTTGCGCGCAGAAACGGTGCCACCGTCTATCATCTGGTGGGCACCTGCCGCATGGGGCCGGCCGGGCGTGCCGACAGCGTGGTCGATGCCGAGCTGCGGGTGCATGGCATGCAGGGCCTGCGCGTCATCGACGCCTCGATCATGCCGAGCCTGCCGTCGGTGAACACCAATGCCTCGGTGCTGATGATTGCCGAAAAGGGGGCTGATCTGGTGCTGGGGCGCAGCCTGCCCAGAGCCGAGAACCTGCCGGAACCTTTGCCCTGATGGGCGGCCGCGACAAACCATTTGCCGGCTGGTCCGGGCAAACTGCATTGGCAGTCAACGGGTTTGCCGGCATGATCCGGTCGGGAAAACTACACTTGCCATTTCTGGCCCAGCTCAGACCGATGAACATCCGTCGCCTTTCACTTTATCTGCTGACGATCAGTGCCCTTGCTGCCTGCGGTGGTGGCGGTGGAGGCAACCCGGCTGACCGCCATCTGTCCGGCTCCACGCTCAGTCACGCCAACCTGTGTTCACCCGCCAACCCGCTGGCACGTGATGGCAGCGGCGCTTTCCTGCCGGGGTATCACGCCGGCAGCATCGAGAATGAGCGTGCCTTTGTCCGGCAGTACATGCAGGATCAGTACCTGTGGCACCACGAAATGTCCCTCGTGGCCCCGAGCCTGGATGCTTTCAATACCAGCGATCATGCCGGCAACATGAACCGCTGGTTCCGATCGCACCTCACCACGGCCAAGACGGCTGCGGGTACCTTCAAGGATCGCTTCAGCTTTGCGATGAGCACGGCCGAGTGGAAGGCGTCCTCACAGGCGGGTGTGGTGCTTGGCTATGGCGCCCAGTTTGCCGTGCTGAAGAACGAGGTTCCCCGGCGGGTGGTGGTGGCCTACGTGCTGGAAGGTACGCCAGCCGCACGCCTGGGTCTGCAGCGCGGTGACGAAGTGGTGGGGGTGGTGGGCAGTCAGGGTCGGATGATCGACGTGCGCAACACCCGTGATCAGGCCGAGCTGGCCGAAGTGAACCAGCGACTGCTCAATCCCGTGAATGGGCAGGAGCTTGGTCTCAGCGTCCAGCGAGCCGGCGCAGTGCAGCCTGCCGTGCAGCTTCAGGCGGGTGAATACCGGGCCAATCCGGTGCAGATCAGCACCGTCCTCGATACCGCTGATGGTGGCAAGATCGGCTATCTGATGTTCAACCGCTTCATCCTGCCGCTGGAGTCGGCCATGATCGAGGCAGTCGAGCGCCTGAAGGCTGCCCAGGTCACGGATGCCGTCATCGACCTGCGCTACAACGGCGGCGGCTACCTGTATCAGTCCTCGCAGCTGGCCTGGATGCTGGCCGACCCGGCGCTGACCCAGGGCAAGATCTACGAGCGGCTGCGCTACAACGACAGGCGTCAGGCCGAGAACCAGAGTCCGGACAGTGTGCTGGAATTCCGCACCACCAGCAGCGGTACCGATGGCACCGGCACGGGCGCCGGGCGTGCCCTGCCCAACCTGGGGCTGCGCCGGGTATATGTGCTCACCGGCCCCGATACCTGCTCGGCCAGCGAGTCGCTCATCAACGGCCTGCGCGGCGTGGATGTCGAGATCGTCCAGATCGGCAACGCCACCTGCGGCAAGCCCTACGGCTTCACCGCGCGTGACAACTGCGGTATGTCATACTTTCCGATCGAGTTCGTGGGTGTGAACGCCAAGGGCGCCAACGATTTCGAGAATGGCTTCGTGCCCACCTGCCGGGTAGACGATGACTTCTCGCATGCCCTGGGCGACACCCGTGAAGGGCTGCTGGCCGCGGCCCTGCATCACCGCCGTACCGGCCAGTGCCCGACCCCTGTGGCCGCCAAGTCGCTGGGCGACGACGATGCAAGCTTCGCCAAACCCCTGCTGCGGCTGGGCCCCCAGTTCACCAACAAGTTCCTGATGCCATGACCATGCCACTGTCGACACCCCGCCTGCCACACAAGTCTTTTCGTGCCGGATTTTCGGGGATGTCGGCAGCGCTGCTGGCAGCCGTGCTGCTGGCCGGATGCGCCACCGACAGTGGCCGCACCGTAAAGAGCGCCAGGGAACTGGAAAACGAGGCCATCGAGTTCTCCCGCAAGCAGACCGAAGCCCCGGTGGTTCTCCCCGAAAAGGCCATCAAGCCGGGGGCCTCGCTGTCGGACATGCCGCATGCCCTCCTCTCGGCACAGAACAGCAACGCCTGCATCGCCGCGCTGGAAACCGTGGCTGAAAAGTTCAGCGGCCGGCGCGTGGTGCTGGGGGACAAGGCTTTCGTCGACAGCAGCGAACTGGTGCTGGATCAGGTCTTCGTGAAGGGGCCGGATGGCAACATCATCGACGGCCGCCGCGGCAAGCCCAACCCCTTCGTCATGCAGCTGCGTTTCGGCCCCAATGGCTGCATGGCGGTGGTTCCGGCCCAATCCTCTGCCGTGCGCCCGGTGCCGGCTGCCACGCTGCTGCGCGAGTGCCGGTGTTTCACGCCCGGGCAGCAGTGAAGCGCAGGCGCCACCGTTGCGGCTGAAGTTTCCGCTGCGGCCGCCAAGCCCGGTTGTCGGGCAGCGGCGCGTCATCGCTGCGTGAATCTGCAGCCGCGTGTAACACATGTGGGGAATGTGGTCGAAAAATGGCTTGATCTCGATATGATCTCCCCACCGTTTTGAGTGGTATTCGCACGCATCTTCCCTCATCGTTGTTCAATAAACGCCAATTTGAACAAGACAACGAGGGGGAAACATGGCTGCAAACCGCAGACCCGAACGCGCAGGCTATGGCCGCACCACACTGGCATGCCTGCTGATTGCCGCACTGAGTGCCTGCGGTGGCGGAGGGGATGGAGACAACGCCGTCAGCAACTCGCCCGACCGGGCTGCGCCAGCGGGTGGTGGCGCCAACGATGCCAATGCTGTTGCACAGGCTGCGCAGCGTTCAGACTTGGGCTCGTTGTTCCCCCAGGTGAAGGCCCACGCCAACCAGTGCGCGCCCGACAACTCCTTTGCCTTTGATGCCAATGGCAACTCGCTGGCACCAGCGGGCATCACGTACCAGAAGGCCACCCGCCAGAAGGAGTTGCAGTTTGTTCAGGCGTACATGAATCAGGTCTACTACTGGCAGGCGCAGATGCCGCAGGTGAGCCCGGATGAGCCGGCTTTTGCTCAGGGGGAGCATTACCTCGCAGTTCGTGGATATCTTGGCGCGTCCGTGATCAAGGAGCGCCTGCCTAATGGAAAATTCAGAGACCGCTTCAGTGATGTTCGTCCCATTGAGCAGTGGCAGCAGACGATGGAAGCCGATCAGAAGGCGGGGCCAGGAGTCACCTGGGCTGTTGGGCAAGCGCCTGCAGGCGGTCTTGTTGTGCGAGTTGCCAGGGTGAGCGAAGCAGGCCCCGCAGCTGCGGCTGGTGTGCAGCGTGGTGATCGGTTGCTTGCCATCAGGAGCGGAGAAGGGTCAGAAATTGTGTTGGCAAATATCCAGCCGGGCTCTGGTGATGCGATGCAATTGGATCTGGTTATGGAGGGCATTGAGATGGGGGCTCCTGCCACGTTGCGTTTCCGTAATGCGGCAGGCCAGGTTCGCACGTTGACATTGAACGGCGCACGTTTCCCGAAACAGCTTGTGACGGGGGTAAAAACACTGACTCCACCTTCCGGTGCCGGCAAAATTGGTTATCTGTCAATTGAGGCTTTTCAGTCCCCGCTGGAAGGGCAGCTGAAAACGGCGATGGAACGCCTGAAAGCAGAAGGTGTCCAGGATCTCGTTGTCGATCTGCGATATAACGGGGGCGGGCTGGTAGATCAGTCTGCGCAGCTGGCCTACATGACGGCAGATCCTGCACGGTCGCAAGGCAAGCTGTTTTCCCGGTTTTCCTTTAACGAAAAGATGCGCCCTTTGGAGAACCTGCCTGATTCCCAGTTGGGCTTCATCGACAAGACGACCGGTGATCCGGGCACGGGCACCACAGCAGGGCAGGCATTGCCCAATCTGGGGCTGCGCCGGGTGTACGTGCTGACCACGCAGGCCAGTTGCTCCGCCAGCGAGGAATACATCAACGGTTTGCGCGGGATTGATGTGGAGGTGGTGGTGATTGGTGACACCACCTGCGGCAAGCCCTTTGTTCAAATTCCGCAGCAGAACTGCGGTTTGGCGTATCTGCCGGTTCTGGGGCGGGCGTTGAATGCCAAGGGGCAGGGGGATTATGACGAAGGCATTGCGCCCACGTGCCGGGTGGCCGATGACCTGAGCCGTCCTCAAGGGGATGCCAATGATCCCCTGATGGTTGCTGCGCTCCATCATCGCCAGCATGGCGCATGCCCGGCAGGAACCGACCCCGCCTCGACTGCCACCAAGTCGCTTGATACCGGGGCGCCGGCAATGCGCGTCTTGCGCAGCCCGCTGATGGAGGCGAGCATCGTCCGTCCAGAAGACCTTCGGCGTCCCGCTACGGCGCAGTGAGGCCATAGTGCCGGGGGCAACTCCCTGTCCCCGGCCTTCCATCCGGCCCCGTCAGGCCGGATGGGCGGGCTTTGTTTTGCAAGAAAGCCCATGCAAGGATGTTCACATCGACTGCGTGGGCTTTTCTCGTTGGCATGGCCCGTTTGCCTGTGCCGCGTCAGGAACCTTTCGGCCATTGCCCGCGCAGGAAGATGCATGAAAAAAGAGGATCGGCTTCTGTCGATCATTCGCTCGGAAGTCCGCAAGTACAGGGCTGCCCAGCCCGACTTGCAGCCAGGCGAGAATGCGCAGCCATTTGCGCTTGAGCATGGTGTGCCTGGTGACGACGATTTTTACCAGATCGAAATCGAAGTCATGCACGATGACTCCGAGCGCCGCAACAGGAGAATCATGGGGCTCATCGACGATGGCCGGCAGCTGGAGGGTAGCTACTCGATCATCATCGACGGGCATGGCCACATAGTCTCCGAAGGTGGCCGGATAAGGCGCCGGTGGCGTCTGTTCTAGGAGGGCGGCCCGCCACAGCCACCCAGCCAGCGCCCCTGGCCGCCGGTCTCGCCCCGCCTTCGCCGGGCAGCCCGCCCCGAGGTCTGCGATAATGGCAGATTCATCCACGAATCCGAGACGGCAGGCGGAGTCTCTGCCTGTCCCTGCATCTTCCCCTCTGCAACATGGCCCAATACGTATACACGATGAACCGGGTGAGCAAGACCGTGCCACCCAAACGCCAGATCCTGAAGGACATTTCGCTCAGCTTCTTCCCCGGCGCCAAGATTGGCGTGCTGGGCACCAACGGGGCGGGCAAGTCCACGCTGCTGAAGATCATGGCGGGTCTCGACAAGGAGATCGACGGCGAAGCCATGCCGATGCCGGGCATCAAGGTGGGCTATCTGCCGCAGGAGCCGCTGCTGGACGCCGAGCAGACGGTGCGTGAGGCCGTGGAAGGCGGTCTGGGCGACATCGTCGAAGCCAAGCAGAAGCTGGAAGAAATCTACGCAGCCTATGCCGAGCCTGACGCTGATTTCGACGCACTGGCTTCGGAGCAGGCCAAGTACGAGGCCATCATTCAGGCCGCCGGCACCGACAACATCGAGCTGCAACTGGAAGTGGCAGCCGACGCGCTGCGCCTGCCGCCCTGGGATGCGAAGATCGGCAACCTCTCCGGTGGCGAGAAGCGCCGCGTGGCCCTGTGCCGTCTGCTGCTGTCGCGCCCCGACATGCTGCTGCTCGACGAACCCACCAACCACCTCGACGCCGAGAGTGTCGACTGGCTGGAGCAATTCCTGCAGAAATTCACCGGCACCGTGGTGGCCGTCACCCACGACCGCTACTTCCTCGACAACGCAGCCGAGTGGATTCTGGAACTGGACCGTGGCAGCGGCATTCCCTGGCGCGGCAACTACAGCTCGTGGCTCGATCAGAAAAGCAACCGCCTGAAGCAGGAAGAAGCCTCTGAATCGGCACGCCAGAAAGCGCTGAAGAAGGAGCTGGAATGGGTGCGCCAGAACGCCAAGGGCCGTCAGGCCAAGAGCAAGGCGCGTCTGGCCCGCTTCGAGGAACTGTCGTCCTACGAATACCAGCGCCGCAACGAGACGCAGGAAATCTTCATTCCGGTGGCCGAGCGTCTGGGCGATCAGGTCATCGAGTTCAACAACGTCTCCAAGGCTTACGGCGATCGCCTGCTGGTCGACAATCTTTCCTTCCAGATTCCGCCGGGCGCCATCGTCGGCATCATCGGCCCCAACGGTGCAGGTAAATCCACCATCTTCCGCATGATCACCGGCCGCGAGCAACCGGACAGCGGCGAGATCAAGATCGGCCACACCGTCAAGGTTGCCTATGTCGACCAGTCGCGCGAATCGCTGCAGGGTGACAAGACCGTCTGGGAAGACGTGTCCGGCGGCCTCGACATCATGAACGTCGGCAAGTTCGAGATGCAGTCGCGCGCCTACATCGGCCGCTTCAACTTCAAGGGCCCCGACCAGCAGAAACTGGTGGGTCAGCTTTCCGGCGGTGAACGCGGTCGCCTGCATCTGGCCAAGACGCTGCTGGAAGGCGGCAACGTGCTGCTGCTCGACGAACCCTCCAACGACCTCGACGTGGAAACCCTGCGTGCGCTGGAAGACGCGCTGCTGGAATTCGCCGGCTGCTGCCTCGTCATCTCGCACGACCGCTGGTTCCTCGACCGCATCGCCACGCACATCCTGGCCGCCGAAGGCGATTCGCAATGGACCTTCTTCGCGGGCAACTACCGCGAATACGAGGAAGACAAGCGCCGCCGCCTGGGCGAGGACGAAGCCCGGCCCAAGCGCTTCCGCTACAAGTCGATTGACGTGTAATGCACGGTTGATCGGAGCAGGCGACATGAATCCCATGTGGTTTTCATGTCGCCACGCCGAGCTTTTTTGTATCTGTCGTGCTGCCTGGCATGCGATGGCACCGCTGAACCCCGGCCGGAAGGCGCGCACGGAGAAGGCATTGGCGCTGATGAAAGAGCCTGGGTTCGTTGCTGCACAGGCTTGTCCAGGGGCGGGAGATTGCCAGGTTGTTTGCCTATGAGCAATAGGAACGAGGGCCTCATGACCGAGGCCGAACTGCTTCAACGCATCGCTCAGGGCGAGCACAGCCGTCAGCAGTTCAAGCGTAGTGTCAGCCATCCGGATGCATTGGCAACGGAACTGGCGGCCTTCTCCAACAGCGGGGGAGGTACCTTGCTACTGGGCGTGAACGACGATGGCAGCATTGCCGGCTTGGATACGGCCGAGGTGCATCGTCTCAATCAGTTGCTGGGCAACGCGGCCAGCCAGCACGTTCGTCCGCCCATCAGCCTGCTCACCGAGAACATCTCCACGCCCCAAGGGTTGGTCATGGTGGTGAAAGTCCATAACGGGCTTTCGAAGCCATACTTCGACCACCAGGGACGGATCTGGGTCAAGCAGGGAGCGGACAAGCGCCAGGTGACCGCGCGCGAAGAATTGCAGCGCATGTTCCAGAGTGTCGGCCTGGTGTATGCCGACCTTGTTCCGGTAGCGGATACCACCAGTGCTGACATCGACGAAACGGCCTTTCGCCAGTATCTTGAAAAGCATTATGGCGCGGATGACCCCAATGCCAACCTGCCGCTGGATGCCGTGCTGCACAACCTGGGCCTGGGAGATGGCCAGGAGCTGAAACTTGCCGGTCTGATGCTGTTCGGGCGCGATGTTCCACGCTGGCGCCCATCGTTCTCGATCAAGGCCGTGGCCTTTCCGGGAGCCAGCATTGCCGATACCCGCTATCTCGATAGCCAGGATATCAGCGGTACCCTCAGTGCCCAGTACACCGAGGCGCTGGCCTTCATGAAACGCAACCTGCATCGAGTGCAGGGCGACCAGGGCTTCAACTCGCAAGGGCAGCTGGAAATTCCGGAGATCGTCCTGCAGGAACTGCTGGTGAATGCCTTGGTGCACCGTGATTACTTCACCAGTGCCCCGATCCGCATTCTGATCTTCAACGATAGACTGGAAATCCTCAGCCCCGGAGGCCTGCCTGATGCGCTGAGCGTGGATGATATCCGGCAGGGCAAGACCAACCGCCGCAACCCCATGCTGGCGGAGCACGCCTTCAGACTGTTGCCTTACCGGGGGCTCGGCAGTGGCATTCCCCGAGCCTTGAAGGAATGGCCGCAGATCGAGCTGATCAGTGAAGACCGGGGAAATCAGTTCAGTGCCGTGCTTCAGCGGCCAAGGCCACAATGGGATGAAAGCGCCGGATATGTCGAAGCCCGGGGATCTGAGCGAATTACCCCGCAAGTCACCCCGCAAGTCATGCAGCTTCTGGAGGCCATGACAGGTGAACATTTCCGCAGGGAGCTGCAAACCTCGTTGGGCCTTGCCGACCGGGAGCATTTCCGCAAAGCCTACTTGTTGCCTGCCTTGGCAGCAGGGCTTGTTGAACAGACGCTGCCCGATAAGCCCAACAGCCGACTGCAAAAATACCGTCTGAGCGCAGATGGGGGGCGCCTGCTGCAGGGCATTCAAGGAACCACCAAACCATGACGCACGCGCAGAAGAGCCAAGAAATGAAGTGCATCTTTTGCGAGATCGTGGCGGGCAATGCGCCGTGCCATCGCATCTGGGAAGACGAGAAGCATCTGGCTTTTCTGTCGATCTTTCCGAACACGCCGGGCTTTTCGGTGGTGATTCCAAAGCGGCATTACGGCAGTTACCTGTTCGCGCAGGATGACGAGGTCGTCAGCGAGCTGGTGCTGGCAACGAAGCAGGTGGTTCGCCGGATAGATGCCGCCTTTGATGACGTGGCGCGTACCGGCATGATGTTCGAGGGCTACGGCGTGGATCATCTGCACGCCAAGCTGTTTCCGATGCACGGCACGGGCAACAACCCGGATTTCAGGCCGATTGCCTCGCGCGTCGACAAGTTTTTCGAGCGCTATGAAGGCTATCTGTCATCGCACGACCACCAGCGCGCCGATGATGCCGAGCTGGCGCAGATTGCCGAGAGAATCCGGAGTGTGACGTGCTGATACAGGCCGCCTCTGGTGTCGTTTTCATGTGAGCGCTGAATGCACTGGGCACTTTTTGTTGATGATGCTTGGCACGGCGTTGCGTCCGGGCTTGATCTTGGCATGTTGCGTGCAGAAGGGTATGGTTTATCTGTGCGCTGAACGTATCGGCCGTTTTCGTCGATACAGGTCAGGGCGTTGTTGTGCTTGATGAGTCAGGCATGTCGCGTACAGATGGGCTTCGTTGAACGAGGGGAAGGGGAAATGAGTACACTGGACCTGTTCGACGCCAGCATGTTGCCAGATGACGTGCCAGACCCTTCACGGAATCTGCTTCCCCATGACGGCATCGTCAATGACTTCGGTGTCATTCATGCGCAGGCCGAGGCTGATGCGCTGTTTGAGCGGCTGGAACATGAGGTGGCATGGCGGCACGACGAGGTTGTGCTCTACGGCAAACACATCACCACGGCGCGGCAGGTGGCGTGGTATGGCGATGAGGCGTTCAGTTATACCTATTCGGGGGTGACCCGGACTGCCTTGTTGTGGAACGAATTGCTGAGGGAAATTCGGGCGCAGGTGGAGGCACGGCTGGCCGATGTGTGCCCGGTGCGCTTCAATTCCTGCCTGCTGAACCGCTACGCCACCGGCGCCGAAGGCATGGCGTGGCACAGCGATGATGAGCGCGAACTGGGGCGAAATACGGTGATTGCATCACTGAGCTTCGGCGCCACGCGCAAGTTCGCCTTTCGTCACAAGCGCACAGGCGAGAAGCGCGAGATGATGCTGCGTCATGGACAGCTGATCGTGATGCGCGGCGCAACGCAAACCCACTGGCAGCATGCCATCATGAAAAGTGCTCGCGTGCATGAGCCGCGCATCAGCCTGACATTCCGGACGATTGTTCGGTCAGGGAAGGGTGATGGGTAACAGGGATAAGGAACGGTAGCGGGCAACAGGAAGGGGTTGCAGGCTGGGAGCAGAGACAGAGCGGGAATGATAAGAGGGGGTCTGCGGACGGACAGAAGGCGGAGGGAAAAATGAAAGCGCCGGATCACCGAGCTTCCTTGATCCGGCGCGATGGTAAGCCCCTGTGTTGAAGGAGCCTTGATTGAGGTGTCTGTGTTCCTGGAGTGGCTGGATGCCTCGGTGTGTTGATTCACCGAGGCTTCTGGCCCCGAGGGCTTTTGTCAATTCGCTGGAATGGCGCTGGGCGGAATTTCCACCATGTAGGTGTCAATGTCGGTTGGGCGCTCACTATCCCAGGAGCTGTTGAACAGAACCTTGGTGAAGTCCTGATTCACGATGGCATTGGGGAGTGGCCACCTGCTCTGGTAGTCGTTGCGCATGTAGGCAATCGAATGTACCTGGCTGGGATTGTCCAGATTCAGGGCAAATACCCGGCGGTGCATCCACTGACGGTCGCCTTCTCTTGGACCGCGCAGATTGTATGTGCCGTTGTGATCGCCATAGCTGGACACGAGAATCCATCCCGGCTTTTTGTGGCCAAGGCCCGAGAACTGGTTGCCGGTGGTGATTCCATTATCAAAGGCTTTGAACAGCGTCTTCCTCTCGCCGGTTTTCAGATTATGTGCGAACACGGCGCCGCCTGAGCTGTATGATGTTCCCACATAGACATCTTCGCCCTTGGCATTGAGGATGATTTCGCTCTGGTTGTCGGCGCCGTCACTGTTGACCTGCAGATATGACCCGGCCGTCTGGGCATCAAACGGTGCGGAGAAGTCGCGTTTGTAGATGCGTGCGCCATCCGGGTACGCACCTGACGTCATGCAGAATTCGCCGCTGGGGCTGGTGCTGATGCGGCTGGGCATGACGCCGAAGTTTGCCTGCATGTGGCCCACAATGCGTTTGTCCACGAGGTCCCAGGTGAAGAGCCCATATGGGGTGTTCTGACCGCCTTCCTGTTTCTCGGCCACCATGCACCAGTAGCGATGATCCGCGGACGGTGAGCCACTTGCGTGTGTCCATGCGTGGGTTGCGCCAGGCCAGATCTGCTGCAGCGCAGCTGCCATGTCGATAGTTTCTTCTGTGGTCTTGTCCTGTTCCACGTCAACGCGGTAGATCTTCATGCCGAGCCCTTCTCGCGGAAGCATGTTGATCAGTTTGGGGTTGGTGGGGTGCCAGTGGGGTTCTGCCTTGCCGCTGATGGAAGTCAGGTCTTTGACGATTTTACCTGTGCGAGCATCGTGAATTCGCCACTTCCAGTCGTCGGAGCTGAGCAGCACCAGCGTGCTGTCGGCGTTGAATGCCTGTCGGCCAACAGTCGCATGTCGCCAGTATGTAGGGCTGTTTTTCCCGGCCTGATCCGTAATCCGAACCACGCAGCTGTTGTGCTGCTCGTCCTTCAGCGCAGCACCCACATCCGGGCGCGGCACGTCGGGCATGTCCAGCTTGTTCATGCCAACGGGCAGTGCGAGGTTGCCGGCCAGAATGTCCTTGCACACCGATTCGGAAACAGGGGGAAACGGAGCAGGCGGCTGGTTCGTGTTCTGGCCGCCATCGGCTGTGGCCGGCGGTTGCGTGCTGCCTCCTTGTGCGGTGGCGTCAGCGGGCGTACCAGTGCCAGCGCTGCCTGTATTGCCGCCTTCGGTGGCACTGCCGGCCTGAGAGGTCGCGTTGGTCTGCGCGCCGGCATTGGTTGCGGGTGGTTGCTGGACAGCAGCGCCACTCGTAGATGCGTCCGGGGTTTGCGTGCCGTTGGTGGGTGTGCTTCCACTGGCCTGCGTAGTGCCGGTTGCGGGCGTGTTCGTGGCTGTTGGTGTTGTTTGCTGACCCGTGGTGCCGGCAGGCGTTGGATTGCTCTGAACACTACCAGAGGTAGTCGCGCTGGCGCCGCCGGGGGCAGGCGAAGCCGGTGCCGGTGTTTGCGTGGTGGTTGTGCCGCTGTTGGCGGGCGCTGTCTGGGTAGCGCCACCAGACTGCGCACCGGTTGCCGGGTTGCTCGTATCGACAGGCGCAGGTTGCTGGTTGATGGTGTTGGTCGGAGCAGGCGTGGGCTGAGCGCTGCCCGCAGGAGGCGTGCTGGTGGCGCCGGGAGCAGGTGTGGGCGTGGCCGGTATCTGAGCACTGCCACCGGTCGGTGTGCTGTTGCCCGACTGCGTACCTGTAGTTGGCTGGCTGGCGGTGCCGGTCTGTGCGGTGCCGCTGGCATCGCCCGTCGTGCCTGTGCTGCTGCCTGCCGCGGTGTTTGTGGCGCTCGTGGTGTTGGTCGTCGATGCGGGGGCAGATGTGTTGTTGCCACCGCCGGAGTTTTGCGGATTGTTTGTGACGGCGCTACCCGGGCTGGCAACGGAGGGCTGGTTGCTTCCGTTGTTGTTTGATGCCTGATTCTGTGCCGAGCTAGCTGGCGTGCCAGTTGTCTGGCTGGCATCGCTCATTTGTGTGCCGGGAGGCATGCCGGATTCGGGGTTGGGGGGCGCTGTATCGCTGCCACCACCGCAGGCGCTGAGGCTGAGGGACAGCAGGACGGCAGCGGGCACCATGCGCAGACGGGAGAGCGGAAAGGGGGCTCGCAGGGATGCCGGAGTGCTCGCGATGGAAACTTCAGCAGAGGCTGGTGCAGGTGAAGCCGGAAAAATGCCATCTGCCAGGTTGTCATGTCCGTAGCGTTTGTTCATCTCGAATCTGATCCTTGTCGAAGGCATCTGCCCTGGCTTTGAATGACAGAAATCGTGCGGGCAGAAGGTATGGAAGACCGCTGGTGGCATGCCATGCGGTCACGGTTCTTAGCTGCTCAAGAAGGTATTTTTATCGAGCCGGAAAAGGCTAACATGTGTGTCATGACGCCTTCCAGACCGGACAGATGGGTGGTTTCTGCCGTCTGGCAGAAGGGGCTGGTGTCGTTGCTTCTGGTCAGTTCGCGCAGTCCGTTCGTCGTTCTGCCCGTGAAGCTGGAATCTTGTCCTTCACACCCTGATGAAGGCTGACGTGGTGTCTTGGGCAGGCGCTTCCTGACTTCCTGTTTGTTTTTGAGATTGGTGGAAGTCTGGAAATTCCCCGGCTGGAAGGGGGGGGGCAGGCCGGCACGGTTGTGCCAGCCTGTTGTGGCGGATGTTTGGGGACGACTGCTTTGACTGTTCAGCGCCCCGATCCGCAATGCGGGCTCCGCATTTTCAAAGTGGATCAGAAAATGATGCCGGCCGGCTTGGCTTCCCAGTAGTCGCCTTTGTCGAAATCGTTGATGCGGTAGGACACCAGTTTGGGCGAGGGGCCGCCGGGTGCCCAGCCTTGCGGTGCTTCCCACGTGCTGCAGATGTAGCGGCGCATGTCATCGCGTCCAAGACGCACTATCCAGCACAGTGATGCGCGGTTCCTGCCTGCTTCATGGAGCGAGAGCCTGACCTGCTTCCAGTCGGCAGTCATGAGTTCGGCATTGTGGTTGGTGCTTTCGTCCCAGATCTGAAGATCGCTGTAGTATGAAATGATCTCGTCGTGGGCAATCTGGCGTGTGCCTTTTGCCTTGATTGGCGCACGATGATTCCACGATTGTGTGCCCGCTGCGTCGACATCGAGTCGCTGGACGCCGATGGCGGCCGGCAGTGTGAGCACGGTCTTGCCGTCCTGCTGATGCTGGCGCAGTTGCATGCCCAGTGTCACCTGCGGAAATTCAGGCGTTGGCATCAGGTTTCGTCCCTGTCCCAGCCAGACACCGTTGCGCAGCGCAAAGGTCCAGTAGCCGTTGGCCGATGCGCCAAAGCCTGCACCGGTGGTCTGATGCAGTGAAACCCAGGCAGGTGTTCTGGGAGGCAACTCGGGGTAGCCCAGGTTGTCGACGCGGCCTGCGGTGGCAGGCTGCCGGGTGGCCGCAGGATCGTTCGATGACAGTGATTGCAGGATGGCGGCGATGAAGGCGCCACTGACCCCTTCTTCCGAAATGGCAGGCGTTGCCCAGGGTTGCTGATCGACGATGCTGTCCGGATCAACCCGCATGTCGCTTTCCACGCTCTGCCAGTGAGATTCACGGGTGTCGATGCTCGGATTGCCCGCGGCATCGGGGCCGGTGTTGACCTGGGTGGTCATGCTGACGGAGTGCCCCTTGAAGGTCAGTGCCTGTCCGGGCGCCCAGCCTGCGGGCACCTGCCAGGTGGAGCACACTTCACGCAGGAATGTTTCGGTGAAGTTTTGCGACTCGAAGCATAGACGGAACTGATCGGCCGCTGCACCCTGGCGAGCGCGGATGTTGAACAGGACTTTTCGTCTGGTGTTCTGTTCGTTCCAGCTGGCAATGTTCTCGTCCCACGTGAAGCGCGCATTTCGGCGAAGAACCGTGTCTTCGTTCCGATTGGTCTGGTCGATGTGGGTGTTGCCGCTCTGTCCCTCGGGCGCTGTACGATAGGATGACCACAGTGCCTTGCCGATGCGCAGACTCTCGGCGTCATCTGCAATATCGGCAGGTTCTGCCGGCAGCAGTCCGGTGCGTGAGACGGGGATGTCGAGTTGCAGCACATCGAAGTCTTCACCGGTGGGGCCGTTGGTGCGTGCTGTCCACGATGCAATCCTGATCTGCGCGCTGGTCTCGGGCGGGAGAGCCGGGACGTTGCGGGTCTGATGAACCTGTTCAAACAGGAAAACAGGGGAGCTTTTTGCCGTATTGGCGGAACCGGCTGGCGGGCGCTCTGTCCAGGGTACGGACTTGCTGAGCAATCGCTTTCCGTCCTGTTCGACACGGGTCGAGGTGATGAGTGCCTGGGCAACCGCATCGCCCCGCACGCCGGTGCTGGAAATGACGGCACCTGCGCTGTTCTTGGTTTGCCGGTTGCTGCCGGATGTGTCGGGGGCCTGCTGTCGTGTCACGTCCGCAGCAGGCACTTTGGTGTCGGGGTTGCCCTGAAGGTTGCCACTGTCGCCGCAGCCTGCAAGTACCAATCCGAGCATGGCCAGCGGAATGACTGCCATCCGGTCGGTCGTCATCATCTCGATCTCCTTTTTCTGGCTTTTTATTTTGCACGACTTGCATACAGACGGAAACGTTCAGGATGCTGCGAGCGCGGCGATGAGCTGCTCGACCAGTTTTGGCACGCCTTCGGCGGCCGTGGCCTGAATGATCTGCACGCCTTTCACCTGCGGTGGGCGCGGGTCGATGAGAAAGCACTCGGCGAAGGGTTGTGCATATTCCAGCAATCCGGCAGCGGGGTAGACCTTCATCGAGGTGTCCACCACCAGAATCTTGTCTGCGTCCGATACCCACTCGGCCGCCACGCTGATGAGGGGCACGTTCTCGCCAAACCAGACGATGTGCGGGCGCATCGGGTGGCCCTGCGGGTCGCGGTCGTCCAGTGTCTGGTCGCCGTCCCAATCGACGATGTACTTTGGGTTGGCCGTGCTGCGCAATTTGGACAGTTCGCCGTGCAGGTGCAGCACCTGTTGGCTGCCGGCACGTTCGTGCAGGTCGTCCACGTTCTGCGTCACGATGCGCACGTCGAAATGCCCGGCCAGTTTCACCAGCGCATGGTGTGCAGCATTGGGCTGCGCTTCCTTCATCTGCCGGCGGCGCATGTTGTAGAAGTCCAGCACCAGTTGCGGGTTGCGGGCGAAGGCTTCGGGCGTGGCCACGTCTTCCACGCGATGGCCTTCCCACAGGCCGTCGCTGTCGCGGAAGGTTTTGAGGCCGCTTTCGGCGCTGATGCCGGCGCCGGTGAGGACGACGATGCGTTCTTTCATGGGCGTGTACTCCTGGGGAGAGGGGCGTTTCGCATGGCCAGATGGTCGCACAAGCCCGGATTGTCCGGGTGGGGCCATGCTCATGCGCTGCAAGGGAGGGGCTGGGTCTCGTCCTGCACGAACGGAAAGAGGGAAGGGGCCTTCGCGGGGGCGAACAAGTGCGTGACACGTTCTAGAATGCCGGGATGACCAGCCAACCAGGGGACACTGCCCATGAGTACCATCCACGATCTGCAGCCGGCGCTTGTCTGGCAGTATTTTCATCAGCTCACGCAGATTCCGCGCCCTTCGCATCACGAAGAAGCGGTGCAGCAGTATGTGCTGGATGAGGCAAAGCGGCTGGGGCTGGAAGCCGAGCGCGATGCGGCGGGCAACATCCGGGTGCGCAAGCCGGCCAGTGCCGGGCACGAGCAGGCTGCCGGTGTCATCCTGCAATCGCACCTCGACATGGTGCCGCAGAAGAATGCCGACAAGGTGCACGACTTTGTGCGTGATCCGATCACGACGAAGGTGCGTGCCGACGGCTGGCTGACGGCCGATGGCACCACGCTGGGGGCCGACAACGGCATCGGCGTTGCCATCATGCTGGCGGTGCTGGCCGACGACACGCTGGTGCATCCGCCGCTGGAAGCACTGTTCACGGCCACCGAGGAAACCGGCATGGTCGGCGCCAAGGGCCTGCAACCCGGCTGGCTGGACGGGCGCTATCTCATCAATCTCGATTACGAGGATGAGGGGGAGCTGTGCATCGGCTGTGCGGGCGGACTGGATGGCAGCTACACCATTCCCTACAAAACACGTGCGGTGCGCCTGCCGGGCTATCGGTTGCGGGTGCGTGGCTTGCGCGGCGGGCATTCGGGCGGAGACATTCACCGTCAGCGTGGCAATGCCATCCGCATTCTGGTGCAGGTGCTGGTGGAAATCGGTGCCACCGAGATTGCTGGCATCTCGGGCGGCAACCTGCGCAACGCCATTCCGCGCGAGGCCGAGGCGCTCATCGGCCTGCCCGACGAAGCGGCAGCCGATGCCGTGCGCGGCAGGCTTGCTTCGCTGGCGCAACAGATCGGCAGTGGCCTGAGTGCCGATGATCCGGGCCTGAGCCTGACGCTGGACAAGGCAGAAGATGTTGCCGAGGTGGTGGATGATGCGCAGCGGTTGCTGGATGTGCTGCGTGCGCTGCCCAACGGTGTGGACCGGATGAGCACGAGCATGGCGGGTCTGGTGGAAACCTCCACCAACCTGGCTTCGGTGGTGTGTGCGAAGGGAGAAATGCGAATTGCCTGCCTGCTGCGTTCATCGGCAGATGCGCAGAAGGCCGATCTGGCGAGCCGCATGGAAAGCGTCGTGCGTCTTGCCGGCGGGCGCTCCGAATACAGCGGCGACTACGGTGGTTGGCTGCCGCTGCCCGATTCCGACCTGGTGCGCATCTTTCTGGCGGAGGGTGAGAAATTGCTTGGACACAAGCCACCCGTGAAGGCCATCCATGCCGGTCTGGAATGCGGCATCCTGTCTGCGCACTATCCGCACTGGCAGATGATTTCCTTCGGCCCCACCATTACCGGCGCCCATTCCCCCGATGAAGCCGTGAAAATCGACACCGTGGGACGCTGCTACCAGTGGCTGCTGGCGTGCCTGCGGGCGCTGGCGGGGTAATCGAGCCCGAACTCTCACGCTCATCACGCCCGCTCACATGAAAAACAAGGCCCATCAGGTAGCAGGAAATGCGTCTGTTCAGAAAACTTGGCAGGTGGACTCGCTTCCGTTTGAGGTGAGGGCAGAGGATATGGCCGGGCTTTCGCAGGAGAGCAGGCAGCGGCTTGAAAGCCTGGTGGCCGAGGGCGGGTCGACAGACCTGGTTGCCCGGGTACGGGCCTTTGTACGTGACCCTTGTCATGGTGGGGCTGACGTGTATCGCAGGCGGGACATTGCCAGAGATCTGGGCAGGGAAGCTGCCTGTGCCGTGCAGGATCTTTCCGTTGTTGCTGATCTGGTGATTGCGGGGAGGGCGGGCGAAGGCATCGCTTATCCGCGCGAATTCGGGGAGGGCATGGCCGAGGCGGCTTCAGAAATTCGTCCTGTCTGGGATGCTCTCGTTCAGGCAATTGAAAGGCATGCTGACGGTAAGGGGCGTGGCATAGATCTTCTCAAGGCGTTTCTGGATGGCGTTTGCCAGAGAGATCAGGCGCTGTTCAACGCCTTGCTGGATGAGGCGCTGGATCGGCCTGCTTTGCGAGCCTGGATACCCCGTTTGCAAATCAGGAGGTCGCGGCTCGATCATGCAGGGTGTGAGCGATTGCTGAAGCTAGTGGGGGATGAAGCGGTTCCTAAGACCGCTTTTTTCCCGCTATACGAAGTGACATCCTACGGGTGGTCCAATGAGCAGCTGGTGAAACTTGTTGTCGGGATGAGCGCCAGAGGGAAGCAGTGGTGGGACTGGTTGCTTCTCATGCTTGGTCACTTCTACGAAGCCCGTTTCTGGGGTATCCCCGATGGCAATGTGCTTCCTCCGGATGAGGCGGTGCGAGAAGCCGTGGTTGAAAGCCTTCTTGAGGGAATGCGCGCAGGCTGGGATTGTGCTGACCACAATCTTGAAGATGTGATTCGTGTTGTGCTTGCAGGCGAAGACGCACGAGCACATGCGCTCCGCTTCATCGAGGGAATACGTTGCTGGATCGAGCTGGAGCGGCCGTGCTGGAGGCATCTGGGGGACGTGATCCGGACTCTGGGCGAGCTTCATCCAGAGATCGTGCAGGATGTTCTCGTCGGGGATGATACGGACGACGTGGCTGCTGATCGCAGACGGATGCTGGCGGGGTGAAGGTTTTCGCGTAAGGGAACGGTTCTGCCGCCCCCAATGCGGGGGCGTGTCACGCTTACTTGTGCGCCAGCCACGCGCATTCCGTGAACTGCATGCCGGTAAAGGTTGCGGTGAAGGAGGAGTCTTCGGGGCTGCACGCATAGATGCCGATGTTGATTTCATCGGCGCCCTCGAAAAGGTGCGCAATGCGCATCTGCCGGAAGTGCGTGCCGTCTTCCGAACATTCCACGCAGAAATCGCTCTGGCGCCGGCTGAGCCGGTAGTACATGCTGCGCTGTGCTGCGGGAATGTCGGTGGAGGCCCAGTCGGAATAGCCGTGATTGGTGACGACACTGCCAAGGCGCTGGAATCGCTCGTTCTCGTACTCGATGGATGCTTTCAGCCAGTTGTCGCTGTTCTGGTAGACAAGCACGCCACACTGATCGAAACGCCGCTCGCTGTCGAATGCCGTCTTCACGACGAACGAAAAGAAGGGCTCACGGGTTTTCGTCAGCAGCGCGTGGGCATTGTCGTTCTGAAAGCCGTAATAGGTGCGCTGCCAGTAGTCGGTGTGCGGCTCGGTGACGATGCGGATTTCATCCTGCCCGATGTGGGACTGTCTGGGCGGGTTGATCCAGAAAAGGGAGGCGGGGTCGAATTGCATGGGGTAACCCTTGGGTGGTTTGGGATGAAGTGTGTCTAGACTAACCCGAAATTGTTGCCTGTTGGGGGCAAGGAGGGGGCTCACAGGAGGCAGGCGGAGAGATGCCATTTGAGGCCCGTTGATGCTGTGGATGGCATGGCAGAGGGGGTTGCCTCTCAAACCCCCAGATACGCTTTGCGGATATCGTCATTGGTGAGCAGCTTGTCGCCGGTGTTGTCTTCGAGGGCGATGTGACCATCAAAATCGACGCGGTGGGGCGCTTTGGTTGCGGGAAAGTTTGCTGAGCTTCTCAAGCTGCTTGCGCGTTGATCTGCTTGAGTGGCATAACTTAGTCTGATAGACTAGACTAGTGTCATTCAGAGGGGGGTCATGATGGAGCAAGTCAACGTCCACGAAGCAAAAACGCATCTGTCCCGCTTGCTTGAAAGAGTCGCTCAGGGCGAGACCGTGGTTATTGCCAAAGCCGGCAAGCCACTGGCCAAGTTGTCTCCCTGGGAAACACCTGTTCAGGCGCCGCGCAGAATCGGGTTCATGAAGGGCAAGCTGAAGGTTCCCGCGGACTTCGATACGATGGGGCAGGACGAGATTCTCGACATGTTTGGACTGGGCGGGAAATGAAGTATCTGTTTGATACTCACGTTCTGCTTTGGCTGGCTGAAGACAGGTTGAGACAGGATTCCCCGGTTCGGGAGATTGTTGAGTCTGTATCCAACGATCTGTTCTTCAGTGCGGCAAGCATCTGGGAAATTGCCATCAAGTCCTCTTTGGGGCGAGACGACTTTCAGGTTGATGCGGCGGCATTTCGCAGAGAACTGTTCGATAATGGGTACCAGGAGCTACCCATCAATGGCATGCACGCTTTCATGGTGCAGGGATTGCCCCCTTTCCACAAAGATCCCTTCGATCGCCTGCTGATCGCGCAGGCCAGGGTGGAAGGAATGACCTTGGTCAGCGCGGATGAGCAGGTCATTCGGTATGGCGGAAGCCTGGTTGTGGCGTGAGCTTTATTGCCTGTATCTGAATAGGGTGGGGTGCTCAAACCCCCAGATAAGCCTTCCGGATGTCGTCGTTGGCGAGCAGGTTGGCGCCGGTGTCTTCGAGGATGATGTGGCCGTTTTCGAGGACGTAGCCGCGGTCGGCGAGTTGCAGGGCGCGGTTGGCGTTCTGTTCGACGAGGAAGACGGTGACGCCTTCGCTGCGGATGGTTTCGATGATCTCGAAGATCTGCGCGATGATGAGCGGGGCGAGGCCGAGGGTGGGTTCGTCGAGCAGCAGCAGGCGCGGTTTGCTCATCAGGGCGCGGCCGATGGCGAGCATCTGCTGTTCGCCGCCGGACATGGTGCCGGCACGCTGGTGGGCGCGTTCGCGCAGGCGCGGAAACAGGGTGTAGACGTGTTCGATGCCTTCGGCGATGGCGTGCTTGTCGAGAAAGAAGCCGCCCATCTGCAGGTTTTCCTCGACGCTCATGTCGGCGAATATGCGGCGGCCTTCGGGGGAGATGGCGATGCCGTTGCGCATGATGAGGTGGCTGTCGGTCTTGCCGATGTCCTGTCCCTCGAACAGGATGCGGCCGCTGGCGGCGCGCGGGTTGCCGCAGACGGTCATGAGCAGGGTGGTCTTGCCGGCGCCGTTGCTGCCGATGAGGGTGACGATTTCGCCCTGGCGCACGTCGAGGCTGACGTTGTGCAGTGCCTGGATGGGGCCGTAGAAGGTGCTGACGCCTTCGAGGCGGAGCATCGAGGGGGCTGCTGTACCGGCGGTGGCGTTGGAAGTGGATGTCATGGTGTGCTTTCCGGTCAGCGATTCGGGTATCTGGCTGCCTGACGAAATTCTTGGGGGCGAGAGAAGATTGTCATCTACGCCTCTCCCAGATATGCCTTGATGACGCGCTCGTCGTTGCGGACTTCGTCGGGGTTGCCGGTCATGATGGGGGCACCGTGTTCCATGACGAGGATGCGTTCGGAGACGTTCATCACGAGTTTCATGTCGTGTTCGATGAGGAGCACGGCCACCTTGAATTCGTCGCGCAGGCGGCGGATGAGGTGTTGCAGGTCGACCTTTTCCTGGGGGTTGAGGCCGGCAGCGGGCTCGTCCAGCATCAGGATGCGGGGCTGGGTAATCATGCAGCGGGCAATTTCCAGCCGGCGCTGGTGGCCGTAGGCGAGGTTGCCGGCTTCGCGGTTGGCGTATTCGCGCAGGCCCATGAAGTCCAGCCATTGTGCGGCGCGGGCGATGGCTTCCTGTTCGGCGCGCCGGTAGGAGGGCAGGCGCAGCAGGCCCGCCAGCAGGCCGCTGTGGACCTGGTCGTGCTGGGCAACCAGCAGGTTTTCGAGCGCGGTGAGCTGCTTGAAAAGCCGCACGTTCTGGAAGGTGCGCACGAGGCCGTGGCGGGCCACCTGGTGGCTGGGCTTGCCGGCGATCTCGGTGCCATCGAGGCGGATGCTGCCTTCGGTGGGTTTGTAGAAGCCGCTGATGCAGTTGAAGACGGTGGTCTTGCCGGCGCCGTTGGGGCCGATGATGGCGAAGATTTCGTCGTGGGCGACGGAGAGCGAGACTGAGTCGACGGCGAGCAGGCCGCCGAAGCGCATCGACAGCTTGTCGACTGTGAGCAGAGGGGAGCGTTTCGCGGTGTCAGCCATGAATGGGCTCTTTCCTGGTGACATGGGTTGGGGCGAAAGGGCGGCGGGTGGTGCCGGCTGCCGGGAGGCAGGGCCACCCACCGGATGCGGGAAGGCGGGCAGGGCTCGATGTCATCATGCCCCCTTGTCGTCGAGTGCCACGTGCGGGCGTTTCACGGGCAGTAGCCCTTCGGGGCGCCACATCATCATCAGCACCATGACCAGACCGAACAGCAGCATCCGGTATTCGGCAAATTCACGGGCCACTTCGGGCAGCACGGTGAGGATGATGGCAGCGAGGATGACGCCCAGCTGCGAACCCATGCCACCCAGCACGACGATGGCGAGGATGAGGGCGGATTCGATGAAGGTGAAGGATTCGGGATTGACGAGGCCCTGACGTGCGGCAAAGAAGGCGCCGCCGAAGCCGGCGAACATGGCGCCCAGCGTGAAGGCCGAGAGCTTGATGCGGGTGGGGTTGAGGCCCAGCGAGCGGCAGGCGATCTCGTCTTCGCGCAGGGCTTCCCAGGCGCGGCCCACCGGCATGCGGATGAGGCGGTTGGAGACGAACAGGGTGACGAGGGCGAGCACCAGTGCCATCAGGTACAGGTAGATGACCATGTGGGTGTTGGAGAAGCTCCAGCCCATCATCTGGTGGAAGGTCTCGGTGCCGGGCTCGCTGGCGCGGCGGGTCATTTCCCAGCCAAACACGGTGGGCTTGGGGATGCCGGAAATGCCGTCGGGGCCGCCCGTCCAGTCGGTGAGGTTGATGAGCAGCAGGCGGATGATCTCGCCAAAGCCGAGGGTGACGATGGCGAGGTAGTCGCCCCGCAGCCGCAGCACCGGAAAGCCCAGCAGGAAGCCAAAGAGTGCGGCGGCGGCGCCCGAGAGCGGCAGCGCCTGCCAGAAGCTCCAGTCGGCCCAGTGATGCAGCAGTGCATAGGTGTAGGCGCCCACGGCGTAGAAACCGACGAAGCCGAGGTCGAGCAGGCCGGCGAAGCCGACGACGATGTTGAGACCCAGCGCCAGCATCACATAGATGAGCACGATGGTGGCGATGTCGACCTGGTTGCGGCTGCCGAAGAAGGGCCAGACGACTGCCGCCACGATGAGCAGGGCCAGGAGCAGGGTGCGGGCGGTGGAGCCGTGCTTCGGGTCGAAGCGCAGCGCCGAGGTGGCGCGGTGCAGGCCCAGCCCGCCAAACAGCCGGCAGAGCGCGGGGCGCAGCAGCTGGAAGGCAAAGACGATGCCGGCTGCGGCCAGTATCGGCGTCCAGTGGGTGTGCAGGGTGGTGCTGGCGCCTTCGCGCACCAGTTGCAGGCCCAGCACGGGCGCAGTGAGGATGGCCGCCATCAGTGCGGCGATGACGGCGTTTTTCAGGGTGGCTGCCATCAGACTTTCTCCACTTCCGGTTTGCCCAGCAGGCCGCTGGGGCGGAACAGCAGGATCAGCACCAGCAGGCCGAAGGCGACGATGTCCTTGTACTGCGAGGAGATGAAGGCGGCGGCGAAGGTTTCTGCCAGCCCCAGCAGCACGCCGCCCAGCATGGCGCCGGGAATGCTGCCGATGCCGCCCAGCACGGCTGCCGTGAATGCCTTGATGCCGGCAATGAAGCCGATGAAGGGGTTGAGCTTGCCGACGGTGACGGCGATGAGCACGCCACCCACGGCCGCCAGGATTGCGCCCAGCATGAAGGTGAAGGAAATGACCTTGTTGGTGTCGATGCCGAGCAGGCGCGCCATCTGCATGTCCTGCGAGCAGGCACGCGAGGCACGGCCCATGCGGGAATGCCGGATGTAGAGCGACAGGGCCACCATCAGCACCACGGTGACGACGATGATGAGGATGCGCGACCACGACAGGGTCACGTCGAAGCCGTTGGCAAAGGGAATGGAGAGGCCGCCGGAGATGAGGGTGGGCACGGCCACGTCACGCGCACCCTGGCCCAGGGCCACCCAGTTCTGCAGGAAGATGGACATGCCGATGGCAGAGATGAGCGCGACCAGACGCGGGCCACCACGCACGGGCCGGTAGGCGATGCGCTCGACGCTGTAGCCATAGAGGGCGGTGACGATCATGGCAGACAGCAGCATGACGGCCAGCAGCAGGGGCAGCGGCACAGGGCCCTGGGTGCCGATGGCGGTGAGTGCCACCAGGCCGGTGTAGGCGCCCAGCATGTAGATCTCGCCGTGGGCGAAGTTGATCATGCCGATGATGCCGTAGACCATCGTGTAGCCGATGGCGATGAGGGCGTAAATGGCACCCAGTGACAGGCCGTTGAAGGTCTGCTGGATGATCTGGGGTAAAAGGTCGGACATGGGCGTGGCTACAGGGCTGCCGGCACGGGCACGGGTCGGGCTGACGGCTGTGCGCCGATGGACGGCAGTGAATGAATAATGCAGATGCAGGCAGGGCCGAAAACGGTCTTCATCCCGGGAGAAGACGTTTTCCTGCGTGGCAGTGGGGCCGGGAGATAAGGGTGGCCCGTGGGGCAAGCCGTGCCGCCTTGTGGGCGACGATGGCAGGGAAGCAACCGGAAGACCGGATGCCTTGCAGGAGGAGCCGATGCACATCGGCTTTCAGGGCATCAGCACTGAAAACGGTCGTCTGAGGGGGTAGGGGACGCCGCTTGTTGCTGGCCGAAAGCCGCGCATCTCTTGGCAGATGCAATGATAAGGCCCGGGCGGGGTTCTGTCATCGTTGGGGCCTGTTTGCACGACCGGTTGTGACGCCTGTGTCTTGCGGATGTGTCTTGGCTGGAAAATAGGTCGACAGCAGGCGTCCAGAGGTGGTTATCTGATGAATTTTGAATTCCTGCATGCAAAATTATGATCAAGGGTGCCGGAACAGAGGAGCGGGGGGCAGCAAACAGCGAAAGCAGTAGAAACAGGAAAGCGGCAGGGCAGGCATCGTCAGGTCTGTGGTGCTTCAGCACGTTTGACCTGCGGATGCCCAGCCTGCCGCCGGACAGATAGACCCCTGGCCTGGGAGGTCTGCGGGCTGGGGTTACTTGCTCAGCGAGGTCTTGCTGCCGTCCTTGTGCCAGGTGAAGACATCGTAGGGGTAGCTGTTCAGGTCGCCCTGGGCGTTCCAGGTGAGGTCGCCCACCGGCGTCTTCACCGTGTTGTCGCGCAGCCAGGCGGCAACCTTTTCGGGGTCGTCGCCGGCAGCCTTCACGGCTTCGACGATGGCCTGCACGGCCGAGTAGGCCGACAGCTGGAAGGCGCCGCTGGCATCACGTTTCTTGTCCTTGAAGGCCTTGACCAGTGCGGCGTTGGCCGGGTCGGTGGAGAAGTCGCGTGGCAGCGTGACCAGCATGCCCTCGACCGCATCGCCGGCAATGGCGTTGATGTCGGGGTTGCCCGCGCCCTCGGGGCCCATGAAGGTGGCCTTCACGCCCTGTTCGGCTGCCTGACGCAGCAGCAGACCCATTTCCGGGTGATAGCCGCCGTAGTAGACGAAATCGACACCGTTGCTGCGCAGTTTGGTGATGACGGCGGAGTAGTCGCTGTCACCGGCATTGATGCCCTCGAACAGCACCGCCTTCACGCCGCCCTTGGCGAGGGTGTCGCGCACCGAGGCGGCAATGCCCTGACCATAGGACTGCTTGTCGTGCAGGATGGCGACCTTTTTCGGCTTGGCCTTGTCGAGGATGTACTTGGCGGCGGCCGGGCCCTGCTGGTCGTCACGGCCGGTGACGCGGAAGATGTATTCGTAGTTCTTGCCGTCGGTGAGAGCCGGGGCGGTGGCCGACGGCGTGACCATCACGATGCCCTCCTCGTCGTAGACCGGGGCGGCGGCAATGGTGGCACCCGAGCAGACGTGGCCGACCACGTAGGAGATTTCGTCATTGACGGCACGGTTGGCGGCAATGGGGCCCTGCTTGGGTTCGCAGGCGTCGTCGTAGATGACGGCTTCCAGCTGGCGACCATTGACGCCGCCGGCTGCATTGATGAGTTCGATGGCGGTGAGGGCGCCTTCGCGCACCATGTTGCCGTACTGCGTGACCGGGCCGGTGGTGGGGCCGGCCAGACCGATGCGCAGGTTGTCGGCAGCCTGGGCGGCGGATGCGCTCAGCGATCCGGCGATGATCATGGCGGATGCAATGGATGTCAGGCGGAAACGCTTCATGAATGGAGTCTCGTGAGATGAAGAAAGTGCGCGCCATCCCGGCCGACGGGGCAGGTGCTCTGGCGGCTGGCCATTCGGGGCGCAACATTCCGGGCGCAAACCCGTGGGTGGCCCTGCCGGCGATTCGGGCCATTTGCCTTGCGTGGCAGGCATCGCGGCCGGATCTGGCGCGCATCGGGAAGGCAAAGAATACATCAGCATCCGCTATCGGGCGAACGTCTGGCATTGGGGGCAACCCGAAGGGGGCTGCCGGCTCGGGTATCGCGGGAGGCCTCGTCAGGAGGGGGCCGGGGAGTTTCGATTGAACCTCCGGCTGGGCAGATCCGGTGTGCTCAGGCGAATCGGTTGTCCCGGGTGAGGCGATGCCCCTGGTGTCGGCTTTGGCTGGCGTTACCGTTGCACCGGGCCGTGTTCATCCGTATCGCCATCCGTCGTGGTGGTGGGGCTGGCGCCTTTTGCGCCTGCGGATTCAGCCTCGTTGGCGGTGCCGGCGGACTCATCGGCGTCTGCTGCACCGGCGTCTGCTGCGTGCCCGGTGTCCTCGGTTGCCTCGCCTGCCGTACTGGCGGCTTCGGCTGCCACGGTGGCCACTTCGTGTGCGGTGGCAATGGCAGCCACGGCAGCTGCCTCGGCTTCCTCGGGGCTGATGGCGGGCTGTTCTTCGGCGGGCGTCTCGGGCGTGTTGTCAGCCAGCGGCGCATCGGCGTGGGGGTGCATCTCCATTGCCACTGGCGAGGTCTGGTCCAGCACCTGGAAGGGGCTGCGTTCTTCGATAGGCACTGGCGCTTCCAGCCAGGTGCGCACGAAGGCAAAGATGGCGAGTAGCAGGGTCATCAGGGCGGTGGCCTGCGGAAAACCGCGTTCGCCCAGTATCTGCAATGCGGTGCCGCTGAGCATGGGGCCGATGGCCGCGCCGATGCCGTGCAGCAGCAGGAGCCCGCGGGTGGCTTCCAGCGCCTCGCTGGCCGGAACGCGGTCGACAGTTTGTGCCACCGACAGGCCGTAGAGCGAGAAGATGAAGATGCCCATGATGGCGGAGACGGCCACATAGGCGTTGGGGGGCGCCTTGCCGCCCATCAGGTGTTCGAGTTCGCTGAGCGCCAGCAGGGTGAGGGTGGCGCCGATGGCGACCACGGTCAGCACCTTGCGGCGGTCGAAATGATCGGAGCACCAGCCGATGGGCCATTGCAGCAGCGCGCCACCGAAGATGGCGGCTGCCGTGAAGTTGGCGATGTCGATGTCGGTGAAGCCCAGCCCCCGGCCATAGATGGCGGTGAGCGCCCAGAACGAGCCAAGCACCAGACCCGAGCAGAAGGAGCCGGCCACGCCGGTGGGTGAATACTTTGCCAGGGACTTGAGCGACAGCGAGGGTGCGGTGATGGGCAGTGGCTGCGGCACCGGGGTGAGCGAGATCGGCAGCAGGCCCAGACAGAACAGGATGGCGGCGATGACGAAGGATTCGAGCGCGTTCGCCCCGTAGAACGCGATCATGTACTGACCGATGGCCACGGTGACGAGAGTCACCATCATGTAGACAGCGAAGATGCTGCCCTGGGTGCCGGGGTTGGCCTGACTGCGTTCGTTCAGCCAGCTCTCGATGACCATGTAGATGCCCATGATCGACAGGCCATTGAGCACCCGCAGCCCGAACCACACCCACGGATCGACGACCATGCCGTAGGTGAGGGTGAGGGCGGCACAAAGGGCGGCGAAGCTGGCGAAGCAGCGCACGTGGCCCACCCGCCGGATGATGCGGGGACAGATCCACGCGCCGCTGATGTAGCCCACGTAATAGCCGGTCATCATCATGCCCAGCGTGATGTTGCTGAAGCCGGCGTTCACGCCGCGCAGGCCGATCAGCATGCCCAGCAGGCCAGAGCCTACGAGCAGGATGCCCAGGCCGATCAGGAGGGAGGAAATGGACCAGATCGAGCGAAACATGATGCGCGGGCTAAAAAAAGGCCGAGAGTGAGACAGTTCTGCCGGTGTTGGCAGGGGAGGCTTCGGGTGCTGCGTGTCTGTCCGGGCGGCATGGCCCGGGAGGTGTCTGACAGAAGCGTGCGCACTGGAATGCCCCGCACCGGCAGCATTGAAAACGCCGCACGATGGCGGCGCGGAATTCGGGATATCGGGCAGTGTCACCCGGCAAAAATCAGTCCCTATGGTAAGGGAGGCGTGCGGGCTTTTGGGGGCTGCGCAGAAATTTTCCTGCCGGTGTTTTGGGCGGAGGAGTCGGGCGTTGGCGCGTTGCAACAGCGGGCCGATTGCCGGCAGCCCGCAGGCCGGATGCGGTACGTGCATGGCGTCGCGCTGTCATGCAAAAAACGACGGGGCACATCCGGTGAAGATGTGCCCCGTGGTTGCAGGTGTTGCATGCGGGTTACGGAAGCTGATGCTGCCGTTTCCCTGACATCGCTCAGGGCTGTGCGGGCTTGCCGTCCTGGCCGTCCTTGTCGTCCTCGTTCACCGGGATGGCGGGCACGGGCGTTTCCTTGAAGCTGCCGGCGCCGATGGTGAGCGATTTCTTGGGGTCAAACCATTTGCGGAAGGCGGCGTTCACGTCGTCCAGCGTCAGCTTCGCCAGCTTCTCGTCGTAATCGGTCCAGCGCTTCATGGTGCTGTCCCAGTAGAGATTGCTGACGAGCAGACCCGACACGTTGCCTTCACCCGACAGATACTGCTTGCGCAGATCCTGCAGGGCACCGCGCGCCGAATCCAGCTCCTGCTGCGTGAAGCCTTCCTTCAGCGTCTTGTCGATTTCCTCGGCCAGTGCCTTTTCCAGACGCATCAGGTTGGCGGGAGCCAGGATGGCGCGGATGGCGATCGTGGCATCGTTGATGTCACGCTGGGCCGAGAGGGTGGCATAGGCACCGTAGCTGATGCTTTCCTGTTCGCGCAGGCGGTTGGAAATGCGGGTGCCGGGGTTGCCGCCCAGCAGCCGGATCGCCATCGACAGGGCGGGGTAATCCGGGTGGTCTTCCGATACCGGAATGCTGCGTCCCTGATAGAACACCGCATTGGCCTTGTCGGGCACGCTCAGATACACCTGCTCGCCGGGCAGGCCGTGGAAGGGCTTTTCGATGCGTGCGTAGGCTTGCGGGCTCTTCCAGTCGCCCAGCAGTTTCTGCAGGGAGGCTTTCAGCGTCTCGGGATTGAAATTGCCCACGGCCGAGAACTGACCGTGCGAGGCGCCGGCAAAGTCCTGCCAGAACTTCGCCAGCCGTTCGGGCGTCTGTTTCTTCGCGTCGGCAATCACCTGGTCGATGTTGCGGACGTGGCGCGGGTCATCGGCCGGGTAGGCATGGGTGCGGGCGCCAAGTGCTTCGGACACCAGCGCATCGGGCTGGTGGCGCTGCGCCTGGATACGGGTGAGCGAGGCATCCATTCTTTCCCGGAAGATGTCGGCCGGGAACACTGGCTCGCGGATGGTGCTGATGCCCAGCGCCAGCGCCTCATCCAGATTCTTTGCCGGCACATGCAGTGCGAGCGTCAGGCCGTCGGCATCGGCATTCACGTCGAGAGCGGCATCGAGTGCGCGCAGCTTGTCCTGCAGTTGCTGGCGCGACAGCGTGCGCGTGCCCGACAGCAGCATGGTGCTGATGCCGTCGGCCTCACGCCAGCGGCCCTTAAGGTTGTCGAGGTTGCCCCATTGCAGTTGCAGGTTCACGCTCACGCGATCGCCCTTCACCTGTCTTGGCAGCAAGGCATATTCGAGACCGCTGTCCAGCTTGCCGATCTGCGTGCGTTCGGTGATGCTGGCCGGGTTCATCTCGAAATCGGCCTTGAAGGCTTCGGCCTGTTTCCAGGGATGGTCTTTGAGCAGCGCGGCGATGTCGGGGCGGGAAGGGGCTGGCGCACGCACGGGTTTGGGGGTGGGCAGATACCAGGCCAGCGTGCGGTTGTCGCGCACCAGCCAGCGCTTGCCGGCCGCGCGGATCTCGTCCAGCGTCATCGTCTCGACCCAGTCGCTCTGCGCGAACATCAGGCGCCAGTCGCCCTGCGCGATGCTTTCGGTCAGGCTCATCGCCAGCGATTCGGGGTCATCCAGCAGACGCTTCATGTAGTTGCGCACGTCCTGCTTCGTGCGGTTCAGCGACTCCTGCGTGAGCGGCAGTTCGTCTTCCAGCACCCGGCGCATGGTGTCCCACACGGCCTTCTGCTTGCCGACATCGGCAAGTGTCGCGTTCATCACCAGCATGCCGGGGTCGAACAGATCGGTGGTGGAACCACCCACGCTGGCTGCAAGCCCTGTTTTTACCAATTGCTGGTGCAGCGGGCCATCGGGTTCGCGCGTCAGCATTTCGGCGAGTATCGCCAGCGCCACGGTATCGCGTTCGGCGCCTGCCGGCGTGTGATAGCCCACCAGCATCAGCGGCACGCCGCCGGTGCGGCGAAGCACCACCTCGCGCTCGCCATTCTGAGCGGCATCCAGCGTGTAGGGCTGCGGCACGGCAGCGTCGGGCCGGGCGATGCCGCCAAAGGCTTTCTGCACGGCAGCCAGCGTGGGCTCCACGTCGAACTTGCCGGTGATGATGAGCACCGCGTTGTCGGGGCGGTAATAGCTCTTGTAGAACGCCTGCAGGCTGCCCGGTGAGACTTCATCCAGATCGGACTGCACGCCGATGACCGAGCGGCCATAGGGATGAAAACCGTAGGCGGTGTTCATCAGCTGCTGATAGAGCACGGTGGCCGGGCGGTTTTCGCTGGCCTGCATCTCGTTGATGACGATGGGACGCTCGCCCTTCAGCTTGTCGGCCGAGATGCGCACGTTGGTCATCGTGTCCGACAGCCATTCCAGCATCCAGTCGCGCGTGGCATCGCTGGCGTTGAACTGGCCGAAATAATTGGTGCGGTCGTACCAGGTGGTGCCGTTCCAGTCGATGCCGCGTTTCGTCAGTTCCTTCTTGGGGTCGGGAATCTTTTCGGTGCCCTTGAACAGCATGTGTTCCAGCAGATGCGCCATGCCGGCTTCACCGGGGCCCTCGTGACGAGAACCTACCTTGTAGGTGAGATTCACCGTCATCGTCGGCTTGGATTCATCGGGGCCCAACAGCACGGTGAGGCCGTTCTTCAGCCGGTATTCGCTGATGCCGTTGATGGCCTGGCCCACCTGCACGATGCCGTCGATGGCGGTGGGGGTGGTGGCAGAGACCACGGCGGCCTGCCTGTCGCTGCCGATGGTGGCCGCCGGGGCTGTCTGCGCAGCTGGTGCGGTTGCGTCCTTGCCTGATGTCTGCGAAGCCGGGAGCGTTGCTTCCTTGCTGCCTGATGCCTGCGTGGCAGATGGTGCCGTGGTGGAGGCCGGTGCGCTCTCGCGGGCGATGGGGGCGGAGCCGGGCGTGCCCAGTCCGCCCAGCACGAGGGCCACCAGCAGGGCGGGAATGGTCAGTCTTCGGGAGGCAGTGGCAGACGGGGTTCTCAGACGCATGGTGCTCCTGCGGGCCTTGCCGCGTGGCGGGTGTCGAAAAGTCCCGAATCTACCAGAGGGGCTGGCGGGCGTGGGCTGCCGTCCGGCGGGCGGCGGGTTGAATGGATTCAAGGCACGGGGGAAGCACGGATATTTCCGTGCAAATCTGCATAAAAAAACGGCATGCCCGAAGGCATGCCGTGGAAGTGGGCCGGTATGGCATCGGCCCGGGAGTTGCTGTTGTTCTGTCAGGCGGAGCGGGAGTTCTCGACAGCCGGTTGCGCGTCGCTGTGTTTCAGGCCGAGGATGACCTGCCAGGCGAAGGCAGCTGCACCGACGATGAAGACCAGATCGCCGATGGTGCGCACCCAGCGCAGCGTGTCGATGATCGGGGTCTGCTCGACGAACTCGGCGCTGCGTGCCCACCACAGACCCACGCTGATGGCAGCGTGTGCCTGGATGATGCCGATCGGCAGCAGGCTGGTGAACAGCATCAGGGCCAGACCACCGTTCAGGCAGACGAAGCAGGTCATCATCAGGCGCTGGTTGAGTTCCAGCGTCGGACGGATGTAGCGCAGCACCATCAGCGAGAAGCCCAGCGCCAGGAAGCCGTACACCCCGAACAGCGCGGCGTGGCCGTGGTTTGGCGTGGTGTTGAGGCCCTGCAGGTAGTAGAGCGAGATCGGCGGGTTGATGAGGAAGCCGAACACGCCGGCACCGACCATGTTCCAGAAGGACACCGAGATGAAGAACATCAGCGGCCAGCGCATCGGCTGCATCCACAGGGCCTTGTGCTGCACGGTCCAGTTCTCGAAGGCGTCATAGCCCAGCAGCACCAGCGGCACCACTTCGAGGGCCGAGAACATGGCACCCACGGCCGTGATCGGCGTGGTGGTACCCGAGAAGTACAGGTGGTGGAAGGTGCCGGGGATGCCGCCGATCATGAACAGCATGGCGGACAGCAGGCTGGCGGTGGTGGCGGTGTGCTTGCTGACCACGCCCAGGTTGTAGAAGATGAATGCGACCGAGCAGGTGGCGAACACTTCGAAGAAGCCTTCGACCCACAGGTGCACCACCCACCAGCGCCAGTATTCCATGATGGACAGGTGGGTGTGCTCACCGTAGAACAGCGCCGGGGCATAGAAGATGCCGATGGCGGCGGCTGCCATCGTGAACAGGATCAGCAGGCTCTTGTCGCCGGGCTGACGCAGGGCGGCATAGATGCCACGCAGCATCAGGATGAGCCACAGCACGAGGCCGACGAACAGGGCGAGCTGCCAGACACGGCCGAGTTCGACGAACTCATAGCCCTGGTGGCCGAACCAGAAGTTGAGGTGCGAGGCCATCCAGCCCTTGAGTGCCACGAACTGGCCACCGAAGGAGCCGGCCACGACCACAATCAGCGCCCAGAACAGCACATCGACGCCGAGTTTCTGGTAGGCAGGGTCCTTGCCGCCATTGATGATGGGGACGAGGAACAGGCCGGCAGCCAGGAAGCCGGTGGCGATCCAGAAGATGGATGCCTGAACGTGCCAGGTGCGCACCAGGGTGTAGGGCAGCCAGTCGGCCACGGGGATGCCGTAGAACTCCTGACCTTCGACCGTGTAGTGTGCGGTGAAGCCGCCGAGCAGAACCTGCACGAGGAACAGGATGCCGACGATGAACAGGTATTTGCCCAGCGACTTCTGCGAGGGCGTGAGCCTGATCTTCGTGAGCGGGTCAGCCTGGGGGGCTTCGACCTCGACATGCTGCTGGTGGGTGAAGAAGGCCCAGATCCAGATGACGATGCCCACGCCGAAGATGAGCGTGACCACGGAAGCAATCGACCAGATGACGTTTTCCGCCGTCGGCTTGTTGCCGATGAGCGGCTCGTGCGGCCAGTTGTTGGTGTAGGTGACTTCCTGACCCGGACGGTTGGTGGATGCAGCCCAGGCCGACCAGAAGAAGAAGGCATTCATCTTGGCACGAGCCTGCGGGTCGGCCAGGGTGTTTTCCTTCATTGCGTAGGCTTCACGCAGTTTCTGGAAGTCGGGATGATCGCTGAACAGCTTGTCGTAGTAGGCCGCCACCGCCTGGATCGAGCGGATGCGGTCTTCCGACAGCGTCACCTTGTTGGTGGCCGGATCGAAGGTGTTGGTGCGGAATGCCTTCGTCGAATCGAAGCTCAGCGTGGCCTGATCGCGCTCGGACAGCTGCTCGAAATTCTTGCCGTACTGACGCTGGGCCTGCTGATCCAGCCAGCCAAGCACCTCACGGTGAATCCAGTCAGCCGTCCAGTCGGGTGCCTGATAGGCACCGTGGCCCCAGACCGAACCGATCGACATGCCGCCGATGCTCTGCCAGGCCGTCTGGCCGTCGTAGATGTCCTGCTCGGTGTAGACGGTCTTGCCGTCTTCACTCACAAAAGCAGCCGGGATCGGCGGTCGCTCGTTATAAACCTCTTTGCCGAAGTAACCGAGCACCGTGAACGCGCCGATCATGATGATCCCGAGGATCACCCAAAGTCGCTTGTACTCTTTCATGAAAATATCCTGAATGTAGGGCCTGTCATGCGTGTTTCGTGCCGGCATGACGGTGCTTGCCCCGGCGGGCGCGGCGATCGTCAATAAGCGTGAAACTACGTCAAGTCGATTGTTACAGCCGGCAGGACGAGGGCGCTTGATGAAAATCAATGCCCTTGGTGTGATAGATGTTGGCAATCTAATCGCAAATTATTTTCATTAAATAAAGGCGCTGGCGATTGCTTGTGCCCGGGGTTTTGCCGCTGATTCGGCCGCAGGTTTCCCCGCAGGTTTTGCCGCAGATTTCGCTGTGGATTTCGCCGCGGCAAAAAGGGGGGAGGGGCTTTCCCGGTGGGTGTGCATTCGGCGGATGGGCCGCTATCATGCGCCTTTCCTGCCGTGGAGGAGCGCCATGATCACCATTACCGATCTCTATATTTATCCCGTCAAGTCCTGCGCCCCCATCCGGGTGGACGAGGTCGATCTGTGGGAGACCGGGCCGGCGTTCGACCGCTACTGGATGCTGATCGACGACGACGGCAAGTTCCTGTCGCAGCGCAATACGCCTGCCATGGCGAAGATCCAGCCCTCGCTGCGCTTCGGGCAGCTGCGGCTGGAGGCGCCGGGCATGCTGGCGCTGGACGTGCCCATTCAGGGCTTCGATTTCGAGGCGGCCGAGCGTTTTTCGGTGCAGGTCTGGTACAGCGGTGCCGAGGGCTTTGTCGAGCCTGATGTGGTCAACCAGTGGTTCAGCACTTTTCTGGGCCGCCCGTGCCGGGTGCTGCGCTTCGATCCCGATTACCGCCGGGTATGCGACCGCGACTGGACCGGTGATGACGAGGCGATCACGCATTTTTCCGACGGATTCCCGCTGCTGGTGACTTCGCGTGCATCGCTGGACGAGCTGAACCGCCGGCTGGAGAAGGTGGGCGAGCCGGCGGTGGAGATGATCCGCTTCCGGCCCAACATCGTCATCGACGGCGTGGGGCCCTACGAGGAAGAAGACATCGAATACCTGCGCCACGAGAACTACACGCTGCGGCTGGTGAAGCCCTGCGAGCGCTGCCCGATGCCGAATCTGGACCTGGCCACCGGGCGCTTCAGCGAGGAGCCCACCCGCACGCTGCGCGAATATCACCTGAGCCCGGGAGGCAAGAACGTGCTGTTCGGCATCAACGGCATCATCACGGCGGGGGCCGACACGGGCAAGCTGCGCGTGGGAGACGTGCTGGAAGCGGAGTGAGCGGGAGGGCCCCTGGCGGGGCGCTCCTGTCGTCGTGAGCTGGCAGCTGCGGTCGGAAGGTTGGCAGAAGGTGCCGCCGTGCCGCGCCGCGGTGCCCCGGTGCAGATGGCGTATCCGGGGCTGGGGCGCTTACCGCGGCTGGGCGCGTGAACTTGCCATGCCGCGATCCAGCGACTTGTCGATCATCCGCGAGAGCTGATAGGCAATGCAGGTTTCAGTGAAGACCACGGCGGTTTCCTGCCGTCCGGCATCGCCGGAGTCGAGGTCGATGCGACCGGTCGAGGCCCAGTAGTCGATCATGTCATGCCGGCGCATCATCGGCTGGTCGTGCAGGTTCATCGTCCAGCGCAGATATTGCCGGTAGTCGTCGGTGCGGTAGAGCGCCTCGAACTGCGGGTGATAGGGCGGGTCGAGCACGATGGTGTCGATGTTCTGCTTGCGCAGCTGCTCCAGTCCCTTGTCGAGCGCCCGCGCCATCCGGGCGGGCGGCATGCCCCGTCGTGCATCGGCACGGCCGATGTTCCAGATGACCAGAGCCGGCTTGCGCGGCAGCACCTGCTTGCCGATGAGGGCGGCCTGCTCGCCGACCGTGGCGTTGCGCCGGCCGATGGATTCGACCCTGATGGCCCGTTTCGGCATGGGGGGCAGGTCGTAGGTGAGGCGCGATTCCAGCCGGGCCGCAAAAGGAGTCTGTTTCGGCTGGGCCGACTTGCGCAGCGCGGCCAGTCCGCCTTTCAGGGGGGTATTGGGGTTGGTGCTTTCAGAGCCCAGCACCAGCACCAGCAGGTCGCCCTTGCCACGCACCAGTGCGGCCGTGAGGCCGGGCAGGCGGGCTGGTGCCGAGAGCAGCGATTCGGGCACCACGCAGTTGCGGGCCTGCTTCTTGTAATCGGTGGTGTCGGGGGCTGCCGGCAGACGTGCGGAGGCACTGCCGGACGGCACCGGCTGCGTGCCGGTGGGGGGCAGGGGGCGTGGAGGTGCGGCAGCCGGCTGGCCGGCGGTTGCGGGAGGCTGCTGGGCAGGGGCAGTGGGCTGTTGCATGGCCGGCGCTGTCGTCGCTGGCGCGGGCTGCGCAGCGGCCGGTGCCGGTGAACCCGCCGCAGAGGTATCTGGTTGAGCAGCGGGGCGGGCGGAGTCTGGCGAAGCGACCGGCGTCTGCGCCGGGGCTCCGGGTGATGCTTCCGGCAGCGGGGCACCCTGTGCAGGCTGCCCGGCGGGCGCGGCTGGCGAGGGCGCGTCTTTGCCTGCCCCGGACCCAGCCGCCGCCCAAGCCCATCCGCTACCGGCCCTCCGCCTACACCCAGACCCAGACCCAGACCCTGCGGGGGCATTGCCTGCGGGGCCGTGGTTCCGGGGGGCGGTGCCATTGGTGGCTGCTGGGTTGCCTGCCGGTGTGGTGTCGTGCCGGGGTGCAGGCGCGCTGTCTGCACTGGCATCGGGTCGTGGGGGGGCACTGGTGTTGCCTGCTGCACTGCCTGCCGCCGCTGCCTCCTCCTGTGTGGAGGGCATCATGTCCGGCGCGTTGGCCTTGGTTGTGCCTGCAGGCGGGGTGGGCGCATGGGCGGTATCGGCCCCGGGAACGCTTTCGCCGGGCTGGGCCGTCTGCGCCTGCACGAAGGAAGAGCCTGTGCCGAGCAGCAGCGTGCTCAGCAGCAGGGCAGAGGCCGGACGGGCAACTGTGCGCAGCGATGTGAGGGGGCGGGGCGGGATGGATGTCTTCTCGGCGGCCATGCTGTCAGTCTCGGTGCGGTTGCGACGTGGTCTGCGCGTCCGGCGTGGAAGCCGGTGCGTGCCCGGCGGCGGGGGCGGTTTCTGCGGGTGCGGATGGTGCAGCCTGTCGACTCGCCCCCTTGCCTGCGCCGGGCTTGCCGGCCGTGGTGCGGATGCGGTACCAGTGCAGGTGATAGGCCAGTGCCGTCATCACCACCAGACCGCCGATGACGACGGTGAACTGCATCGGCCAGCTGCGGCCGAATTCGACCAGCACGAAGTGCGCGAGGAAGGACAGCGAGATGCCCAGGCAGAAGATGTAGAGCGAGTGCTGGCCACAGCGGATGACGGGCTGGGTGATGTTCCACGACAGGAAGCGCGATTGCGGCCGCACGAAGTGCGCCACCAGGTAGGCGGTGGCCAGGAAGTGCACGACCCGTGCCCAGCCGAGGTTGGTCTTGTCGATGGGGTAGAGCCACCAGCCCACCAGCGGTTCGGTGATGCGGTCGATGGCGGGAACCTGCCAGCCGACGGCGATGATGCCGGCAAAGAGCAGATAGAGCACGGCGACGGTGGCCAGCCAGGGGCGCCAGGCCAGCCACGGGGAATTCAGCCCGCGCAGCGAGGCGCAGAGGATGCCGATGACGAACATCAGCTGCCAGCCCAGCGGGTTGAAGAACCAGGTGTCGCCGCCTTCGTAGACCGGAAAGGCCCACTGCCGCTGCTGCACGCCCACCCAGAGCGCAATCGACAGCAGCAGCGTGAGCGGCCGGGATGCACGGGTCATCACCAGCAGCAGGGGCATCACGAACAGCAGCGCAATATACATGGGCAGCACGTCGAGGTTCACCGGCCGGTAGTGCAGCATCAGCGCGCTGAAGATGGATTCCAGCGGCGCATCGAGAAAGGCCGTGATGTTGAGTTCCTCGATGAAGGAGGCATTGCCGAAGCGCGTGGCCACCCAGGATATCTGCGCCAGGAAGAAGACGAACAGCAGGATGTGCGCGGCATAGAGCTGCCAGCAGCGCTTGAGCACCTGCAGCGTCATGAAGATGAAGCCGCCGCGGTCGAGCGCTGCGCCATAGACGATGGCGGCCGTGTAGCCCGAGATGAAGACGAAGATCTCGGTGGCGTCACTGAAACCGAAGTTGCGGAAAGTGATCTGGCCGATGCTGCTGGACGGAATGTGGTCGATGAAGATGAACCACAGGGCCAGGCCCCGGAAGAAGTCCAGCCGCAGGTCGCGCGGGGGCTTGGCCGCTGCGGCTGCCGAGGCGGCCGCACGGCCGGAAGGCGTGGCCGGCACGGAAGCCGGGGCCGTGGCAGGGCTCATGGCGAGAGAGTCAGCGCTGGCCATCGGGAATCGCAGTGGTTTTGACGGGCTGGGCCTCGCGGCGGGGCGAGACGGACAGCTTCCCGCACGGGTGGAACGCGGTCATGGGCGATGAGAGAGAGCCGGATCGGGCTGTCATTCTAGAACCACCGGGCCGCAAGGCTGCGGTTAATTCCCCCGCTGGCCGCTTGGCGCAACAACACGACACCGTTGTCTGCCTTTACCTGGACTTTACATGGACTTCAATCGGCCTTGACGCACGACCCCCAGAATGCCTTCCATCGGCGCTGGGGCATGAACGGCCCGGCCGGAAGGAACCCGGCGCCTCTTTTCCTTCACATGGAGTTTTGAGCGATGAAATTCGACAAGAAGCTGGTTGCTGCCGTCATCCTGAGCATGGCGAGCGTGTCGGCGATGGCCGCAGACAAGGGCGATGCCGGGCAGGGTCGTGGCCCCGATGGCAAGCCGGGCGCGTCGCTGGAGCTGTTCGGCCTGGGTCCCTTTGGTGCGCATCCGCCGAAGGCGCATGGCCCGAAAGGCGATCATGCTCACCGCAAGGGCGGCAAGGATCAGCGCGACGGGAAGGCCGCTGCCGGTGACGACAAGCCCGTAGACCCGGCATCGTTGACCGAAGAACAGCGTGCCGAGCGCTTCGAGAAGCACCTGAAGGCCCGTGTGGCGCGTGTGCTGGACAAGGTGGGCGGCACGCCGGAGCAGGCCGAGAAGATCTCTGCCATCGTGACCAAGGCTCATGCCGAGATTCGCCCGATGCACCAGCAGCTGCGCGAGCTGGGCAAGCGTGCCACCGAGCTGTTCAAGGCCGAGGTCATCGACCGTGCCGCCTTCGAGTCGCTGCGGGCCGATCGCGCAAAGCTGATGGACAGCATCTCGGCACGTGCCAATGCGGCCTGGCTGGATGTGGCCTCGCTGCTGAATGCCGAGCAGCGCGCGAAGCTGGCCGAGTTCCAGCAGCGCAAGCCGGGCCACGGCAAGCACATGGATCGTGATGGCAGGCGCGGCGATGAAGGTCGCCACCGGGGTGAACGGGGCGAGCGTGGTGACAGGGATGGGCGCGGCGAACGCGGTGAAGGCCGCGAGGGGCGCCGGGGTGAATAAACCCTGCAATCCCGCCTGATCCGGGCATTCGAGGGGCTTCCATGCGGGAGCCCCTTTCGCCGTTTGCCGGATGGATGGGAGGAAGTCGCCCGTCTGACATGGAACGCGGCAAAATCACGGGCAGGTGAAAACGCATGAACGAGGGCAGCCTTGTGAAACAGCAGGCCGGGATTCTTCTGATCGACGACGACCGCCGTCTTGCCGAGATGGTGGTTCGCTATCTGGGGCAGTCGGGCTATCAGGTTGCGCATCGGGAGACCGGGGCGAGTGGCCTGCAGGCGCTGACGGCGCAGGTGCCCGATCTGGTGCTGCTGGATTTGATGCTGCCCGATGCCGACGGGCTGGATCTGTGCCGGCAGATCCGGCAGATGCCGGGGGCGGCCGCCACCGTGCCGGTGCTGATGCTGACGGCGCGTGGCGAGACCACCGACCGCATCGTGGGGCTGGAAATGGGCGCCGACGATTACCTGCCCAAGCCCTTCGAGCCCCGGGAGCTGCTGGCCCGGGTGCGTGCGTTGCTGCGCCGTGCTGCCACGCCGGCAGCCAGCGCTGCTGGAGACGATGCAATGACGGGTGTAGTCGAGGCCGTGGCGGGCGGCACAATGGGTGTCGCTGGCAGAAGCGTGCCGGGCGACAGGCGTACCTTCGTGCCGGATGAGCCGCCCGAAATCCTGGTGCTCGATGATCTGGAAATCGACATCGGCGCCCACGAGGTGCGGGTAGGAGGCGAGCGCCGCACGCTTACCAGCTACCAGTTCGAGCTGTTGCTGGCCCTGGCCCGCCATGCGGGCCGGGTGATGTCGCGCGAGCGCCTGATGGATCTGGTGAAGGGTGAGCCGCTGGAAGCCTTCGACCGTTCGATCGACGTGCATGTCGGCAAGATCCGGCAGGCCATCGAGACTGACCCCCGCCAGCCGCAGCGCCTGCTCACCGTGCGTGGGGTGGGCTATGTCTTTGCCCGTCCGAAAGCTGCACAGGGCTAGATTCAACCTGATGATCTGACCCGATGCGCCGTCTGTCCCTCACCATTTTCCTGTCGTTGCTGAGCAGTCTGCTGCTGATGGCGGTTGCCGTCTCGGTGGCCTGGCACTGGCGCGTCACCAACCGTGCAGAAGAACAGGAGCATCGCTTCAATGAGGCGCTGGCTGCGGCCGTCATTCCGGCGGCCGACGATGGCATCGTGCGCCTGCAGGAGTCGTTGATGCACTGGCACCGTCGCCTGCGGGTGGATCTGACGGTGGTGGATGCCGGTGGCCGGGTGCTGGCGCAGGCAGGGCGTGCCATTCCGCTGCCAGTGGCGGGCGAGTTTCCCCGCATCGAACAGCAGGGGGCGTCGGGCCGGGATGCGTCGGTGTTGGAGCCGGCTGGCCCGGTAGCGGGCGGTGAGGGCGACCGGCGGCGCGAGATCTGGCGCAACGGCATCGAGCGGAACGAGGAGGCTGGAAAGGGCCGGGATGGTACGAGGCCAGGCGAGCGTGCCGAGCCGGGCATGGGGATGCGCGATGGGCGCCGTGGTGATGGCGTCCGCGAGCCCGGTGGGGGGCGACGCGCACAGCCGATGGAGGCGGTGCTGCATCAGGTGGCGCTGCCGGATGCGCGCACGCTGCTGATCCGCTCATGGCGCCCGCAGCCCCCCCGGCCACCGGTCAGCGCGCCCGTGGCGCTTGCCCTGCTGTTCGTGGCGGTGGGGTTGGCGGCCTGGCCGGTATCGCGCCGCATCACCCGCCGGCTGGAGTCGCTCCAGCGCACTGTCGATCGGCAGGCCGCAGGAGACCTGAAGATTCGTGCCGAGGTGCAGGGGCGCGACGAGGTGGCCGCGCTGGCACACAGTTTCAACCGGGCGGCAGGCCAGATCGAGGCACTGGTCAACCGGCAGGATGCGCTCCTGCACAGCCAGCGCCGGCTGCTGGCCAATGCTTCCCATGAATTGCGTTCGCCGCTGGCACGCATCCGGATGGCGACCGAGCTGATGCTGGAAAGCCCCGACGACGTGCAGCAGCACGCGGCCGAGGTGCGCCAGAGCATCCATGAGCTGGATGAGCTGGTCGAGGAAATCCTGCTGGCCAGCCGGCTGGACACGCAGGCCGATGCGGATGGTGTGATGGAACCCGTCGATCTGATCGGGCTGGCTGCCGAAGAAGCTGCGCGCACCGGGGCAGACCTGCAGGTGGAGGGCGAGATTCCCGAGCTGAGGGGCGAGCTGCGTCTGCTGCGGCGCATGTTGCGCAACCTGCTGGAAAACGCCAGGCGTTATCACCCGGCGGGAGACGAGCCGGTAGTGCTGCGGCTGGTGTCACGCGCAGAGGCGCAGCCTTCTGTGCCAGCATCGGGAGAGCCTTCCCGTTTTCCTGCAACGGAAGGGGTCGCTCCTGATGAGGGGCGGGGCGAGGCACAGCGGGCTTATGCCGCCGGGGCGCTGCGCATCGAGGTGCTCGATCGTGGTCCGGGTGTACCCGATGCCGACCGTGAGCGCATCTTTGAAGCCTTCTACCGCGTGGACGGCCATGCCGAAAAGGCCGGCAATGTCGGTCTGGGGTTGGCGCTGGTGCGGCAGATTGCGCGCCGCCACGGTGGTGATGCGCACCATGAGGCACGTGCCGGTGGCGGAAGCTGCTTCGTCGTCAGCCTGCCGTAGATATGTTCAACCTGAGCCGGGCCGGGTTTTGTTCTGGGGTGCTGGACGCTGCCGGAAGCATGCCGGGAGGGGCGGGTTTCGCCCCCTCGACTTCGCGCGCGTGGTGCGTGATGTCAGACCCCCGAACTGCGGATGAGCGGCTGAGGGGCCTTGCGTCGGGGCGCCCCTGCGTTTCAGCGGCGCGAGCGGGGGCGGCGGCGCGGCCGGGCCGGTGGCTCAGCCAGACTGGTGGGGCGTGGTTCGCCCTGCGGCGCGCCACTGCCCGCAACCTGCCTGCTGCGGTTCCTGTCGGCATGGGCGGGGCCGCTCGGCCTTGCGGCCTTGCGGGCCGGCCTGCCGGAGGCAGGGCGATTCGTGCCATCTGCCGAGCGGCCCGCAGCCTGCCCGGCAGGCGCCTGCCTGTCGGCCGTTTGCCGGGGGCGTTGCGTGCTGTCGGTGCCTGTGCCTTCGGCCGAACCCCGTACTTGCCGTGAGCCGGCATTGCTGGCCTGCGCGTTGCGACCGGCCGGACGCCGGCGTCCGTCCTGCCGCCGGGGCGGCGCACTGCGTCCGGCTTCACCGGCGTGTGGGGTCGGGGAGGCCGAATCGGCACGTGCTGCGGTACGGGGGCGCTGCTCTGAGCCGCTCGCTGCACGCGGCAGGGCGCCTCGGCGGGAGCTGCCCTCGGCTTCGCGGGGCGCGTTGCGTTCGGCACGATCCGGGCGTGTGCTGCGCTCGGAGCGTCCGCCGGCTTCGGTGCGGGGGCTCGTGCGGCCATTGCGGTTGCCGCTGCCTTGCCGTTCGTTGTCCCGGGACGTTGCTGCCCCGGCCCGGCTGCTGCGTGCAGCACCGTTGCCGCGTCCACGCGGCGAGCGAGGCATGAGCGTGGGCGGCGGCGGGGGCAGGTCGAGCAGGGCAGACAGCTCGGTGAGTGCGCGCATGTACACGCCGCGCTTGAACTCGATGACGGCATCGAGCGGCAACCAGTAATCGCTCCAGCGCCACGAATCGAATTCGGGGTGCGCATCGGCATCCAGCCTGATGGCGCCGTCTTCTGCCTTCATGCGCAGCAGGAACCAGATCTGCTTCTGGCCGCGATAGTGTCCGCGCCATTCGCGGCGCACCCAGCGCTCGGGCACGTTGTAGCGCAGCCAGTTGCGGGTGCGCCCGATGATCTCGACGTGCTCGGGATGCAGGCCGATTTCCTCGTGCAATTCGCGGTACATCGCCTGCTCGGGTGATTCCTCGGGATTGATGCCCCCCTGCGGAAACTGCCAGGCCTGTTCACGAATGCGCTTGCCCCAGAACACCTTGTTGTCCTGGTTTATCAGGATGATCCCGACGTTGGGGCGATAGCCGTACTTGTCCAGCATGTGAGGCTCTGTCTTGTGCAGATGGATCGGGGCAGGGGCGGCGGTATTCCGGCTGCGGGGGCAGGCCGGTGCGTGCTGCCGGATCTGTACCGATTCATCTCACACCGGGTCGCTCGGGCGCACGCGCATCTCCCGGCGCCGGGCTGACTCACCGGACGGGCAGGAGATGCAACAGGGCCAGAAGACGGGATGTGGTGTTTGGTTGAGAGAATGCTCCCCGGTCGGGAAACTTCTCTAGAATGTGGAACATTATATAAGTCGAACCCATGAAAGCCACAGCACTGCATCTTCCCACCTACAAAGAAGCGCCCGCCGATGCCGAGATCATCAGTCATCAGTTGATGATGCGCGCCGGCATGATCCGCAAGCTCGCAGGCGGCATCTATACCTACATGCCACTCGGGTTGCGCATCATTCGTCGCATCGAGACCATCATCCGCGAGGAGATGGACGCAGCGGGCGCCATCGAACTGCTGATGCCGCTGGTGCAGCCGGCCGAGCTGTGGATGGAAACCGGGCGCTGGGACGCCTATGGCCCCGAGCTGTTGCGCATCCGCGATCGTCACGAGCGCGATTTCGTGATCCAGCCCACGTCTGAAGAAGTCATCACCGACATCGCCAGGCAGGATCTGCGCAGTTATCGCCAGTTGCCGAAAAACTTCTATCACATCCAGACCAAGTTCCGCGACGAACGTCGTCCCCGGTTTGGCGTGATGCGCGGGCGCGAATTCACCATGAAGGATGCCTATTCCTTCGACCGTGATCCCGAATCGGCGCTGCAGAGCTATCAGAAGATGTACGACGCCTACATCCGCATCTTCGATCGCCTGGGTCTCACCTATCGTGCCGTGGCGGCCGACACCGGCTCCATCGGTGGCTCGGCCAGTCACGAATTCCAGGTGATTGCCGAAACCGGCGAAGACGCACTGGTCTACAGCACCGAATCGAATTACGCCGCCAACATCGAGCTGGCCGAAGCGCTGCCGCTGCTGGGCGAGCGCGCAGAGCCGAAGGAGGCGATGACGCGTACCGCCACCCCCGGTCAGGCGCGCTGCGCCGATGTGGCCGAATACCTGAAGCTGCCGCTCGATCGCACCATCAAGTCGATCGTGCTGGCCACCGAGCGGCAGGATGAAAAGGGCAACCCGCAGCCGCCGCTGATCTGGCTGCTGATGTTGCGCGGCGACCACGAGATGAACGAGATCAAGGTAGGCAAGATTCCCGGTCTGGCCGGATTCCGCTTTGCCACCGAGGCCGAGATCATCGAGCACTTCGGCACGCCGCCGGGCTACCTCGGCCCCGTCGGCACGAAAAAGCCCGTGCGTATCGTGGCCGATCGCACCGTGGCCCGCATGAGCGATTTCATCTGCGGTGCCAACGAAATCGACTATCACATCACCGGCATCAACTGGGGGCGCGACCTGCCCGAGCCGATGCCCGAGGGCCAGATCGGCGAGGTGATGACCGCCGACATCCGCAACGTGCAGCCTGGCGACCCATCGCCGGATGGCCACGGCGTGCTCGCCATTCAGCGCGGCATCGAGATCGGACACGTGTTCTATCTTGGCACCAAGTATTCCGAGGCGATGAACGCCACCTACATCGACGAGAACGGTCAGAACCGCTATCTGGAGATGGGCTGCTACGGCATCGGTGTCACGCGCCTGCTGGGTGCTGCCATCGAGCAGAACCACGATGAGAAGGGCATCATCTGGCCGGCCGCCATTGCACCCTTTGAAGTCGTCATCTGCCCGATGGGCCTGAGCCGTTCCGAAGCCGTGCGTGACGCCGTTGAAAAACTGGCGGCCGAGATGGAAGCAGCTGGCCTGCGCTATGTGCTGGATGACCGCGACGAGCGCCCTGGCGTGATGTTGGCCGACTGGGAACTCATCGGCGTGCCGCTGCGCGTTACCGTGGGCGACCGCGGCCTGAAGGAAGGGCTGGTGGAACTCACCGTGCGTCGCGGGCTGGAAACCACCAAGGTGGCGCCCGCCGATGTGGTCGCTCAGGTGAAGGAACGGCTGAAGACGCTGTAAGCGCCGCAACTGCGTTTCATGCTGCTGTCGGGTCAGTTTCCTTACGGCAGCGCTTGCATGCCGCACCGGGCGTTCATCTGCCGCCGCTGCCTTTCGGGCGGCTGGCTGGTGCCGGCACGTTCCGGGAGAGGGAGGATGGGGCCTGCTGCGGCAGGCTCATGACTGTGGGAGCGCTCTGTGTGTGCTCTGCCTGGCCCATGCTGGCCCGGCTGATGTGTTTTCCGTCTGGCGTGCGTTCGGACTGCTGGCTGGCCCGGCGTGTGTCACGAAGTTGTCCGTCCCCGCGCTGACCCGGGAGCATTTGTCGGCAAGGCACCACGCTCTGGTTGTGATGAACGCTTGATGTCTGACTCCATCCACACCCTCGTCCATCGAACCGATGCGCGACCGGAGGCTCCGGCCTCGCGGCGTGACCTGTTGCGTGTCGCTTTCGGGGCGTCCGTTGCCTGCGTGGCAGGCGGGGCGCTGTTTTCCCGTGAGGCACAGGCCGGGCACCAGCATTACGAAACCCTGGCCGATGCGGTGAAGAATGCGCTGGCGCGTGCCATTGCCGCACCGATGGATGCCGAGCCGCTGTGGGATTCTCCCCGCCAGAAGATCGACTGGCTCAGCCACATGTCCGACCGGCTGCCGCGCCGGCACCTGCCCACCTTCGAGGCCCGGCAGGCATTCCTGCTTACCGTGCGCTATGAGGCGCAACGGGCCGGGCTCGACCCGGAGATGGTGCTGGGACTCATCCAGGTGGAAAGCGGCTTTCGTCAGCATGCCATTTCCAGTGTGGGCGCACGCGGCTACATGCAGGTGATGCCCTTCTGGACGAAGGTGATCGGCGATGGCAATGCCGATCACCTGTTCAACCGGCGGGTGAACATTCGCTACGGCTGTGTCATCCTGCGTCATTATCTCGATATCGAGAAGGGCGATCTGTTCATGGCGCTGGGCCGCTACAACGGCAGCCGGGGGCGCGCGAAGTATCCCGATGCCGTCTTTGCTGCGTGGAAGCGCTGGCGCCTTCAGCCGCCGTCAGGCCAGGCAGGCGATCTGCCCGTGAGCCCGGCGCCATCCAACCCGTCGTCGTCCAGCCCGCAGCCGTCGCTGTCTCCATCGCCCGCTATCCAGTCCTGAACACCACCGCCTGGCAATTTGCTGCCGGATGCCATCCTGCCGGTGGACAGGCCGACCGACGGCCCGCCGCCTGCTGATCGGGTAGCATCTTTTGCAGCGGTTTTCCCGCAGGCCGAGCGGGGCAGAGGCCTGCAGGCATGCGCAACACGATTTGCCGCTTTTTCGGGGGCATTTTCGTGCAGCAGCACCGAACAGTGCCGCCTGTCACATGCCTGCAGGCTGTTGCGTGACTGCATCGCCGCGCCTGCCGTTCGGGCGCGGAATCGACCGTTCGTCCCCCGGAAATGTCATTCGTCGGCGGAAACAACGGTGCGGGCCTGCCGCTCATCGGTCGTCGTTATCCTGTTGTTCAGGCAGACGTGAGTCATCATGAGGGGTCGTGCCGGCAGATTTTTCGGCCGGTTGATGTCGATGCGCTTCGTGTGCCACGTTCCTTGTTTCATCTGCCCGGAATGCTTCCGGCCGAGTTCTGTTCATGCTCATGATGTGGTTGTGCCGGCGGTCATGCCGGGTTGAGAGCGTTGCTTCGGAACGCGGGTATGGGCATGTCCGGTTTCCTGCCACCTGCATCGTGCCGTGGGGAAAATAGTGCGAGACGAATCTGCCAGTCGACAGCGACTCAGTTCCCGCCAGCTGGCCGGGTGGGTGCTGCTGCTGATCCTGTTCTCGTATCTGGTCTGGCTGTTTGCCTACCCGATGGCCTATTCGCGCCCCGAGCAGGTGCTGCCCTACAAGATTCTCGCGTCATCGAGAGGTTTCAACGAGCTGTCGAACGTCATCGGGCCGCTGCGTGATGACGGGGCGAATGTTGCCTCGGGCAACGAGCGGCTTGCCCAGAAGACACTCTGGGTGCTGGCGCGCATTCCTGCCGATACGGTGGAGCGCTCCCGCGTGCTGCACATCGGCAACGAAGCCATTGCCAAGGGCGATGCCGTCATCCTCGACGAATTCGGTCAGGCGCTGCTCTACGCCCATTTCAGCAACGACCGTGATCCGGTCAAGGCCAGTCGCGCGCTGCCGGGCTATGCCATCACCCTGCCGGAGATGCCGCTGCCCCTGCCGGCCGGGCATCGGCGCTTCAGCGGCGAACACGACCTGACGCTGGTGCTGCGTCTTGAGCTGGAGAAATCCCGGCTGGCACTGTCGCTCGACCTCTGGGATCATGACCGTTTCGTCGAGGCACAGCGCCAGATCGAGCAGCAGGGGACCATGCTGGGCAGCATCCTCGTCATGCTCTGTCTGGTGGCTTTTGTTGCCGGTCAGCTGATGCACCTGCGCGTGATGCGCATGCTGGCCTTGTGGCTGGGGGCACGCGCTGCCTATCTGATGTCCGCAGGCGGGTATCTGCAATTCTGGCTGGGCACGACCATCACCGGCCCCATCGGCACAGGCATCGAGCAGATGGCGCAGATCAGCCTGCCCTGTGCCAGCGGCGCGCTGATGTGGAGCCTGATGGAGTCGCGGCTGAAGGGCCACCGCTTTGGTGCCTGGCTGCATGGCGTGTCCATTCTCGGCGCTTTTGCGTTCGTGGTGTCGGGGCTGCTGTCCCCCGAAGTGTTTGCGGTACTGCTCTATCTGGTGTCGGCCGTCATCATCGTCACCGTGGTGGCACTCACGGTGGTCAACCTCAGTCGTCGCTTCAATGTGCTGGCAGTCTGGTATCTGTGTACCCCGTGCCTCGACGGCATGGCCGCAGCCAACACGCTGGCCTATCTGGTGGGGCTCATCGAGCAGCCGCTGCCCTGGCTGGATCTGCGCTCGACCACGCTGCTGGCAGTGATGAATGCCTCCACGGCGGTGGTCGCCTATCTTGCAGCAGAGCGTTCCCGCCAGTTGCGCACGCAGAAGGCGGCCATCGACGCGCTCGGGCGTTATCAGGCCACCTATCAGGCAATTCCGATTGCCCTGCTGTCTTTCGATCAGGGCAGCCGGATCGAACGCTACAACGAGGTCTCGACCCGTCTGTTCAACGTGCCGCAACCGGATGTCGTGGCCGGGGCGACAGATGGGGGGCGCCAACGGGATGGTGCCGAGCCGGCCGCTGCCGAACTCTCGCTCATCCATCATGACCAAGAGACGCTGGCTGCGCTGAATGAGGCATTTCCTGCCGATCTGCAGGAGCGCATCCATCAGGATCTGAGCAGCTTCGATGAGGCCGATTTCGTCTGGCGCCTGGAGCGCGAGGACGGCCATCGCTGGCTGCGCGTGCAGGCCCGCCGCACCGATGTCGGTCATGACGTGAGCCTGACGGACGTGACCGAGCAGAAGCAGGCCGAGCATCATCTGATGCGGGAGTCCCAGCACGACAAGCTGACCGGGGCGCTGAACCGGCATGGTCTGGAACGGGCGGCCACGCGGGCGCTTGCCAGCGCGCGTGTCGGGCAGCTCGCCATCTGCTATCTGGATCTGGATCGCTTCAAGGTGCTGAACGACGTGTTCGGCCACCAGGCAGGCGATGCGGTGCTGATGGACGTGGTCCGGCGGCTGCGTTCCCGTCTGGGTGCCGATGTGGAAATTGCGCGGATGGGCGGTGACGAGTTTGCCATGCTGCTGCACACCAGCGACCCCCCGCACAGCCTGCAGGCCTATCGCGCCCTCGATGCGATCGCGGGGCGTCCCTTCGAGGTGTCGGGCAAGCGATTTGCCGTGACCGCCAGTCTGGGGGTGTGCTCCTCGCGTGAGGACAGCGATTTCGAGCGGCTGCTGGATGGCGCCGACCGTGCCTGCCGTGATGCCAAGCGCAAGGGCCGCAATCAGGTGGTGGAGCTGGCCGACGCCGAACCCGACAGCGAGCGCCAGCGTCATCATGTCGAGAACGAGGTACTCGACCGTCTGCGTCGTACCCGGGCCTTCAGTGATTTTCGTCTTGCCATCCAGCCGGTGGTCGGGCTGGGTGACTCCAATCGTCTTGGTGGCGAGATATTGCTGCGCCACCTCACGCCCGATGGTTCACTGCGTTCGCCCACCGGCCTGATCGAGGCTGCGGTCTACCGGGGCGAAATGGCCTCCATCGACCGCTGGGTGCTGGGCGAAACGCTGCGCTGGCTGAGTGCCAACGAGCGCAATTTCCGCGCGCTGGATTTCATTTCCATCAACCTGTCGGCCGAAGCGCTGAGTGACGAAGCCTTCAAGACACATCTCATCAGCCAGGTGCGCCGCTATCAGCATGTGGCGTCGCGGCTGGTGATCGAGATCGACGAAGCCGTTGCCATGCAGGATGGCTACATGATGAAGCGGCTGATCGGCATGCTGCGTCAGTATGGGGCGCGTGCCGCGCTCGACAATGTGGGCAGTGGTTTCCTGAACCTGTCGGCCATCGGCGAAATTGGCGTCAGCTACCTGAAGGTGGATGGCAGCTTTACCGATTCACTGGCGCACCAGGGGGCGGGGCAGGCCGTTCTGCGCACCATTACCGTGCTGGCCCACGAGCTGGGCATTGCCAGCGTGGCCAAGTCGGTGCAGGGCCGGCACCTGTTGCCGGCGCTGGAGAGCATGAGCGTCGATTATGGTCAGGGTCAGGCGCTGGGCGCACCGATGGCGCTGGCCGATTTCGAGCAGCTGGTGAGCATCGGTTTTTCGGGGCGGGTGCTGGGGCACAGTGCCAGTGCTGACAACGCAGCCGGCAGCGGTGCAGACGGGCAGGCTTCATCCTCCGCCGTCCACCCGGCCGCTGGTGTTCAGAATTCCTCGTCTGCGCCGAGATAACGCCACTGTCCCACAGGCAGGTGGCCCAGTTTCACCCGGCCGATGCGGATGCGCTTCAGGCCGGTGACGTGCAGCCCCACCAGCTCGCACATCCGGCGGATCTGCCGGTGCTTGCCCTCGTGCAGCACGAAGCGCAGTTGCTCGGGGTTCTGCCATTCCACTTCGGCGGGCTTCAGTTTCTTGCCATCGAGCGACAGGCCGTGCCGCAGCAGCTTCAGTTTCTCGGGCGGAAACACCGCCTGCACGTTGCGCTCGTGCGCACCGAAGCGCACGCGCACCAGGTACTCCTTGCTGACTTCGGAATCTTCGCCAATCAGCTGCCGGGCGACACGGCCGTCCTGTGTCAGCACCAGCAGGCCGGTGGAGTCGATGTCCAGCCGGCCGGCGGCGGCAAGGCCGCGCAGCTGATTGCGATCGAAACGGCGGGGCGAGCGGTCTTCGGGCCAGCGGCTGGCGGCTTCGATGAGTGAGGCTGCCGGCCGGTAGCCGTCCTCGGCCTGACCGCTGACATAGCCCACCGGCTTGTTCATCAGGATCGTGACGCGCTCCTGCTGCTGGCGGGTGGCGGCATGACGCACTTCCACCCGGTCGCCCGGCATCACTTTCTGGCCCATCTGCGCCGGCTGGCCGTTGATGTGGACCCAGCCCTTTTCCACCCAGGCGTCGGCTTCGCGCCGCGAGCACACGCCGGCACGGGCCAGATACTTGTTCAGGCGCTCGCCACCGGCCTCGGGCACGGTGCCGATCGGCCCCTGGCGTTCTCCGGATGAGGCGCCGCGTGCCTGTGTCTGTGTTGCGGGAGAGTGGCCTGCGCCGCGCCGTTGCGGGCCTTCCTGGCGCAGACTGGCGTCGTGCCGGACGGATGGCTGCATGCGGCGTCGGGCTCCATCACCTTGATGTCCCGTCTTGAGCCCTTGAGACCCTTCCGGCCCTCGTGCTGGCGCGCGCGCGTTGCTGTTGCGGCCTTCCCGCTGCGCAGCCGCATCGTCACGCGGCCGGCGTGATGAGCTTGCCTCTGCGGCGCGGGGCTGGCGGGAGGTCGGCTTGGGGGATGCGGGTTTCAGGCGAAGCGAGGCCATTGGGGATCAGCGTTGACGTGCGACGATGCGATCCTTGATTTTCTCGTAGACGCTGGCTGAAAGCACGTTGCGGCGCTGCAGATCGTCCTTGCCCTTGTAGGGCCGGCCCTTGATGATGGCCTTGGCGCGGGCGGCGCCGATGCCGGGCAGCGAGGCCAGTTCGGCTTCGGAGGCGCTGTTGATGTCCAGTTTGCCGGCGCCGGAGGCCGCAGCGGCTGCATGTGCCTTTGCGCCGTCGGTGGCAGCATCCTTCTTCGCGGCGGTCTTTTCCTTCAGCTTGCCGGCGTTCTGCGTGCCGGGCACCTTGTCTGTCACCTTGGCGGCAGCTTTTTCCCGGGCGCTGTTCAGTGCACCGGCTGCCTGTTCCTTGCCCGGGGCTGCGCCATCCACCTGCGCAGCGGCCTGCTCGCGGGCACCGGACAGCAAGGCGTCGGCATCCCCCTTGTCAGCCGCCTGCAGCGGGTTCGTCAGGCTGAGGACGAGGGCAGCCAGCAGGCCGAATGCGGCCTGCGTGGCCAGAGGGCGTGAAGCAATCGTCGGGGCGGGGGATTTCATGGTGGGGGTGGTCCCGTAGGGTTGGTCGTCGAGAAGGCTGTCGCGGCACTTCAGGCTGCGGCAGCCCGGTGCGGGCCGAAGCCGACACGCGCAGCGAGATTACCAAAAACGGCACGGGAAAGGGCCTGGGGGCGAGCGCCGGAGTCCGCAGGAGAGCAGGGGCTGCGCGAGGAGGCGTGTGCGGGAGGGCCGGGAGCGCCAGCAGGGACCTGGTTTGCATGACCGGAGGATGGCCTTGCGCCTTGAGATGCAGCCGCGATGCGGACAGGGGCATGGCGGGCAGCGTGAGCAGGCTGGCGCCGGGGGAGGGGGCGTATTAGGGTTGGTCCCTATGGTTTTTTTCGCCATTCAGGAAGATCATGGAACCCATACGCTTTCCTGATGAAGGCAGTCAGGTTGTTCCTTGTTGGTCCCGTGTGATTCAGGCGGTTTCAGGCGAAGTTTGAACCGGCCCGGATCGTTTGCACCGGATCTCTTTCAGATCATCAGCCTTTCATCCCTCTGCAGGAACGCCTTTTCAGCAAAAGGTGTTCCGGAAAGAAAAAAGCCCGCACGGATAAGCGTGCGGGCTAATCCACCAAAGGAGGAGGTGGAGGAGACAAAACGGATTATAGGCAGGGGGGATATGTGATGCAATCCCTTTCCTGCTTTTTCGCGTTGTTTTCTGCGATTTTGTGTCAAGCAATGTCAATTTGACATGGTTTTACGCGAAGTTGGCCAAAAAAAGCACCGTCATGCGGCCTGTGGCCATCATGCGGTGCTTTTTTGTTTTGCCGGAAGGGTCAGCCCAGGCGCTGTTGCAGGTGCTCCAGGATGCTCCGGTCCACGCTGATGTCGAACTTGCGGGCGAAGGGGTAGGGCGATTTCTCCAGCAGCTCGCGGTCGGCCATCGTCAGCACACGCGGATGGGACGGATCATCCCCCCATTGCTCCTCGTGGATCTTCTGGTTTACCACCTTGTCGGCAAAGGGCGAGTTGGCCAGGAAGCTGTGGATGAGCACCTGGTCGGGGCGGTAGCTGTTGGTGAGCGCGGCCTTCCAGTCGGGCAGGTCGGGCGAGTCGATGAGATGCTGGCAGAAGGCGCGGCTGAGCGCCATCCAGGGGCTGCCGCCCATGTAGCGGGCCTTGCCCAGGTGCTTTGCCCAGCGGTCGATGCGTACCTTGGGCACGGTGAAGCCCGATTTCATGAAGGGCAGTTCCAGCCGCAGGCGCTGGGGCCGCGCATACGGGTCGTCCCAGGTGGTCAGCGGGTCGATCAGGTCGATCCAGCTGTGGTCGGGCTTTTCGGCGAAGGTGGCCATCATCGTTTCCACCTTCTGCAGCGGGAAGTCCTGTCCGCTCAGCATGACGAGGGTCTGCCAGGGCTCGGAGCGCTTCAGCAGCGTGGTGATGCCGTCCAGCCGTGCGGACATCAGGCTCCACGATGCCCAGCGCATGTCCCGTGCCGGGGCGATGTACACGTTGGAAAACTCGCGGACCACGGCCTGCAGGGCGGGTTCGGTACCGGACAGGGTCTTGCTGTCGGGTTGCACGAAGTAGATGCAGTCAGGGTGCTGGATCTGGCGCAGCAGCATGGCCAGCTGAGCGGGCTGCTGGTGGGCGGTAATCAGGAAGGCCAGGGACAAGGGATGGTCTCCGTTGGAAAATGACGACATTCAGCAGCGAATGTCTCATTTAAGCCGTTCTTGCGCAATCCCTGGCGAATGACCGGTTGGCGTGCCGAGCCGTGGGGTGGCTCGCCCGGCGGTCACGTGTACCCGTTCCGACTTGCAGTACGGGGCCGTACAGGGCCTCTCCCGGCGTGGCCGGCACCGGGCAATGGCTGCCTTTCCGTGTGGGGAGGGCGACGGGCGTCTTCTGCCCGCCCCAGGGAAGCATGCCGGTGTGTCCACCGGCATCCGGTGGTTCAGCCGGGCAGGCCGGGGCCGCCCATGCCCCCCATGCCACCCATTCCGCCCATGCCACCGGGGCCGCCGCGGCCCATCAGGCCCTTCATGCTGCGCATCATCTTGGCGAGGCCACCCTTCTGCATCTTCTTCATCACGGCCTGCATCTGCGAGAACTGGTTCAGCAGCCGGTTCACTTCCTGCACGTGCACGCCGGCACCCGCCGCGATGCGGCGCTTGCGGGTGGCCTTGATCATCTCGGGTTTTTCGCGCTCGGCGGGCGTCATCGCGTGGATGATGCCCTGCATGCGCCGCATGTCGCGTTCGGCCTTGTCGAGGTCGCCCGCCTTGGCCTTGCCCTGGATCTCGGCAGGCAGCTTGTCCATCAGCGAGCTGAGACCGCCCATCTTCTTCATCTGGCCGATCTGCTGCAGGAAGTCGTTCAGGTCGAAGCGGTTGCCCTTCTTCAGCTTGTCGGCCAGGTCACGGGCCGCATCGTGATCGACGTTGGCCTGTGCCTGCTCGACCAGTGCGAGGATGTCGCCCATGCCGAGGATGCGGTTGGCCATCCGGTCGGGATGGAACACGTCCAGCCCGGAGAGCTTCTCGCCCACGCCCACGAACTTGATCGGCTTGCCGGTGACGGCTTTGACCGACAGTGCTGCACCGCCGCGGGAGTCACCGTCGAGCTTGGTGAGCACCACGCCGGTAAGCGGCAGCGCCTCATTGAACGCCTTGGCGGTGTTGACCGCATCCTGACCCTGCATGGCGTCGACGACGAACAGGGTTTCGATGGGGTTCAGGGCGCCATGCAGTGCCTTGATCTCGTCCATCATCGCCTGGTCGATGCCCAGCCGGCCGGCCGTGTCGACGATCAGCACGTCGTGATAGTGGTTTTTCGCCCAGGCAACGGCGGCGCGGGCGATGTCGACCGGCTTCTGGTCGGGCTGCGAGGGGAAGAAGTCGGCACCGGCCTGTGCAGCCACGGTCTTCAGCTGGTCGATGGCGGCCGGGCGATACACGTCGCAGGAAACGGTGAGCACCTTCTTCCTGCGGTTTTCCTTCAGCCACTTGCTGAGCTTGCCCACGGTGGTGGTCTTGCCGGCACCCTGCAGGCCGGCCATCAGGATGATGGCGGGAGGCTGCTGCGCCAGATCCAGCTCGGCCGTCTGGCCGCCGATGAGGTCGATCATCGCCTGGTTGACGATGCCGACCAGCGCCTGGCCGGGCGTGAGCGACTGGAGAACCTCCTGGCCCAGCGCCTTTTCCTTCACCTGGGCGATGAAGTCGCGCGCCACCGGCAGCGCCACGTCGGCTTCCAGCAGGGCGATGCGGATTTCCCGCAACATCTCCTGCGTGTTGGCTTCCGTCAGGCGGGCTTCGCCCCGCATGGTTTTCATGACGCGGGCAAGACGTTGGGAAAGGCTGTCGAACATGGGAATGACCAGGTCGGGTAACGAAGGGGGCGAAACAGGGGCTGCGGGGCGTGCCGCCCATGCAGGCACCAGGCACAGCAGGTGGCCAGGGGCTTGCAGGGAGGATGCTTCGGGCCGCCTGCTGCTGCAGGCCAATGCGGCCGTGCAGGTACTTCACGGAAGTCTGCTGCTTCGTGCGGATGTCCGACAGCGGCTGGCGCCTGTCGGAAAAGCATCGAAGCGGCATGGAGGATATTGCACTGCAAGCGGCCCGGCAGAGTAAACTTTGCCAGTGAGCATTGTAACGACTCTTGTTTTGTTGTCGGTGGGGCTGTATGCCCTGGCCTTCGTGCGGGGATTGCGTCAGGACGCCGTTCCCCGTGGTGGCATGCCGCCTGCCGCTGCGCCGGCCGCCGCCCGCACCAGCGGGAACGGCACGCGCGCCTGGCCCGAGCCGGTGCTGGGCATTGCGCTGCTGGCGCACCTGGCGCTGCTGGTGCTGCCGATGTTCATGGCCGATGTCTTCCGTTTCGGTTTTGCCTCGCTGCTGTCGGCCACGGTCTGGATCGCGCTCTTTCTGGTCTGGGCCGAAAGCCGTCGGGTCGGCATGGGGCGCCTGCCCGTCCTGCTCATTCCGCTTGCCATCCTGATGGCACTGCTGTCGCTGGCCTTTCCCGGTGCTGCCTTTTCGCTGGGCAGCCAGCCGCCGCTTTTCGTCCCGCATCTGGTGGTGGGCACGCTGGCCTATGGTGTCATGTTCCTGGCTGCGATGCTGGCGCTGCTGATGGCGGCTGCCGAACATCGCCTGCACCCCCGTCGTCAGGAGCATGCGGGCTTTCTGACCACACTGCTGTCGCGCGGTCATCAGGCCATGCCGCCGCTGATGGTGCTGGAGCGCATCCTCTTTCAGGTCATCAGCGTAGGATTCATCCTGCTGCTGCTCACCACGGTCAGTGGTGCCTTCTTCAGCGAGGCCATTTTCGGCCGCCCGTTGCCGCTGAATCACAAAACCGTGTTTTCGCTGATGGCAACGGTATTCTTCGGATTGCTGCTGCTGGGCCGGTATCTGTGGGGTTGGCGCGGCCGTCTCGCCATCCGGCTCACGCTGGGTGGTTTCATTCTGCTGTTGCTGTCCTACGTCGGCAGCCGCTTCGTGCTGGAAGTGATCCTGCACCGGGTCTGATGTCATCCCGCGCAGGATGACCGGCGATGCGGCACATTGGTCAGCCGCAGCGAGCCGGAACGAAAGCTATCGTGGGAAAAATCATTTTCTGGATTCTGATCGGCATGGCCGCCCTGGCCCTGTTTCGCCACTTCGGGGCTGCCGCGCGCCGTCGCCGCAATGCCGCTGGCGCTGCGCGTCCGGCGCAGACGGATGATGCCGCAGCAAGCCGTGCTCCCACGCACGACGTGATGCTGGCCTGCCATGTCTGCCGGGTGCATCTGCCGGCATCCGAAGCCCTGTTCGCGCATGGGCGCGTGTATTGCTGCCAGGCGCACATGGACAGCGATCGCCTCGCGCACGCCGACCGCGAACTGCGCTGAACCGCGCGCCGTCATGAGGCATCTGAACTCCATCGAGCGGGGCGCGCCCGCCGGCGCAGGCATGGTCGATCAGCTGCAATCGCAGATCGCCACCTTCTGGACCTCGTTGCGCTACCTGGCCGACGGGCGTCTGATCATTTCGCTGTTGCTGCTCATCTACATCCCGGTGCTGGGGCCCGACACGGTGTCGGCGCCGGCCGATCAGCGCAACCTGTTCGTCAGCCTCACGGTCTTCTATTTCGTCTTCGCCCTGCTGTGCAGCGTGGTGGTGCGGCGGGTGCGGCGCGGCTTTTCGTGGCAGCTCTTTCTGCAGGTGACGGTGGACGTGCTGGTGCTGGGCATGATCGTCTATGCCAGTAACGGCCGCAGCGGTCTGGGGGCGCTGATGATCACGCCGGTGGCGGGCGTGGCGATTCTCTCTGCCCAGCTGCCGGCACTGGGCGTGGCGGCAGCCGCGTCGATGATGCTGCTGGGCGAGGTGGGCGTGCGCATCCTGCAGCGTTTCGAGTCGATGGGCAGCACGGCCATCGGCAACGAGCTGATGATTGCCGCCGTCATCAGTGCCACCCTCTTTTTCACCGCGCTGGTGGTGAACCGGCTGGCGCGGCGACTGGCGATGCAGGAGCGGCTCGCCATCCGGCGTGCCGAAGACCTGCGCAACCAGCGGGCCATCAATGCCTTGATCGTGGCGGAACTGGATCAGGGGGTGATTGTCTTTGACCCGCGAGGTGTGCCGCGCGACATGAATCCGAAGGCGCGGCGCATGCTGAACCTGCCGATGGGAGTGCCGGTATCCGAGGCCGATCCGGCTGCACTCGAACAATTGCGCCGCATTCTCGGCGCGCCGGATACTGTGGCCGAACTGCAGATTCCGGGGGCGCCGGGGGCCGGGCGCATCCGGGCACGGGTGCTTACCGGCGGAGGCTCGCGCGCGCTGCGCGATGATCTGGGCGAGAGTCCCTATTATCTCGATGCCGACAATGGACGCGATGGACGTGCGTTACTCGACCGCGTGGTGCTGCTCGAAGATTTGCGGCGTATCGAGGATCAGGCGCAGCAACTGAAGCTTGCTTCGATGGGGCGGCTGTCGGCCTCAATCGCGCACGAAATCCGCAATCCGCTGGGCGCCATCCGCCATGCCGGCAACCTGCTGGGCGAGCGGGTGGATGATCCGCAACTGAAGCGGCTCACCACCATCATCGAGAACAGCACGCTGCGCATTGACCGCATCGTCGAGGATGTGCTCTCGATGGCACGCCGCACGGCGATGCAGGAACGCCTGCTGCTCACCGATTTCTTTGCGCAGTTCATGCCCGAGTTCATGGCGCAGACCCAGGGTGTGAACCCCGCACGCATTTCGCTGCGGATTCAGGCCGAACCGACGATCACCTTCGATCCGAATCATCTGCGACAGATTCTGGTGAACCTGCTGAACAACGCACTGCGCTATGCCAGCGATGCACCGGCCAGCGTGCTGCTGTGGTGGATGGTGGACGGTGAAGGGCAGGCGCAGCTCTGGATTCTGGATGATGGTCCCGGCGTGCCGGAGGAGCAGCGCAAGCACCTGTTCGAGCCCTTTTTCACGACAGAAACTCGGGGGACGGGGCTGGGCCTGCACATGACACAGGAACTGTGTGGTGCCAATGGCGCCACCATACACTATCGTTCCACCAGCACGCTGCCCGCTGAAGCGCGGCAGCGGTATGGCGCGGGATTCGTGATGACACCGATGCGTACCAGGTCGTCGGCGCCCCTGGCGTCGGGCGACGGGCGCTGAACCACAAAGGGAATGGACGACGATGAATGAGGCACATGCAGCCAGGGCTGCCGGTGGCGTTCGCAATGATGCCGCGACGCGCGTGCTGGTGGTGGACGACGAGGAGAGCCTGCGTGAACTGCTGGCGATGACGCTGGAAGGCATGGGGCTCGAAGTCGATGTGGCGGCCGATCTGGCATCGGCGCGCAAGCTGCTCGGCGCAAAGCGTTATGCGCTGTGCCTGACCGACATGCGTCTGCCCGACGGCAATGGCCTCGATCTGGTGCGCCAGATCAATGGTGACAGCTACGAAACGCCGGTGGCGGTCATTACTGCCTATGGCAGTGCCGAAAATGCCGTGGCGGCCCTGAAGGCAGGGGCATTCGATTATGTGACGAAGCCGGTGGGGCTGGATGCACTGCGCACGCTGATACGTTCGGCGTTGAAGCTGGGCGAGCCCGCCACGGGCAGTGGCAAGGCAACTGCTCCGGCCGTGCGAACGGACAAGAGCGGCAAAAAATCGGATCTGCTCGGGCACTCTGCCGCCATCGAGGCCGTGCGTGTTTCCATCGCGCGGATGGCGCGCAGCATGGCGCCCGTGCATGTCACCGGCGAATCCGGCTCGGGCAAGGAGCTGGCGGCACGGCTCATCCACCAGATGAGCGGTCGCGCCGAAGGGCCGTTCATTGCCGTGAACTGCGGTGCCATTCCCGAAAACCTGATGGAGTCGGAGTTCTTCGGCTACCGGAAAGGGGCCTTCACCGGTGCAGACAGTGATCGCATCGGCTTTTTCATGGCAGCCAACGGCGGCACGCTGTTTCTGGATGAAGTGGCCGATCTGCCGCTGGCGATGCAGGTGAAGCTGCTGCGCGCCATCCAGGAAAAGCGCATTCGCAAGGTGGGGGCCGTGGCAGAAGAACCCGTCGATGTGCGCATCGTCAGTGCCACGCATCAGAATCTTGCGCAGTGCGTGACCAGCGGCAGGTTCCGGCAAGACCTTTTCTATCGCCTGAACGTGATCGAGCTGCGCATGCCGGCCCTGCGCGAGCGTGCGGAAGACGTGGGCGTGCTGGCCGATGCCATCCTGCAGCGTCTGGCGTCGCGTGCCGGCCTGAACGGGCAGCCGCAGCTTTCCAGCATGGCGCTGCGATTTCTGGAGAGCTACCCGTTTCCGGGCAATGTGCGCGAGCTGGAAAACATCCTGGAGCGCGCGCTGGCATTTTCTGATGGACGGGTCATCAACGTCGAGGATCTGGGCCTGCGCCCGATCGTGACCGATGCGCAGGAGCGGGAACTGGCGCGACCGGACGGTTTGCCGTTTGCGGAAGGCGATGGCCTGCCGGCACTGCTGCATGAGCGGGGAGACGATGGCGACGCGAGCATGACGGGTAGTGTGGCCGCAGGTGCTGCTGCCGGTAACGGCAACTGGACGATGATCGACGGCGTGCCGAGTTCCCTGCCGGATTATCTCGATCAGGTGGAACGTGATGCGATCCTGCTGGCGCTGGAGCGCACGGGGCACAACCGCACGGCTGCCGCGCGTCTCTTGGGCATCACCTTCCGTGCGCTGCGCTATCGGTTGCAGCGGCTGGGCATCTGATGCGGAAAGCGCAGGAAATACGGGAAGCGCAGGCAGTCCAGGTGCCCGAATGGGGGATGCAGCATCATTGTCCCCGGGGCAGCAAAGGGTTTGATCGGGGCGGTGGAAAGCGGGGTATCGGCCTGGGCAGGTGCATGCAAGGGCGGTTCGTGAAGCAGGGGAGGGCAGGATGTCGTCAGGAAAACCGTTGAAGGAAGAACGAGCTGCACAGCCTGCTGCCGTGACGACAAAAACGGTTGCAGCAGCAGATGGCGGCCTGTCTGAAGGTGGCACGCTGCTGTCCGGCATGCGCACCGTGCCCAGCCCCAATTTCGATGCGCGGCCTGCAGGCTGCTGCATCGACACGGTCATCATCCATTACATCAGCCTGCCGCCCGATCACTTTCGGGGAGATGCCATCGAGGCCCTGTTCACCAATACCCTGGATACCTCGGCGCATCCGTATTTCGCTGGGCTCGCCGGCCTGAAGGTATCGGCGCATTATCTGCTCAGGCGTCATGGGGAACTGGTGCAGTTCGTCCCGCCGGGGCTGCGTGCCTGGCATGCCGGGGCATCGCGCCTGCTCGACCGGGAGCGCTGCAACGATTTCTCCATCGGCATCGAGCTGGAGGGAAACGGGCTCAGGCCATTCACCAACAGCCAGTATCGGCGGCTGCTGCAATTGCTTGGCGCTTTGTTTGAAGCCTATCCGATACGTTTCATTGCCGGGCACAGTGATGTTTCTCCCGGTCGAAAGGAAGATCCCGGCCCCTTTTTCGAGTGGCAGCGCCTGCAGGCCTTGATGTCGAGATACGGCGTGGTCCGGCCTTTTGATGAAGGGACCGAGAGCCTTTCTTGAGAAAAAACGTGTTTGAAAACGCTAAAGCGGTCAAGGAATCCCGGAAAATTCGGTCGTTTGATTGCAACAGTGTTTGCGCTCACGTTATGATCGCGACAGTAACCGGAATCATGTTCCCTGTTTTTCGCGCTAAAGGATTTATTCGGCAGCATGGCGTGCACCGTTTTCGGGGTTTCGCCGGAAGGCGGTTCATCTGCTTCTGATGCTGGCAGACAACGGAACAGACCTTCTGTCTGTCGCTGCAGCTCCTCTGGCGCCTGCATGAGTCGGGCAGGAACATGGCACGGTCAGACTTCGGGGGCATGTCCGGTGGTTGCCGGGCCACATGTCCGATTTCTTTTGTCGATACGCTTGTTCAGGGGTCTGCGTATCGGTGTGCAAGTGCTGGCGCTGGCCGAAGGCGCATCTGCAGGGCAGATGCTCCGGTTTCAGCAAGGGCGACGGAATTGTCACTCCCTGTTCTAGGAGCAATTTGATGGCAACAACCACCAGAAAAAAAACGGTGGCCAGCAAGACGGCAGGCCGCAAGCCGGCCACACGTGCTGCAGCAGAGACGAAGGCTGCTGCAACGAAATCCACGACCCGCGCTGCCACGCGTGCCAGTGCGACCCGCAAGACAGCGGCTGCTGCCACGACGACAGCTACTCGTGGTCGTCGCAAGGCTGCAGATGATCTGGTGAGCACTGCTGTTGCCAAACCGCGTGCCACGCGCAAGACCGCTGTGGCTGCCGTGGTGGAGGCTCCGCGTCGTGGCCGCAAGCCAAAGGCAGAAGCAGCGGTTGAAGTTGCAGCGCCTGCACGCCGCGGCCGCAAGCCAAAGGCAGAAGCTGCGGTCGAGGTG
>JAUNHU010000250.1 GCA_030523825.1 Lautropia sp. | reverse complement strand
GCCCAGCGCTTGCCGGTGGCGGGGTCTTCGACCACGCTCGTGCACGCCTCGATATCCGAGATCAGGCTGCACGTGCCATGACTCATGGCTTCCAGCAGGCTCAGCGGCATGCCTTCCAGGTCGCTGGGCAAGGCATAAATGTAGGCATTGCTGTACAGCTCGGTCAGCAGCCGGCCCTTCACGAAGCCGGTGAAGATGATGTTGGGGTTACTCGCGGTGCGCCGTTTCAGGTCGGCCATGAAAGCGCTGGTGTCGGAACTTCCACCCGCAATCACCAGCTTCTTGTCGGTCTTCAGGCGCGAATACGCCTCGATCAGGTACTGGATGCCCTTCTCGGGCACGATCCGCCCCAGAAAAAGGATGTAGCTGTCCTTCTCCAGGCCATACTTGTTGCGGATCATCGTGGGCTCTGCCAGCTCGGGCCGCTCCACGCCATTGGGGATGATGGTGCTCTCGCGCCCGTAGGTATCCAGAAAATACTGCTTCGCCCCTTCGGTCAGCACGATGAGTTCGTCGGAAAAACGTGCCGCAACCCATTCGCCGAATTTCAGATAGCGGGTGGCAAAGCCCCCCCATTTGGCGCGCTGCCAGTCCAGGCCATGAATGGTGGCAATACAGCGCTTGCCAAACAGCTTGGGCAGCCACAGCATGGCCGACGGGCCTTCGGCGTGAAAATGAACGATGTCATAGCCACCGAAGGTGGAACGCAGGGCAGCCGCCATCGACGAGGTAACGGCAGCCAGCCCCTTCTGGTTGTAGGTGAATACCCGCTTCAGCCGGACGCCCTTGTACTCGTCCAGCTCCATTTCGCTGTATTCATTGCCGCTGACATGTTCGCCCCGTCGGTTGTAGCAAGTAACCTGCCACCCGGCCTTCACCATGCGGACGGCCAGATTTTCGACGACGACTTCCACGCCCCCTTCCCGTGAAGGGACGCGCTTGTGGCCCAGCATTGCAACTTTCAATTTGACCCTTTGCATAGCATTTCGCGGCAAGCGAAAGACAGACATCAAGCGGACTGGAAGACCAGGCCGGCATGCTCACGCATGGCATGAAACCGGATCTTTTTCCAGCGCTCCTCGGCAACGTTCAGATCGCTCCTGTAGGTTACCATGAAGGTCGGGGCCTCCACGGAATCCCAGGCAACCCGTGTAGCGTTGGCCTCAATGAATTTCTTCAATTCATTCGGATCGTCCGACGTGACCCAGCGCGCCATCTGATAGCGTGCCGGCAGGAACCGGGTTTCGACGCCATATTCCGTCTTGAGCCGGTGCGCAACCACCTCGAACTGCAGCTGGCCGATTGCGCCCAGCAGCAACGACCCACCCAGATGGGGTCGGAACACCTGAATGGCGCCTTCCTCGCCCAACTGCGTCAGCCCGGTGCGCAACTGCTTGCTTTTCATCGGGTCTGCCAGCTCCACCACCTGAAACAATTCGGGTGCAAAAAACGGCAGGCCCGTGAACTGCAGAACCTCTCCCTCGGTCAGCGTATCGCCCAGTTGCAGCACGCCGTGATTCGGCAGGCCGATGATGTCCCCCGGCCATGCGTCTTCCACCAGCTCGCGCCGCTGCGACAGAAAGGACATCACGTTGGTCGTGCGAAACTCCTTCCCGCTGCGGGACACCTTCAGCTTCATGCCCCGTTCGAAACGCCCCGACGAAATCCGCAGAAAGGCAATGCGGTCACGATGGGCCGGGTCCATGTTCGCCTGAATCTTGAAGACCACACCAGTAAAGCGTGGCTCGGTGGGGTCCACAAGCCGCTGAATGGCAGGTCGCGCGCCCGGCGGTGGCGCCAGATCCACAAGCGCGTCCAGCACCTCGCGCACGCCAAAATTGTTGATGGCAGAGCCGAAGAACACCGGCGTCTGACGCCCGGCCAGAAAGGCGGCATGATCGAAAGGTTCGGCAGCCCCCGTCACCAGCTCGATCTCGCCGAGCGCCTGGGCATGATCCATGCCAAAGCGGCTGCGCGCCTCGGCATTGTCCAGGCCCGACAATATCTCGTCATCGTGGTCCGCCCGGTCTTCTCCGGCCCTGAACACCCGCATCTGCGCCTTCTTCAGGTCGATGACGCCCCCAAAGCGCTTGCCCATCCCCACCGGCCAGGTAAAGGGCGATGTGGGCATGCCCAGCGTGCTCTCGATCTCGTCGAGAATTTCCAGCGG
>JAUNHU010000002.1:65779-68477 GCA_030523825.1 Lautropia sp. | reverse complement strand
TGCAGAAGGCAGGCATCACCTGCATGCTGGGTTTTCAGCGCCGTTTCGACCCGACGTTCTCGGCAGCCAAGGCGCGCATCGAGGCAGGCGAGATCGGTTCGCCCGAACTGCTGATCATCACCAGCCGCGATCCGGGTGCTCCGCCTGTTTCCTACCTGAAGTCCAGCGGTGGCATCTTCCGCGACATGCTGATCCACGACTTCGACATCTGCCGCTGGATTCTGGACGACGAGATCGTGAGCGTGCACGCCACGGCATCGTGCCTGAGCGACCCGGCCATTGCACGCGAGGCCAATGACTTCGACACCACGGCCGTGACACTGCGCAGCCGCAAGGGCCGGCTGTGCCAGATCAACACGGCACGCCGTGCGGCCTACGGCTATGACCAGCGCTTTGAAGTGCTGGGCGACAAGGGCATGCTGCAATGCCAGAACCATCGCCCCACCGAAGTGGTGAGCTGGAGCGGCCAGGCAGTGAGTCAGGATCTGCCCGAACATTTCTTCCTGCAGCGCTACCGCGAAGCCTACAAGGCCGAGATGGCGCACTTTCTGGAACTGCTGCAAAAGGGCGGTACGCCGCGTACCTGCATTGACGACGGTGTGGCCGCGCAGCGGCTGGCCGATGCTGCAACAGAGTCGGCACTGACCGGCAAGCCAGTCACGCTCGGCTGAACACATTTCAGGTGCCAGGAGACCACGGACATGAAGGAGACCCTCAACGTCGGCATCGTCGGGCTGGGCCGCCTCGGCAAGCAGCATGCCCAGGTACTGCGCTACCGTCTGCCGCAGGCAAGACTGGTGGCAGCGGCCAGCCCGGTGGATGCCGAGCGCCATCATGCACGCGAGGTGCTGGGCGTGCCCACGGTGGTGGAAAGCCTCGACGCGCTGCTGCAGGTGGAGGGGCTGGACGCCGTGGTGCTGGTCACGCCCACGTCACTGCATGCCGACCAGAGCGTGCAGGTGCTGGAAGCCGGAAAACATCTTTTTGTCGAGAAGCCGCTGGCTCTGAACGTGGCGGATTGCGAGCGCGTGGCAGAAACCCATGAGCGCACCTGCAAGGCACATCCCGGTCAGGTGGCGCTGGTGGGCTTCGTGCGGCGATTCGATCCCAGCTATGTGCATGCGCGGCAGGCAATCGTCGATGGCGATGTGGGCGTGCCCTTCTATGTGCGCTCACAGACCTGCGACAAGCTGGACCCGAGCGGTTTCTTCGTGCAGTTTTCGGCCACATCGGGCGGCATCATCATGGACTGCAACATCCATGACATCGACCTGGCGCGCTGGCTGCTGTCGGACCGTGAAGGCCATGCGCCGCGTGCGCTGAAGGTATATGCCTCGGGCAGCTGTCTGGTGCATCCCGAGCTGGCGCAATTCAATGACGTGGACAACGCCGTTGGCACCATCGAGTTCGACAATGGTCGCATGGCCAGCATCTATGCCTCACGCACCTTTGCGCACGGGCATGAAACCAGCACCGAGGTCATTGCCACCGCCGGCAAACTGCTGGTGGGTGCCGGCGCCGCACGTGATCGCCTGGTGAAAAGCGATGCCAGCGGCGTGGGACACGTGGCGCTGGGCGATTTCTTTGCGCGCTTTCAGGAAGCCTTCGAGCACGAGATGCAGCACTTCGTGAATGCCTGCCTGGGCAAGGAGCCCCCTGCCCTGCGGCTGGAAGATGCCACCGAGGCCACCCGCATCGGCGCAGCCCTGACAACCGCACTGCGCACCGGGGTGCCGCAGGTGCTTTGAGGCTCACACGGAGGCGGCCCTGCGTTGAAAGCAAGAAAATCTGCCACCAGAATCTCCTCGACAACGCTGGGAGCGCCTCTACACTATGCGAAACATCCTATGCTGAAGGCGCCCTTGTGGCGCTTTTTTATTGTCTGTAGCGCCAACTCCTGCTATCTCCCTTTCTCTCACCCAGGTTGCGCAGCATCTCCCCCTGCCCGTTCAATCGCATGATGCGGTGAATAAGGGCCGTATTCACCGCAGATTTTGCGGCGAATGGCTTGGCTTTGCGGCGAATGACGGAGATAATCGCCGCATGGAATGCGGAGATTACACTTATATCTGGCAGGCGCCCGACTGGCCTGCCTGGCGGATCGACCTTGCGTCTCTGGCTCAGCCTCTGGCAGAGGTGAGTCGCGCGCAGGGCTTGCTGCAGGGGCGCCTGGCGGGTGTCGGTCTGACGCTGCGGGATCATGCCAGCCTGGCCGCATTGACCGACGACGTGGTACGCAGCAGCGAGATCGAGGGGGAGTACCTCGATGCGCAATCGGTGCGTTCGAGCATTGCCCGCAGGCTGGGCGTCGATATCGGTGCATTGGCCCCCACCGATCGCCATGCAGAAGGTGTGGTCGACATGGTGCTGGATGCCACGGGCAATGCTCAGGCACCGCTGACAGCGGAACGGCTGTTCGGCTGGCATGCGGCGCTTTTCCCCGACGGCTACTCTGGCCTTTCACGGATACGGGTTGGCGCCTGGCGTGATGACAGCCGGGGGGGGATGCAGGTGGTGTCAGGACCACTCGGGCGCCAGCAGGTGCATTTCGAAGCACCACCGGCTTCTCGCCTGCCAGATGACATGGCGGACTTCCTGCGCTGGGTGAATGAGGATGCGAGCTGGCCGCCGCTCATCAAGGCAGGGCTTGGGCACCTCTGGTTCGTTACCCTGCATCCCTTTGAGGATGGCAATGGCA
>JAUNHU010000002.1:3656-65679 GCA_030523825.1 Lautropia sp. | reverse complement strand
GGGCTTGGGCACCTCTGGTTCGTTACCCTGCATCCCTTTGAGGATGGCAATGGCAGGATTGCACGCGCCATTGGTGATCTGCTGCTGGCGCGCGCCGATGGCAGTTCACAGCGCTTTTACAGTCTGTCGGCGCAGATCATGCGCGAACGCAATGCCTACTACACGATTCTGGAACGCACCCAGAAGGGCAGCCCGGACGTAACCGACTGGATACGCTGGTTTCTGCAGACGCTGCATCATGCACTCGATGATGCGCTGCGCACGCTCGACGCCTCTTTGAACAAAGCGCATTTCTGGCAGCACTGGGCCGCTGTTCCGTTCAACGCACGCCAGGTGAAGCTGCTTCAGCGCCTGCTGGATGGATTCGAGGGCAAGCTGACCAGCAGCAAGTGGGCAAGCATCGCCAAGTGTTCGTCCGATACGGCGCTGCGCGACATTCAGGAACTCGTGGCGCACGGGGTACTGCGCAAGTCGGATGCGGGCGGACGCAGCACGAGTTACGTACTGACCGATATTCCGACATGAATCTGTTGCCGGGATAAAACCGGCGAGACATCCCATGCTGAAGGTGCCCTTGTGGCGCCTTTTTTGATGCCGCCATTCCTGCGTCATCATCCGCGCCCTGAAGCGCACCATCATGGCGCATATTGGCTCTGGCATGCGCTGCCAACAGGCATTCTGCCGTCCAGGCGACACATGCCCTTCGGACGAGAGAACACTGCCGATCTCCCCGGTTTCCCTCGTCGTTCCTGCATGCTGGGGCCGTTTCAATTCTGGCGGGAACCGTTTTTGACGGGTTGGCACGATTCCTGCTTTGAACATCCTGTGCATGTTCCATGAACACCCGGTTCGGAGGCAGCGCTCCCGGCCAGCAGCTCACCCGGCTGCCCCTCCTCCGGCCACATCCAGGAGAAGCCAGCATGAAAATGCTCACCGCAATCATCAAACCCTTCAAGCTCGATGAAGTGCGCGAAGCACTGTCGGCCATCGGAGTTTTCGGCATTACCGTAACCGAGGTGAAGGGCTTCGGGCGACAGAAAGGCCATACCGAGCTGTACCGGGGTGCCGAGTATGTCGTGGACTTCCTGCCAAAGATGAAGGTGGAGGTCGTGGTCAAGGACGAGATCGTCGATGCGGTAATGGACGCCCTGCTGCACGCCGCACGCACCGGCAAGATCGGCGACGGCAAGATCTTTGTAAGCCCCGTGGAACAGGTCATTCGCATTCGTACCGGAGAAACCGGTGAGGAGGCCATCTGATGTCCCGCCATCCAATCTTCTCAGGAATGACTGCCATGACAAAAAGCCATTCCCCCGTCATCACCCGCCAGGACGGCACTTGCCCCCGTCTTTCTCCTTCAGGAATGGCCCTGCCATGTGCCGGCACGCTCGTCTCCCGCCCGATGCCCCTGCACCTCCGGCAGCCGCCTGCCACTTTCATGCTGCTGGCTTCCCTCTTTCTGGCATGCAGTCCTGCCCACGCCACAGCTGCCAATCCGGCGCTTGATACGGGCGACACCGCCTGGATGATGACCTCGACCCTGTTGGTCATCATGATGAGCCTGCCGGGACTGGCTCTTTTCTATGGCGGTCTGGCACGCAGCAAGAACATGGTGTCGGTGCTGATGCAGGTGTTCGTGCTCTTTGCGCTGAGCACCTTTCTCTGGGCGCTGTATGGCTATTCGCTTGCCTTCAAGGGAGATGGTGTCCTGTTTGGCAATTTCTCGCTTGCCTTCCTGAAAGGCGTGACCCCCGAGACGATGTCAGGCACTCTGCAAACCGTGCCCGAGTATGTGTTCATTGCCTTTCAGGCTGCATTCGCGGCCATCACGATGGCGCTGACGGTTGGCTCTTTTGCCGAGCGCATCCGTTTTGCTGCCGTGATCGTCTTTGCGCTGATCTGGTTCACCTTCTGCTATGTTCCGGTGGCCCACATGATCTGGGGCGGTGGCCTGCTGGCCAAGGACGGCGCGCTGGATTTTGCGGGAGGCACCGTCATCCACATCAACGCCGGCACGGCCGGACTGGTGGGCGCCTATCTTGTCGGCAAGCGAACCGGGCTCGGCCGTGAGTCCTTCGCGCCACACAGTCTTACCCTGACGATGGTGGGTGCCTGCCTGCTGTGGGTGGGATGGTTTGGTTTCAACGCCGGTTCGGCAGGAGCTGCGAACGGCATCGCCGGACTTGCCTTCATGAACACCATCCTCGCCTCCAGCGCCGCAGTCATCGGCTGGCTCATTGCAGAAACCTTCATCAAGGGCAAGGCGTCCCTGTTGGGTGCCGTTTCGGGCTCCATCGCCGGACTGGTGGGTGTGACGCCCGCTGCCGGCTTCGTCGGCCCGATGGGTGCCATTGTCATCGGCATGCTCAGTGGCCTGCTCTGCGTGTGGGGAGTCAGCGGGCTGAAACGCCTGCTGGGCGCCGATGATGCCTTCGACGTGTTCGGCATTCACGGACTGGGCGGCATCGTCGGTGCAGTGCTCACCGGCGTGTTCGTGTCACCGGCACTGGGTGGCGTGGGCCTGGAGAACTATTCGATGGGCACCCAGGTCTGGGTGCAGATCAAGGGCGTGCTGCTGACAATGCTGTGGTCTGCCGCGGTGGCTGCTCTCGGTTTTCTTGTTGCCAAGGCAACGGTTGGGCTGCGTGTGAGCACCGATGCAGAGCGTGAAGGGCTGGATCTGACTTCACACGGCGAGTCGGCTTACCACCATTGAGTGTCCTGAAGGACAGCAATTTCATGCGCAGAAAAGGCCGGAATATCCGGCCTTTTCTGTAGGTGCAAACACTTCTTTTGCCCGAGACACTCACCCGGTATCGACACCGGAAGGGCGGACAAGGCGCCGCTGCGCAGGCAGCGGCGTTATCAGAAGTTGCCGCTGAGGCTGAGGTAGTAGGCGCGGCCCGGCTCGTTGTAGCTGGCTGCACCGGCACCCCAGATGGTGCGCGGGTTGTTCACGCCGATGGCGTTGCCACGGCGATAGAGACGCTTGTCGAACAGGTTCTCGACGCCGAAGCCCACGCTGACCTTGTTGTTGATGGCGTATTTGCCACCGATGCCAACCAGCGCATAGGGGCTGCGCGTGGTGAGCTCTTCACCCTGCAGCGGGCGGCCCTGGAAGTCGTACTTGTTGGGCTCCTGCTTGCCGTACCAGGTGACCGTGCTGAAGACTTCCAGCGCGTTGGTGGCCTGCCATCCCAGACGCGAGTTCAGGGTGTACTTCGGAATGATGGACAACTGCTCGTCGGTGCGCTTGTTCTTGCTGTCGATGATGTAGGTGATGTTGTTGTTCCAGCTCAGGCTGGGCGTGAACTTGTAGTTGAAGGCGCCTTCGACACCCGAGATGACGGCCTTGGGCACGTTGCTCCACTGGAAGATCTCGGCATTGGCCCACTGTCCGGTGCCGCCCACGGCGTTGCCGATGGGGGTGTGACCTGCCTCGATCTTGTTGCGGTAGGCGTTGTGGAAGTAGGTGAGGCCAGCCAGCATGGTGTCGTTGGCAAACTCGATACCCAGTTCCTTGTTGACGCTGGTCTCGGCTTCGAGGTTGTCGTTGCCGACCAGGTAGCAGGCGCCATTGCCGCCCCAGCAGCCGATGCCACGGCTGAACAGCAGGTAGTTGGGGTTGAGCTGATAGAGGTTGGGCGCCTTGTAGGCGCGGGCGATACCGGCCTTCAGCGTCAGCCCTTCGGCCAGCATGTGCGAGACGTTGAGCGAGGGGCTCCAGTTGGCGCCCACGGTGTCGTGGTGGTCGAAGCGCACCCCCGGCGTGATGGTGGTGCCGGTGCCAACCGCAATGTTGTCCTCGATGTAGATGGAGGCGATGCGGGCGGAAATGTCGCTGCTGCGGCCACTGTCGGCCAGACCCGGGATATTGCCGCCTTCGGCCATGTCCTGCGTGAACGAGTTCCGGTCCTCAAAGTCCTGGTTCACCCACTCGGCGCCGATGGTGAGCACGTGATCCAGCCCGCCGAGACTGGTCGGGATGTTCACGTCACCATGCAGGGTGAGGGTGTCGAGCAGGCCGTCGCTGAAATTGGCATTGGAAAACAGCCCTTCGGTACCGCCGGCCAGACCTTCGTTGAGACGGGTGTTACGGGTGCGCTCATACTGCACATAGGCGGTGGAGGACACACGGTTGTCGTAGCGGCCCTTGTGCGTGAGCGAATAGGTGGAGCGATACATCCGGTTGGTTTCGCTACCCAGCGCGTTCTGCACGGTCTGGGATGCGGGCGCCAGCCGGCCGTTCTGCATGACGAAGTTGTTGGTGTTCTGCGTGTCGCCGGTGTAGATGTTGCCCTGGCGCGCAAAGGCGAGATCGAGGTCGATGGTGTGGCCCTTGACCGGCTTCCAGGTGAGGCGGCCGCTCACGTTGCGGTCACGCACGCCTTCGCGGCCGGCCGGGAAGGTGCCGGCAAACGGGCCTACCCGGGTGGAGGCATGATCGCGGTTGATGTCCCAGGCATCGGAATCGGTCTTCGAGCCACTGGCGGTAAGGCGATAGCCGAAGTTCTCGGCGATCGGGCCGGCCAGGCTGAGGCTGGCACGACGCGATTCACCGTCGATGGAGTCATGCGGCAGCTTGTAGTAGAGCGAGGCCGTGCCGGAGAACTCCTTCGGTACATCACGGGTGATGATGTTGACCACACCACCTGCCGCCCCGTTGCCGTAGCGGGCAGCCGCCGGACCACGGTGGACTTCGATCTGTTCGATGGCTTCGGTGGGCACCCAGTTCATGTCACCGCGGGTGTCACGCTCGCCGCGCCAGCCATAGCGCACGGCGCCGCGGCTGTTCACCGGCTTGCCGTCGATGAGGATGAGGGTGTTTTCCGGACCCATGCCACGCAGGTCGATCTGACGGTTGTTGCCGCGCTGGCCACTGGTGGAGTTACCCGTGAGGTTGACGCCGGGCTGCTTGCGCAGCACTTCAGCGATGTCACTGGCCGGCGTTTCGGTCAGATCCTTGTTGGTGACGGTGGAGACGCCGGGCGCCTGCTTCCATGCCTGCTCGGCGGTGTCGAGCACCTCGATTTCGGGCAGTTCGGTAACGTCCTGCGCCTGGGCGGCGGGGAGGAACAGGGGGGTGAGGGCTGCTGCCAGAATCGACAGGCGCGCGGTGTGACGGTGCTTCCGGAAAGCCATGAGACGAGTTTCCCTGGGGTTGAACAAAGCGCGCTCGGGCGGTACAGGAAGCCGCGTCTGCGTGCCATTGGCACTGGCGGTTGCCGGCCAAGGCAAAGGAACATCCTGGCGTCCGAACCGGCGGAACCTCATCGCCCCGGGGAGGAACGACATGGTCAGCCAGCGGCATGACGGCGCGAGTTTTTATCAATGATTATGCCAATGAGAACTTATACCAGTTTTTTGTCGGAAACAACAACAGAAACTGGTCGCTCAATGGGTGTTCAAACCTTAGCCCCTGATGCCTTCCCCTGACAAGGGAAGGGACATTGCCACGCCCCGATGGCGCCAGAAACGAGGACGAAGCGGGTATGCTCGGGGGTTTGAGGTTCTGCGTCGAGGCCCTGCCTGCTGAGCCAGGCACCGGCCTGCCTGCATCGGTGGCAGGATTCTCTCCAGCATGGGGATTTCCCTGAATCGTTGCCAGCGCACAACAGACCGATGCTGCACCCGTCTGCGGAAAGCGCCTTTTGTCGCCCGATGCTTGCAGGAACGACAGAAACCCCTGGCATGAAAAACTGCCTTCCCCTGCCCTGCTGGATGCAGGTCTGCACCGCGCAAGGTGTCTTGGCGCCAGCAACCACACAAAAAGAGACCCCGCGTGCTGGTGGCATGCGGGGCCGTGGTGGGGCCGGTTGGCGGCAGGCTGTGGGCTTACTGCTCGGCGAAGGCGCGCTCGACGACGAAGTCGCCGGGGGTGGAGGTGTTGCCCTCGATGAAGCCGCGCTTCTCGAACATCTCCTTCAGGTCGCGCAGCATCTCGGGGCTGCCGCAGATCATGATGCGGTCTTCTTCCCGGTTGAAGCCGGGCAGGCCCAGGTCGGCATTCAGCTTGCCGTTCTCGATGAGCGTGGTGATGCGGCCCTGGTTGCGGAAGGGTTCGCGCGTGACCGTGGGGTAGTAGAGCAGCTTGCCCTGCACGATCTCGCCCAGGTACTCGTGCTCGAACAGGTCCCTGGTGAACAGGTCGTAGTAGCAAAGCTCGGCCACTTCACGCACGCCATGCACGACGATGACCTGGTCGTAACGCTCGTAGGTGTCGGGATCGCGCGCGATGGAAAGCCACGGGGCCAGGCCGGTGCCGGTACCCAGCAGCCAGAGGCGCTTGCCGGGGAGCAGGTAGTCGGTGACGAGGGTGCCGGTGGGCTTGCGGCCGACGAGGATCTTGTCGCCTGGCTTGATGTGCTGCAGACGCGAGGTGAGCGGGCCGTTGGGCACCTTGATGCTGAGGAACTCCAGCGTTTCCTCGTAGTTGGCGCTGGCGATGCTGTAGGCACGCAGGACGGGCTTGGTACCCTCCTCGCCGGGCAGGCCGATCATCGTGAAATGGCCGTTCTTGAAGCGCAGGGCCATGTCGCGGGTGGTGGTGAAGCTGAAAAGACGGTCGGTCCAGTGGTGGACGGTGAGGACTTCGGCCTCGAAGAATGCCTTGCTCATGGGGTTGCCGGGCGGCGGTGAGTCAAAAGGCAGAATTATGAACCCTTGGCCGCGAAAGCGCACCCGGAGGGGGATTCGGCCTTGCTGGGGGTGGGGGTATGGGGTGGTGGCTCAAGTACCCTGAGTTGATCGTCACGAACCTCATGGCTACTGGCGTCTGGTCAGCAACGGTTCAGGATCAGCCCAGACCGAAGATTTTCTGCAGGTTGCGATGCCGTTTCCTGAAAACGGCATGAATGGTCGGCCAGCCGAACAGGCGATCCAGCAGCGCCCCATAGCCAAGGGTAAATTCGATATCGTCGATCACCCATGTTCCGTTGCCCTCCGGCTCGAAACGGTGCGTGTGCACAAACTTCCGGTAGAGCCCGGTCTCCTGCACATCGGTGAACATCCGGGGAGGGTCGCAGGCACTGACACGTGCGCGATGACGCAGCCATATTCCATAAGCCCTGTAGCGGAAGTCGATGAAATCGCCCTCCTCCCATGACACATCTGCGCCTTCTTTCCACTCGACCGGAAACGGGAAATGGCTGCAGAACCCCTGCCTGGAGCGGCAAAACTCAAAGACCTCTCTGTTCCCCACGTTCAGGAAGGATCTGATCTGGTAGCGCATGCCAGGCACCTTGAACGGTTGTGCGATGTGGTTGCCTGATGCTAGGGCCATCGTCAATGGAGAGGCTTTGCAAGGAGCCGAGGCAGAGGATTGCCCCGGCTTCGGGCTCACATGCCGAGGTCAGATGCCCCCCGCTGACGCACCGAAAGTGGTTCTTGTATCAGAAACCACCAGCAGCAACGGCATCAGACAGCCTCCCCAAGGGGGAGTGCTGCCTGATGACCATACCCCCTGGTCAAGAGAGGGGGCTACCACCACGCAGGGGAAAACACTCAGCGCGGCAGCTCAGAACGAGCACCAAACGCCCAGGCGACACGCCTGCCTTGTCCGAACGCGAGAGCACTAAAACCACCCAAAGGATTTACAAGGGATCCGTTGACGCTCATTGACGCAGCAGTCCCTCCATCCATGCGCACGGCCCAGGTTACATCAAGTGCCTTGAATATCTCGCACAATTCATTGTTGTCTGTCTTGCTATCCCCGCTCGACGACACAAAGACAACCAAGCCATCAGGTGCAAACCCAACGGCAGAACGACGCTCAAATTCGGCCTCATACCTGCATTTACCCTCCACAAGAATGGAAGAATCCGAACTCAGCGTTGCCCGAACATCGTCTCCGCCCACATAATCCGTAGTCGTCAAGAGACTGAATCTCGGCAATACAGAACCCTCCAATATCTCAACAACTCGTTTAGGACCATCGGAATCGCCATTTTCATCGGTATTTCTCCCGATAACCAATCTCTCGTCATTCGCAACATCAAGGCCCTTTACGTACCCCAGAGGCCGGCCTACCGGGTCGGGATCCCAGGAAAATGCCTTATTCCCCTCCCAAAGAAATCCATTTATCAGGATATCAAACCCTGGGAAATCATCCACTCGACGCAGGCTAACCCCCTGACCAAAATCATAGCGTTCAACCTGCACGCCTATGGGAGTGGAGTTGCGCACCGTAGCGTATTTATGCTCACTATAGTCATCAAATACAACGTCATGCAACATCCCGTTTCCATAAATTAACGTGATGGCTATATGAACGTTTGGCGGAACATTCTGGCACACCCCAGGATCCTGATAGTACATCCCCCCTGATGACACCAGATTCTTCAATGCCCTTTTGAAAACTGCATTATCCAGCCTCTCGATACAGGTATCTATTCTCTTGATCTCACGCTTTCCTGAAAGCCCATCATCAGCACCACCCTTGCCCACAACCCGCAATTCATAAGGATTTTCAACCTCTAGAATCTGCGATTCATTCAAACCAAGTGACTTACCCTCATCATAGGATTTGAATCTGTTCTTGCCATCCGCATACGAATGGATCTCTGCTTTCATCGGGGCGAACAGATTCACCCTCGGCATGATTTCCACGTGGGGGTGCATGCCCCCCGTATCTGTCACCATCGCAGCAAAGATCTCAGCCTCTTTGAGCATGCCCGGCGGCATGTTCACATCCAGGTGCTGCTGCGCCTTTCTGGCAGAGCCTGTGGTTGGGTTGTAATAGACATACTCGGCGCCCTCAAAACCCGGAAGCGATGCGGCGGAAACAGCCTGTAGGCAATCCTCGCCTTCGCATCCCGGCGAGCGGCCGATGGCGAGCAATGCCTGCACTTTGGTTGCCAGCAGGTTTGCGGGAACGGGATCGCGGAATTTCAGGCTTTTCTCCACATCCTTGCCATTGGCATCGCTCAGGCGTACCTTGAGGTGCGTGAATGTACCGGCCTTCAAGGTTGTTTTACCCAGTGCCAACGCTGTGCCATCCGTGGTGGCAGCAATGGTCTTTCCGGCAGTCGTCGTGATATTCAAGGGCTGGCATTCGGAGTCTGCGCAAAGTTCAACGGATTTCAGGGCGTTCAGGCTGATCGCACCAGCGCCCACATTGATCGCATGCAGTTCGACTTCTGCCTGCTCGATTTGTGGGCCTTGTCCTTTCAGCTCCTGCAACAGCTTCCGGTCGCTTTCCGAGAGGTAGGTCGTTCCGGGCGCGCCATAGCTGCTGCCGTTTCCCTGCTGTGTGCCACCTGCGTCGTCCTTGGCGCCTGCGCTCTCCTGTACGGGTTGCCCCGTGCCTGCGTCTGTACTGCCTCCGTCGGAGCATCCGGCCAGCCCCATCGCCGACAGGCAGGCGGAAACCATGAGCATGCTTTTTGCAGATTTCATGACGAACCTCGTTTTGCCTCGGTATCTGACACTCTTGCGTGTCTTTCGTGTTTCTTTGACGAAAAGACACGCTACACCGAAGCTCGCGGTCAGCCATTCCTCATTTTTGGTAGCACACGGAAGGAAGCGCTCAGGTCTCAACGCCCCATGGCCGAGGGTGGATTCGATCTCGTCGATCCCCCTTGTTTCGTTATGCCCCAGGCACACGGCCAGGTGAAGCGCTGTCTGGTAACAGCGCTTCACCCGGCGGGCTGTGCTCAGTTGAAGCTGCGTGAGCGCAGCAGGTCGATGGCGTTTTCGGTGCCGGTCTGGGCACGCACGATGTAGCCCTTGCCCAGACGGTACTGGATGCGCAGCAATTGCCAGACGCCTCTCACGCCTTTCTCGTAGCTGACGAACAGGCGGTCGTTGATGCGCTTGCCCAGCGAGACGACGCCGGCCTCGGCGGAGTCGGCGTCACCGGACTGGCCGGCCATTGCCTTGGGGGTCATGGCCGACTGGATGTTGGTGTCGGCATCGGTGTCGGAGGCATAGCCGTAGTTGAGGACATCGAGCCCGAGGCGGTCGGCCAGCGACGGCGAGGCGCTGCCGGGGTCTCCGCCCAGCAGCAGGGTGCCTGCCTGTTGCAGTGCGAGCGACTGCGCGGCGCCACCTGCTTCTTCGGGGGGCACCCCCAGCACCAGCCACGAGAGCTTGGTGGTTTCGCTCATCGAGGGTTTGGATTCCAGCGCAACCTGCGGGTTGTTGGCCAGGCCGGTGATGGCGAGGCCCACTTCGACAGGGAGGAAGGGCCGGGTTGCGCGCAGGTCGAGCGAAGGATTGTCGACCGGGCCGTTGAAGCGGATGATGCCGCGGGTGAATTTCAGGTCCTGGCCGTAGGCGCGGTAGCTGCCATCGAGGATGTTGACGACACCGGTGAGCTGGGGGTTGGCGGGCAGGAAACCCGTGACCGCGAGGTTGCCCCCCAGACGCGCCTGCACACCATTGCCGCTGATGTTGAGCTTCTCGCCCAGGTTGATCTTGAGGTTGCTGCGGATGCGCAGGCTGGCGTCGTCCGACTGTGCGCCGGGCTGATCCTGCGGGGTGCTGTCGCCAACCACCTTCACGTCGCCGGGCAAGGTGGGCGCCGAGGAACTCTGGATGTCGATGGCGCCCTCATCCACCCGCGCATTGCCGGTGAGCGAGAGGCCGCGCTCGTTGCTGCTGAGGGTGGTTTCGCCCGAGACGATGACTTTCTGGCCGGGGCCGATGGGCACGAGGAAGTGATCGAGCACCACATCGAAGTTGCCGTCCATGGGCAACACCGATGCCTGCCGACGTGCTGCCGCCCCCTGACGACGGCGCGCATTGGCTTCGATCTCGTCGACACTGCCGGCAAGGGATGCTTCGCCCGTGCCACCACGCTGCACCAGCCGGGCGCCGCCACGGATGAGCATGCTGCCTTCGCCCGCACGGAAACGCAGCTGGCGCAGGGTCAGGCCCTCGTTGTCGAGGTGCGCATCGAGCGTGCCGCTTTGCAGGGAGAAGCCGGCCGAGCGTTGCAGGACGGCAAGGTCCGTGCCTTTCACGGCCAGATCGACACGGGGTGCCTTCAGGGTGCCACCGATGGTGCCATCGAGGCTGGCGGCGCCATCCACAGCCAGATCGGAGCCGAGGAACAGGTTCAGCGATGAGATGGTGGGCAGGTCGAGACGCACCCTGCCATCGAGTGCCTGTCCGTTGAAGTTCATGGAGGCGCCATTGTTGGCACGCAGGCCCAGCCGCAGCTTGCCGTTGGCATCGGGCACTTCGCGCAGGCCCAGATTGACCGAGCCCCGGATATCGTCCACGGTGTTCAGGCGCAGGTTCCAGTTGCCGCTGGCCCGCACGCCTTGCAGCAGCCCCACGTCCTCGCGCGAATCCAGTCCGGCCAGCGCACGGGCCTGCAGGGGTTGCAGGCCGTCGAGGGAGCCCTGCGTGTCGATCTTCAGGCCGTTGGCCCAGTCCATGACGAGCTGGTCGAGATGCAGGCGGCCGCCCAGCAGGGACAGGTGCATGTTGGCCGTGTCGAGCCCCTTGCCGGAGAGGTTCAGGCGTGTGGGCTCCTGCAGGCGGATGGCGGCACGGCCGCTGAGGTCGAGCGTCTCGATGTCGGCCTGATAGCGGAAGCCCTCACGGGGCAGGAGGAGTTTGCCGTCGGTCTGCAGGGTGACGCGATCCTTGTTCTGCGACGCCACCAGGCTGAGCTGATGCTGCGCCAGGCTGCCGAACAGCGTGAGACGCAGGCGGTCGATGACCTGCTGGTTGTAACGCAGGTTCTGGCCCGACACGCTCACGTCCAGCGGTCTGTTGAGTGAATCGGCTTTCTGCACGGACAGCGGGCCTTCGAGGCGCAGGTCCAGCGCCTTCAGGCCGGCATGCATGGGCTCGCCTGCGGCGTTGTTGCCGTGAAAGTCCAGGGTCTGCGCCTTGCCGCGGAGTTTCGCCTCCAGGGCGTCGAAACTGCCCTGCAACTGCCCGTTCAGGTCGATGCCGCCAGCCAGCCGCCGGTCGAGGCTGCTCAGGTTGCTGGAACCGGCCTTGAGGCTCAGCGTGTCGTCTGCCCGACCGAGCGCACCGTTGGCCTGGATGCGGGTGATGTCGCCGTGGGCCAGGTTCAGGTCGAGGCCGGTGAGGGACAACAGCTTCCAGCCGGCATCCATGTCGACGCGGCCGCGCAGCCCGCCCTGCAGCGGGTGGCCGGCTGCGACGGTATCGACCAGATCGAGCCGTGCCTGCAGCTGCTGGCCCGGTGCCAACAGGCGGCCATCCACCGCCCAGTCTGCGCCCACGCTGCCTTCACGCCAGAGGGCGTCGATGGGCAGCGACGGCGGCAGCCAGCGGGCCAGGTCGAGCTTGCGCAGCCCTCCTTTCAGCTTCAGCTCGTGCGGCTTGTTGACGGAGACCTGCCCGGTGGCGGTGAGGTATTCCTGTCCGAGCGCGGCCCGTCCTTCGTCGAGCTTCAGCCAGCGCTCGTCGAGCGTGCCGGCCAGCCGCACCTGGGCGTCGGCCGCCAGCCGCTGCAGGCTGTCTGGCAGCAGGGTACGCATGCGGCCCACCGTCTGACCGATGTCCACGAGGAACTTCTGGCCATCGACCTGTACCTGGCCACTGAGGGCCGTGGGCGGAAGGCTGGCTGCCAGCGGTGCCAGATCGAGTTCGGAGATTTTCAGGTTGCCCTTGATGAGGGGCAGGCTGATGCCGGGCAGCTTCATCGACTGGCCGGGCCAGGTTTCCAGGCGTCCGGCAATGCGGGCTTCATTGCGCGGCGCGACCTGAATGGCAGACCCCGCTCTGGCGCCATTTGTGCCATTAGCACCGTTTCCTGCCGTGCCCTGCGTGACAGGAAGCTCGATGACAAGGCCATCAAGACCGATGTAAGTGCTTGCAAACCTTTCGGCGGGAGGAACCGTGAAGCGGATGCCGGTCTCGACACCACGCAACGGAATGCGCTGTTCGGCCAGCGTGCCGGGAAGGCCGTTGACCAGAATCAAGCGCCCCTGCCAGCCTTCGTCGTTGTTGGCCTCGGGCTGGATGTCGGCATCCAGATTGAGGCGGGTCTGGGGGAGGTTGCCCAGGGCGGTGAACGCAGCCAGATTGGTGTTGGCAAGGCGAGCCTTGAGGCGCTCGACGGGCATGCGCCTGAGCGGCTGCACTACCGCTTCGATGTCGGCCTCGCCGCCGGTGACACGGCCGGTGAGCGCAAGGGGCAGACGGTTCAGGTCGCCATCGGCAGCGAGCGTGAGCCTGAAGGGCCAGCCCTGTGCCTGACCATCGGCCACCACCTCGGCTTCGATTGCGTGCGGCGGTGCGGTGTCCATCTTCGCCGAAGCGGATTCGACCCGGCCCCACGGACTGGTGAGCGACAGCGAGGTGATCTGATACTGCCCCAGACTGTGCGAGAAGCTGGCATCGACATCCTTCAGCACCAGCAGCGGTGCAGGCGTCTTGCCATCGACATCGGCGGGCAGCAGCTCGAAGTGGCCCACCCGGAGTTTTCTGAGTTCTGCCGGGACAGGAAGGCCCAGATTGCCCGGCATGGGCAAGTCGACACGCGGCTTGGGCGGGGCGGGCGGCGGCAGCTGAACGGTGAAGGTCTCGGCGCTCAGCTCATTGATCTGGCCCTTGCCCCGCAACAGTGCGCGCAGCGACCAGTAGGCATGCAGTTTCGAGCCGCGCACCATCATGTTGGCGCCGCGCCACTCGAAGCGGCCGATGCGCACGCCGCGCCAGAGATTGCCCTCGACCTGGTCGATGACCAGCGCCTGGTTGAAGCGCACCAGCAGCAGTTGCGTCCAGGTGAGCGCGTAGCCCAGTCCGGTCTCGGTTCCCAGCCACATCAGGGCGGCCACAATGAGCAGCACCAGCACGACGATGAGGCGAATGAACCAGAGCAGGATGCTGCGCCACAGCGGACGACGACGCCTGCTCCCCGGCTTTCCGGGCGGCGTGCCTGCCGGCGCTCCGCCGGGTGCGCCTCCGGCCCTCATCGGCGGGTGTGAGGCATCGTCTGCCTGACCGCCCGTTGCAGGAATCGCTGCCCCCGCCTGCCCCGATGATGCGGACATGGCAGCTTCAGCCGCCGGGGCGCGCGACGGGGACGAACCGGAAGGTGCAGATGCCGCACCGGGCATGTTCTCGTGGGACGCCATAGATCAGAAGCTGAAACCGATGGAGAAGTGGAGCCTGTAGCGATGCACGGCCTGCCCATAGGCCAGATCGAGCCGCACCGGCCCGATGGGGGTGGTGAGCTGCGCGCCCAGGCCATAGCCGGAAACCGGGGAGTAGGATTTCCAGCTGCTGGCGACGTTGCCGTAGTCGTAGAACAGCGACGCCGAGACGATGGGCGTGATGCGGTGCAGGTATTCGAGCGACCCGATGGCAAGGTAGCGCTGCCCGACCACGGCACCATCGACGGTGGGGCCGAGCGAGCGGTAACGGTAGCCGCGCAGCGACTGGGTGCCCCCCGCGAAGAAAAGGTTCTCGCTGGGGATGTTGTCGCGGCTGCTGGCATTGACCACACCCAGCTCGACCCGCGCGGACAACGCGCCATTGCGCCAGAACCCCTTGTCTGACAGCGGCCGGAAGCCGATGGCACTGGCGTAATAACGGGTGAAGGTCTGATCGCTGAGCAGACGCCGGCTGGCCCCGGAGATTTCAAACTTCAGGCCGAAACCCCGGCTGGGATTCAGCTCGGAATCGAAGCGCTGCACGGACCATGCCTTGCCCAGCACCAGCGCCTTCACGCTGTCACGGGCCCCGGTGGTGCGGTAGGTGTCGCTCTCCAGCTGATGTTGCAGGAAGGTGAAGGCGTCGATATCGCGCTCGCGCTGACCGTACCCCACATAGACGTTGCTCTTGAGCGAGGTGAGGTTGTTGACCGTTTCACGTTCGACCCGGCCACCGAAACCGTAATAACGGTCGTTGGCGTCGTAAGGTGTACGGAAATTGGTGAAGGCGCGCTGACGACGCTGCGACAGCACCAGCGCCGCCTCCATCTGCATGCCGAACAGGTTCAGATCCTGGAAGCCGAGCTGACCGCGCACACCATCATCGGTGCTGATGCCCAGACCATAGGTGACGCGGTTCTGCGGCGCCTCGTCGACGATGACGTTGATGGGCACGGACATCTGCGTGGGGTGCTCCTGCAGCGACAGCAGGTCGGGCAGCGCACTGGCCGAATTGAAGTAGCCCGTTTCGCCAAGGCGCGTCTGGAACTTCTGCAGTTCTTCCTCGTCGTAGGGATCGCCGGCGCTGAAGGTTTTCAGGTCGTCGACGACGCTCTCGGGATAGCGTTCCAGCCCCTGGATGTTGACCTCCCCGAAGGCAATGCGGGGGCCGGGGTCGATGTCGACCTTGAGCACGGCCTTGCCGGTGCGGGCGTCGATACGGGCATCGCTGTGGGTGACGCGCGCGCGCAGGAAGCCCTGACGACGCATGGCCGCGACGATGGCGGTCTTGCCACTCTGCCAGGTACCGCTGACGAAGGGATCTCCCACCCCCATGCCCAGATTGCGACGCACGTCGCGCAGCGCCCGGATGTGGGTGGCATCTCCCTTGATGTCGATGGAAAGCTCCGACACGCGCGTGCGCGGGCCGGGGTTCAGCCGCACCGTGACCTGATCGCTGGTATCGTCGATGTCGATGGTGGGCGCGAAATAGCCCTGCGCCTGCACGATGGACAGCACCTCGTCATGCAGCTTGCTGACAAGCCCGACGAACTGAACCGGGTCGTAATCCCTGCGGTATTGCCAGCGCCCGACGAGCGTGCTTTCGCGGATCTGGCTGACGAACTCGGGCGGCGCATGCACGGTGAAACGGTAATTGGGGCGATCGCCTTCAAGTGCCTCGCGCACCTGCTCGATGGGTTTTCTCAGCTGCTGGCGAATCCGCGTCCCGACGCCCTTGCTCTGCCTGCGGCTGTCCGCGGCGGAAGCGTCCCGATTCCCTCCGGCATCGGGGGCAGGTTCCACACTGCCAACAGCGCCCCCGGCGCCGCCCTCTGCTGCCAGCGGCTCATCATGGGCCTCTGTGTCCGCAGACGTACCCCCGGCCTCGTTTCCGGCATTTTCGACGGATGACGAGACATCCGGCCCGTCAGCAACCCCGGCAGGAGGTTCCGATGCCGTTGCCACGGCAGCATGCCCCGAAAGCAGGAGCAGGCATACGACGGTCAGACCGTCCAGAGCCCGTTTATTCATCAATCAGTTGGGTAGGCGCAGGAGATGAAACAGGGAAGAGACAGGGATCGAAACCTGCCTTGTCAGTCATGCCCGCCGGATGGGGAGGCACGATTCCGCATGAATGGACACGGGATGACCGCGATGCAGGGGCTCACACGGGCAGCGAGTCCGAGGCACAGTATAGAGCGTGCATGGCAGCGCAAAGGTCAACAGAGGTAAGCGCGCTCATCCCCCTGACCAGCAGTCTCCGACTGCGGCATGCGTGCCACAGTCGGCGTGGAAAGAGGGAGGTCATGCGCAGGAAAAAGGCAAGAAAAACGCCCGCAACAGCCGGGAAACGACTGCTGCGGGCGCGGGGATGACCCGGGAAGAACCGGGGCAGCCAGGACGCTCACGCCCGGCTGCCCGTGCAGGACTCAGCTCAGCTGATATTGCCTGCAGAGCTGCTGGAAGGCTTCCACTTCGGTATCGCGCCGTGCCTGATCCCAGCCACGCCGTTTTGCCATGAAGTCGGCCACCGCCGGTGCCGATGTCTCGGCAGCCTTCGCATCGAGGAACAGCATGCGCAGGCGACGGGCCAGCACGTCTTCGAGCGACTCGACCAGCTCGTTGTCGAGCGCCCACTGCACCTGGGCCCAGGTCCAGGGGAAGGCCGGATGCACCTGCTTCGCCAGCTCGGGGTTGTCGGCCGCCAGTTTCATGATGGCGTCGGCATCACTGCCGTAGAGCGTGAGCGGCGTGTCATCCAGATGCTGTTGCGGGCCGACATAGCCGTGCAGATGCAGGTCGTGCGTGCGGCAGGGTTTGTGGGTGAGGATGCCCTGACGCATGGCAGCATCGAGGGCGTCTTCGGCCATCTGGCGATAGGTGGTCCACTTGCCGCCGAAGATGTTGACCAACCCCGACTTGCTGACTTCGATGCGGTGACTGCGCGACACTTCCTTGGTGGATTTGCCCTCCGCCTTGGGTGCAGCCAGCGGGCGCAGGCCGACGAAGACGCTGCGCACGTCGGCACGGGTGGGTGCGCGCTTGAGATAGTCCTTCGCCGTGTTGAGGATGAACTCGATCTCCTGCTCCAGCGGCCTGGGCTCGAAGGCCGGCTGATCGATGAGCGTGTCGGTGGTGCCCACCACCAGCTTGCCATGCCAGGGCACGGCAAACAGCACGCGGCCGTCGGAGGTCTTGGGCACCATCAGCGCATCTTCGCCTGGCAGAAAATCGGCATCCAGCACGATGTGCACGCCCTGGCTGGGCAGGATCGGCGGCTTTTCGTGCGGCTCGTCCATTGCCAGGATGGGGTTGGCAAACACCCCGGTGGCGTTCACCACGCAGCGGGCACTGACGTTGTACTCGGTGCCGCTCACCATGTCCTTGCAGACGACGCCGGTGACTTTGCCATCGGTCTTTTTCAGGCCGGTGACTTCACAGTAATTGAGTACCGTGCCGCCATGATCGACGGTGGTCTGCGCCAGGCACAGCGCCAGCCGCGCATCGTCGAACTGGCCATCGTAGTAGCAGACGCCGGCGTGCAGCTTTTCATCCTTCACGCCCGAGAGGCGCTCGCGTGCCTCGCGCTGCGACAGGTGCCGGGTCTTGCCGATGCTGAGCTTGCCCGAGAGCTGGTCGTAGAGCCACAGCCCGAAGGTGTAATACGGCGCAGTCCAGGCATGCTCGCCGGGAATGATGAAAGCCTGCGTCTTGAACAGGTGTGGCGCATTGCGGGCCAGTCGGCCCCGCTCACGCAGCGCCTCACGCACCAGGTCGATGTAGCCCTGCGCCAGATAGCGCACGCCGCCGTGCACCAGCTTGGTGGAACGGCTGGACGTGCCCTTGGCAAAGTCGTGTGACTCCAGCAGCAGTGTCGAGAAGCCACGGGTGGCAGCATCCAGCGCCACCCCCAGCCCCGTTGCACCGCCACCAATCACGACCACGTCCCACTGACCGTGGTTCTTGAGTTGCTCAATGGCTTGTGCTCGTTGCATTTTTGTTTTCCTCAGTTACCCAGGCGCTCGGAAGGCGGAATCTTCGCCTTGTGGCGTCCTTCCTCGATCATGGTGATGAACATCAGCACCACGGCCAGGCAGCCACCCGCGATCATCACGTAGAAGCCACCATCCCAGCCGTAGTGTTCTGCCGCCCAGCCCACCACGGCCGACGCAGACACGGTACCACCAAGATAACCAAAGAGCCCGGTAAAACCTGCGGCAGTACCTGCGGCTTTCTTGGGTGCAAGCTCCAGCGCGTGCAGGCCGATGAGCATGACCGGGCCGTAGATGAGGAAGCCCACGGTGGTCATCAGCAGGAAGTCGGTGAGCTGGTAGGGGTTCTGATACCAGACACTGTAGCTGGCGAGTTCCTCGGTGGGGGTGGCCGGATTGAGCCACAGCGCCACCACGGCCGCCGTGGTGAGGATCATGAAGACGAAGCCGGTGAGACCGCGCTTGCCCTTGAAGATCTTGTCGGACACCCAGCCGCAGAGCAGCGTGCCCGGAATGGCAGCCAGCTCATAGATGGTGTAGGCCCAGGCGGTGCCCTTGAAGTCGAAATGCTTGATTTCGGCCAGATACACCGGCGACCACTTCAGCACGCCGTAGCGGATGAGGTAGACGAAGATGTTGGCGATGGCGATGTACCAGAGGAGGCGATTCTTGAACACGTAGGTGAAGAAGATCTCCTTCGTGGTCAGTTCCTTCTCGGCAGTGGCCTCGTTGTAGTCATCGGGATAGTCGTTCTTCCATTTCTCGATGGGCGGCAGACCGCAGGACTGCGGGGTGTCCTTCATCAGGAAGAAGATGGGCACGGCGGCGATCATCGCGGCGATGCCGGGGTAGTAGAGTGCCTGCTGCCAGATGTCCTTGTTGGTGGCTTCCACGCCGTGCGTCTGATAGAACACGTAGCCGGCCAGCAGCACCATCGCGCCCGGCACCATGCCGCCCAGGTTGTGCGCCGTGTTCCAGACCGAGACGATTTCACCGCGCTCGCTCTTGGACCACCAGTGCACCATGCTCTTGCCGCTCGGCGGCCAGCCCATGCCCTGGAACCAGGCGTTGATGAAGATCATGCAGAAGGCGATGGCAACACCCGAGGTGGCCCAGGGCATCGTGCCCATCAGCGTCATGCACAGGCCCGACAGCAGCAGACCCGTGGGCAGGAACACCTTCGGGTTGGCACGGTCGGAGATGGCGGCCATGAGAAACTTGGACAGGCCGTAGGACAGACCCGCAGCCGCACCGATGGTGCCCAGTTCAGCCTTGTTGAAGATGCCTGCGTCGATCAGGCCCTTCTGGGCCAGGTCGAAGTTGCCGCGCACGAAGTAATAGGCGGCGTAGCCGAAGAAGATGCCTGCAAAGACCTGCCAGCGCAGACGCCGGTAGGTGGGGTCGATCTGATCGTCGGGCAGCAGGGGTTTGTGCGCTGCCGGCTTGAAGATTCCAATCACGGATATCGCTCCAGGAAGTCCCTGAACCAAGCGACACCCGCCCCTGAACCCCTGAACCTGACGGACTGCGGCAGCCGTTGCTGCCGGTGCCGTGCCTGAACCTCGTTCGGAGATCCTCTCATGCGTGAGGCATCGGTATCGGTTCGTTCAGGGACTCCCACAAGGTTGAGGGACGCCCTGAACAATACCGAGGACCTCGTGACAGCGTGAGGATCTGCGGCCCCTTCAGAATTTCCCGTAGGCACCCCCGGGCCGGCCGCAATGATTCACCGCCGTACACCGGGGCATTCTTGAGAGGAATAATACGCCTGCCGCAAAACGGATGCCAACCGACTGCACGGTTTGCACGGCCGAATCGACCGTTCATCGGCTACAGGCGATTTTCGGGGGCTGACGGCAGATCAGGCCGACCTGGCGGTGCGTGCCTCGATCGCATCCATGCGGGCCAGGCCCGACAGGATGCCCTTCAGCGAGGCGGTGAGGATGTCGGCATCCATGCCCACGCCAAAGAGCGTCTGGTGCTCGTCGATGCGCAGTTCAAGATACGCAACCGCCTGAGCATTGGCGCCCGAACCGATGGCATGCTCGCGGTAGTCCATGACGCGCACCTTGCGCAGGCCGGTGGCGTTGATGCCGGAGACGAAGGCATCGACCGGGCCGGTGCCCTGCCCTTCGATGGCCACCTTCTGGCCATTCAGGGTGATTTCGGCCTTCAGCGAAACGCTGGTGCGGCCGTCGCCATCCGACTCGGACAGCGCGCGCTGCTTGGGCGAGGCGACGCGGTCGAGCTGGTATTCGTCGCGGAAGATGCGCCACAGGTCGCTGGCGAGCAGCTCCTTGCCCTGCTCGTCCATCTCGCGCTGCACGATCTGGCTGAACTCGATCTGCAGGCGACGCGGAAGCTCCAGCCCGTAGCCGTTTTCAAGCAGATAGGCCATGCCGCCCTTGCCCGACTGACTGTTGACGCGAATGACGGCCTCGTAGCTGCGGCCCAGATCCTTCGGGTCGATGGGCAGGTAGGGCATGTCCCAGATGTCCTCTTCCTTGCGGGCCGAGAACGCCTTCTTGATGGCGTCCTGGTGCGAGCCGGAGAAGGAGGTGTAGACCAGATCGCCCACATAGGGGTGACGGGGGTGGACCGCCATCTGGTTGCAGTGCTCGACGACCCGGCGGATCTCGTCGATATCGGAGAAGTCGAGCCCCGGTTCGACGCCCTGGGTATAGAGGTTGAGCGCCACGTTGACCAGATCACAGTTGCCGGTGCGCTCGCCATTGCCGAACAGGCAGCCTTCGAGACGGTCGGCACCGGCCATCAGCGCGAACTCGGCGGCGGCAATGCCCGTGCCCCGGTCGTTGTGCGGGTGGATGGACATGATGATGCTGTCGCGCTTTGCCAGATTGCGGTGCATCCACTCGACCATGTCGGCAAAGATGTTGGGCGTGGAATGCTCGACGGTGGCCGGCAGGTTGATGATGCACTTGTTGTCGGGCGTGGCGCCCCAGGCATCGACCACGGCGTCTACCACCCGCTTGGAGAACGCAAGCTCGGTGCCGGAGAACATCTCGGGCGAATACTCGAAGACCCACTGGGTGTCGGGGTGAGCGGCGGCCAGCTCCTTCACCAGTTTCGTCTGCGTGACGGCGAGGTCGACGATGCCATCCTCATCCAGCCCCAGCACCACCTTGCGCATGACAGGCGCACAGGCGTTGTAGACGTGGACGATGGCCTTCTTCGCCCCCTGCAGCGACTCGAAGGTGCGGCGGATGAGGTGCTCGCGCGCCTGGGTGAGCACCTGGATGCTGACATCGTCGGGGATGAGGTTCTGCTCAATGAGACGACGGACGAAGTCGAACTCGATCTGCGAGGCCGACGGAAAGCCCACCTCGATTTCCTTGAAGCCGATGCGCACCAGCGTCTGGAACATTTCCAGCTTGCGTTCGATGTCCATCGGCTCGATGAGCGCCTGGTTGCCATCGCGCAGATCGGTGCTCAGCCAGATGGGGGCCTTGTTGAGCACGGCATCGGGCCAGGTGCGGTCCTTGAGACCGACTGGGGCAAAGGCACGGTATTTGGAAGCGGGATGTTGCAACATGGTGATGACCTTGACTGGCTGGTGATGAAAAGGCACGGCGCGTGAAGACACTGCATGCCCGTGGCCCAGCCCTGCCATACGGAAAATGTCCTGACGCGCGGAAACCGCGCCTCCGGGAGCACTCCGGGTACGGCATCTGGGGCGTCCGGCGGGTGTCGTCCCGGCCGGTGGCCACAGGCCCGCCCCGTGCTGTCACCACCAGCGGGACGAATCAGAAAAAACAAACGGCCCGCTGCTTGCAACAGACGGGCCGTGAGGTAGAACAGATTCGCGTTGAGCGCTCGCGTCAAACCCTTCGCCCGCTGGGAACGAATGGCAGTAGCGACAGAAGCAGTTCAGCACGCTTGTTCATGGCGAACGAATTTAACACAAAAATGGGCCAGCACCGGATGGCGTGGCCCACGCAGGGAAAGCCCTGAGAGAACGGAACAGCTATCAGCCGTCGGTGTCTTCCTTGCTGCCAAGCACCTTGCCGTCAGCTGCATCCACCATCACGTCGAAGACCTTCTTGTCATCGGTGACCACTTCGATGTCGAACACCACCTTGCCATCCTTGACCTCGACCTCGGCACGTGCGGCCTTGCTGCCGGCATGATGCTTCTCGGCAGCAGCGATGGCTTCGGTCAGCGAAACCTTGGCCTTGCCCAGATTGACCACATCCTCATCCACAGCGTGCGCAAGCCCGGCAACGGCCAGACCCGCAACAGCAACCAAACCGGCAGTGAAAGTACGTACTTGCATGGAACGCCTCCTGTCTTTGGCTTTACTTGATGCTTGATTTGATGCGCCGCCCGCTTCCTGCAGGACGACCCTCACAGCCTACTATGAACGAGTGCTTCGGTGTCAAAATACCTGACAAACACACTGTTCTGACAAAAAGAAACTCGTATCGAGAATCAGGCCACACAAGGCCAGCATCGGCGGTTTTAACCGAACTTGCCGCCTTTTCATGCACCATCAGGCCACGTTAACGGGATTTGTTCATTTTCCTCCCATGCACCGGCCTCCGGATCGGGGAAATCCATAAGGAGACAAATAGTTGTTGTCTATGGCAGCCATCAATGAATTCGACTTTACCCGGCACTCCTTATCCCCGATGATCGGGCACAATGCAGGGTTGACACCCCCTCCCCACCCAGAATTTCATCAGGAGAGAAAAGCATGTCCTTGATCAATACCGAAATCAAGCCCTTCAAGGCCCAGGCCTTCCAGAACGGCAAGTTCTTCGAAGTGACCGAGCAGACGCTGAAAGGCAAGTGGAATGCCATCGTGTTCTACCCGGCCGACTTCACCTTCGTCTGCCCGACCGAGCTGGAAGACCTGGCCGACCGCTACGAAGAATTCAAGAAACTGGGCGTCGAGATCTACTCGGTGTCCACCGACACGCACTTTGCCCACAAGGCATGGCACGACACTTCCGACGCCATCAAGAAGGTGCAGTACCCGATGCTGGGCGACCCGACCGCTGCCCTGGCCCGCAACTTCGACGTGCTGATCGAGGAAGAAGGTCTGGCCCTGCGTGGCACCTTCCTCATCAACCCGGAAGGCAAGATCGTGCTGTGCGAAATCCATGACAACGGCATCGGCCGTGACGCCGGCGAGCTGCTGCGCAAGGTGAAGGCCGCCCAGTACGTCTACAACCACCCGGGCGAAGTCTGCCCCGCCAAGTGGAAGGAAGGCGCCGAAACGCTGAAGCCCTCGCTGGATCTGGTCGGCAAGATCTGATCTCCGACGGACCGGCACGACAGCCTTTCTCCGGAAAGGCGCCCGTGCCGGGCCTGTGTCCCGCCCGCCGTGCCTCACAGACCGCATGGGCAGGACACAGACAATGATTCCGCCAGCCAGGCCCATTGCGGCACTGCCGCGCGGTATCCGTTGTTCTGTCCTCCCCGTCGTTTCCGTGGTGCCCGGTTTTCCTCCGCACCCGAACTGTTCCCGCAGTGCCGATTCACGAAACAGGTGCCCCCGTGCTCCTCGTCATGCCGGCAGGCATTCACGCAGGCGCGTGCCACCTGTCTGGTGAATCGGGATTGCCCCGCCGGCGCATGGCAAACCCGTAGCCGGCATTCGGCCGTGCCGCCTCCTCTCATCGGGCCACGGTTTGCCCGACCCGAGCGCCCGGCCAGCACGGGAAGTGCCTTCAGCCGATGTCTCTCCGGCAGGCCCGGAACGCCGCAAGCCCCGCCATTTTTCTGCTCGCCACGCTGCCTGTCCGGCACGGCCCTGGCGCCGCAGTCTCTCCCTTCTCTCGTGAAACGATCGACCCATGCTTGATTCCGACATGAAAGCCCAGCTTCAGACCTATCTGGGTTATCTGAAGCACCCCATCGAACTGGTTGCCACGCTGGATGACAGCGCCAAAGCGAAGGAGATGCACGAGCTGCTCGCCGACATCGCCGGTCTGTCCGACAAGGTGTCGCTGCGCGAAGACCCGGCCGCCAGCGTGCGCAAGCCCTCCTTTGCCATCAACCGCACCGGCACCAATATTGGCGTGCGCTTTGCCGCCATTCCGCTGGGCCACGAGTTCACCTCGCTGGTGCTGGCGCTGCTGCACGTGGGCGGCCACACCATCAAGCTGGATGCCGACACCATCAAGCAGACGGCCGAGCTGGATGGCGACTACGACTTCGAGGTCTACATGTCGCTGTCGTGCCAGAACTGCCCGGACGTGGTGCAGTCGCTGAACTCGATGTCGGTCATCAATCCGAAGATCCGCGTGCAGACCATCGACGGCGCGCTGTTCCAGGACGAGGTCGAGAAGCGCGGCATCATGGCCGTGCCCACCGTGTTCCTGAATGGCGAGGTCTTCTTCCAGGGCCGCTCCAGCGCCGAGGAGATTCTGGCCAAGCTGGACAAGAACGCCGATGCGCGCGCTGCCGCGAAGATTTCCGACAAGGCTCCCTTCGACGTGCTGGTAGTGGGCGGTGGCCCGGCCGGCGCCGCTGCTGCGGTGTATGCCGCACGCAAGGGCATCCGCACGGGCGTGGTGGCCGAACGCTTCGGCGGTCAGGTGCTGGATACGATGGCCATCGAGAACTACATCTCGGTGCTGGAAACCGAAGGGCCGAAATTCGGTGCCGCACTGGAAGCGCACGTGCGGCATTACGATGTCGACATCATGAACCTGCAGCGCGTCGAGTCGATCAGCCGTGACGAGAACGCCGACATGGTGATCGTGAAGACGGCGAGCGGCGCCACGCTGCAGAGCAAGACCGTGGTGCTGGCCACCGGTGCGCGCTGGCGCAACGTGGGCGTGCCCGGCGAGCAGGAATACCGCAATCAGGGCGTGGCCTACTGCCCGCACTGCGACGGCCCGCTGTTCAAGGGCAAGCGCACCGCCGTCATCGGTGGTGGCAACTCGGGCGTGGAAGCGGCCATCGACCTGGCAGGCATCGTCGATCATGTGACGCTGTTCGAGTTCATGCCCGAGCTGCGCGCCGACGCCGTGCTGCAGCGCAAGCTGGAGAGCCTGCCCAACGTGACCATCCTGAAGAACGTGCAGGTCACGGAAATCAAGGGCACGAATGGCAAGGTGAGCAGCATCGTCTACAAGGATCGTGCCACCGACACCGTCCATGAAATCGAGCTGGCCGGCATCTTCGTGCAGATCGGCCTGGTGCCGAACACCGACTTCCTGAAGGGCACGATCGACCTGTCGCGTACCGGCGAGATCGAAGTGGATGCACGCTGCCACACCTCGATGACGGGCGTGTTCGCGGCGGGCGACTGCACCACCGTACCCTACAAGCAGATCATCATCGCCGCTGGTGAAGGAGCCAAGGCATCGCTCTCCGCCTTCGATCACCTGATCCGTCATTCGACGCCCAGCGCCTGATGCAAGACCCCTTGCGGGGCATGGTGCGGAGTGATCCGTCGCCATGTCCTGCAAACCGCCGGCTCACCACTGTGGTGGCCGGCACACCCGGAGAAAGGCGTAACCCGTTATCTCTGCAGGCAATCCCCCGCCTGCCCGAGGGAGCCCGCCTTTCATCCAGTGCACTTCGTGATCCGCATGGATCACACCCCCAATGCCCTTATCCTTTTGGCATTGGGGGTTTTTTTTTGAGTTCATCGCGCAATTTCTGCCCCCTGTTCTGCGCCATCTGGCTCACGGAGCGCCTTGTCTGCCCATGCGGCTGGCGTGCCTTGTCTGCCCTTTTTTCGGGCAGCTTCCAGTTGGCTGCTTCTACCACGCAAGGCTCCTTGCACAGGGCTTTCCCATAGGGCACAACCCGCTCACCCAGCAACACGCAGGGCGCGGGCCGGTAAACTGCGGGATCAGTTCCGAAACCCGCTTTTTTCCGCTGCCCCCATGTCGTCATCACGGACACGTCCTGTCTCCCTGCTCTCGTTGCTGCTCGCCCTTGGCCTGTGGTTTTCTGCCACACCTGCGGCTGCGCAGACCGTCGTTCCCACCGTCCCGGCCGCACCCGCCCCTGCGCCTGCTGCCGAGAAGCCCCAGGAAGAAAAGCCCAAGGGCCCTGCGCCCATTCCGGCCACCAGCGTGGTGGCCCGCGCCGAACAGGACGAAAACGCCGTCACCACGATTCGTTCGCGGCTGCAGATCAGCGGGCAGGCCGCGCTGATCCGGCGCACGCTGTCGAACCTGTCCACGGAAAGCGCCGATGTGCGGCGCCGCAGCCGGGCAGCGATGCAGTCCTTCAGCCAGCGCCGCATGCGCGATCTGGAACCGGCCTGGCGCGCCCTTCAGGCCCAGGTCGAGGCACAGAACCGCACGCTGACGCAGATGGCGGAAAGCCTGCAGGCCGATATCGACAAGCTGGGCGGCATGCAGAAGACCTGGGAGGCCACCCGCGATTCGGAAGAAATCGGCCAGACGCCGCAGACCATCCGCACCCGCATCACCAAGCTGCTGCAGCAGATCGAGACCACCCGGCAGAGTGCCAACCAGGCACGCAGCACGCTCTTCGAGCTGCAGACGCAGAGCACCAACCTGCTGGGCTCGGTGAATTCGGATCTGAACCTGCTGCGCAACCGGCTGACGGCCTCGATCGACGCCCTGCTGAGTCAGGATGCGCCGATGCTGTATGGCGCCCCCACCAGCAGTGACGTGGGTGACGAGGAACAGCCGGTGGGACTGGCCCGCCTGCAGGACGATGCCGAGTCGATCAAGCAGTATCTGTACGGACGCCCGCTGACGCTGCTGGGGCTGTTCATGTTCATGCTGGTGCTGTTCGGCTTCCTTCAGCGCTTTGCCTCGCATTTCGACAACAAGATTGCGCAGTCCCCGCGGCTGGCCTCGGTCCGCTGGCTGCTGGCCGTACCCTTCTGGGTGGCGTTGATCTGCACGGTCGGCGTCGCCTGGACCGTGCTGCCCTTCCCGCCGGCCAGCATGCAGCTGGCGATGACGATTGCCGCGCTGGTGTCGGCCGTGATGCTGCTGCGGCAGGTGGTCGATCATCACGTGGCGCCCTTCCTCTACTGGCTGCTGGTGATGTATGCCTTCAACCAGGTGCCGGAAGTGTTCCGCCCCGATCCGCTGCTGGAGCGGATCTTCTTCCAGGTGCAGATGGGCAGCACGATTGCGCTGCTGCTGTTGCTGCAATGGCGACGCAAGCAGGTGACGGTGAAGGCCGTGGCCGAGGCTGCCGCAGAAGACGAGCCCATTTCCAGTGACGGTCTGCCGCCGGTGGAGGCGCTGGAACAGAAACCGGCCGAACCCGGGCGCAAGCTGCAGATCACCGGCCGCATCATCACGGCGATGCTGATCGGCTGCTCGGCCGCGCTGCTCTGCGATCTGGCCGGCTTCACCCGTCTGGGACGCTTCGTCAGCCAGTCGACGCTGACGGCGCTGTTCAGCGGCCTGATCCTTTTCACCGGTGCGATGGTGTGCATCAGCCTGCTGCGGCTGGCACTGCATGTGCGCCCGCTGAACCAGCTGCAGATGGTGCGTGCCGACGGCCTGCTGATCGAGACCCGCACCCGCAAGCTGATCAATTTCATCTTCGTGCTGCTGTGGATTGCCTACACGCTGAACCAGACGATGCTGCTGCCGCTGGTGACGGGCGCCATCGGCACGGTGTTTTCCGCGCCACTGCATATCGGCCAGCTCTCGATCTCACTGGGCGACGTGCTGCGCTTCCTGTTCATCCTGTTTGCGGCCACGCAGGTGTCGAAGCTGGTGCGCTACGTGCTGGATCAGGAGGTGTTCACGCGCATCTCGCTGCCGCGGGGCATTCCCTACGCCTTCACCACCGTGCTGAATTACGTGGTGCTGATCGGCGGCCTGCTGCTGGCGATTGCAGCCACCGGCATCAGCCTCGACCGCTTCACCATCTTCGCCAGCGCGATCGGTGTGGGTGTCGGTTTCGGCTTGCAGACCATCGTCAACAACTTCGTGTCGGGCCTGATCGTGCTGTTCTCACGCCCGATCAAGGTGGGCGATTCGGTGGATCTTTCCGGGCAGAGCGGGCGCGTGCAGCGCATCGGCATCCGTGCGAGCACGCTGCGCACCAGCGCCGGTGCCGACGTGATCGTGCCCAACTCGCTGCTGATTTCCAATCAGGTGGTGAACTGGACGCTGATGGTGCCGCAACGGCGCATCGAGATCGTGCTGGGTGTGGGCTATGACAGCGACCCCGAGCAGGTGATGAAGCTGCTGACCGACATTGCCGGTGAGCACAAGGAGGTGCTGACCACACCCAGGCCCACGGCGCAATTCAGCAATTTCGGCGCGTCGGCCATGGAGTTCAAGCTCTATGCCTATACGGCCTTCACCGACCGCGTGGGCTCGATCCGCAGCGACCTGTGCGTGAAGATCCACAAGACCTTCAAGCAGGAAAACATTGCACTGACCGGAACGGGCTGATGAGACAGAAGACGCTGATGGAGTTCAGACCGTTGCCCGCTGCGCTGCTTGCGCTGGGGCTATGCGGCGCCTGGCTGCCGGGGCAGGCAGCCGATGCCGACACCGCGGGGGGTTACAGGCCCGCAGAAATTGCCGGAGAACCAGCCCCGTCAGCGAGCCCGGCCTCTGCGGAAAAGCCCGGAGGCCCGGCCATTGCAGACAAGTCGGCCTCGGGTGAGGTACCCGCAGGGCCTGCCATCGCAGAAAGCGGGCAGGATGATGCCACCGCGGCATCACCTCTCCGGCAGGCCACCTTGCCGCTGGCGTCCGAGCGCTATATCCGGTCGGAACACACCGGCCAGCGCTACCGCATCCAGACCACCACCACAGGCAGGCGGCCGGCGGGAGGCTATCCGGTGCTCTACGTGCTGGATGGCGATGCGCAGTTTCCGATGGTGGCGACGGCGGCACACGGCATGGTGCTGAACGGACGCGAGCATGGCGTGGTGCCGATGCTGATCGTGGGCGTTGGCTATGGCGAGCATGCGATGCTGCACAGGAAGGCCCGCACGCTGGACTACACCCCTCCGGCCGCAGACCTCTCGGACACGGGCGACCGCGGCGGCAGGCCGCAGGGCGGTGCCGACCGCTTCCTGCGTTTCCTGACGGAGGAACTTCGCCCCGCAATTGCACGGCAGTTTCCAGTGGATGCAGGGCAACAAAGCCTCTACGGGCACTCCTACGGCGGCTTGTTCGTGCTGCACGCACTGTTCCGGCAACCAGATGCCTTCCGGAACTATTTGGCCTCCAGCCCCTCCATCTGGTGGAACAAGGGCTACATCCGGGGTGCGGCGGAGCGCTTCGTGCAGACACACGGCAAACCGGGGTCTGCGCTGTTATCGGGGCCAGATGCGCAAACATCACTCCCGCTTCGGCTGCACATCACCGTAGGCGAACACGAGCAGAATCCCTCGCCACGGCTGGATCCGCAGTCGCGCCGCGCGAAGATGCAGCGCCAGCGCGCGCTGGATTATCCGGCATCCGGGGTGTTCAGAATCCTTGAAAGCAAGGTACAAGGGCTTCAGGTGGGCTTTACCGAATACCCGGCTGCCACCCATGCCACCAGCGCGATGTTTTCTGCGCTGGATGCTCCGGCCTTTGCCAGCGGGAGCGTGGAAATGCCGGCCCGTGAAGCGGGCCGGCCCCGGAACCCCGGCGATCAGAAGCGATAGCTCAGACCGGCCAGCTTTCCAGCCGCCAGGCGCCGTCCCAGAACATCCATTCCAGCCTGGCCGCCTTCGTGTAGGCGTCGTGCATTTTTGCCAAGGTGATGGGGTCGGCCTGCGCGGCCACGCGATCCACCGTCTCGATGACCTTGCGCACGGCCTCGTGAAACTCCTCGCCGGCGTAGGTATCCACCCACGCCTGATAGGGGTTGCCAGGCGCCGACTCGGCATGGATGCGCTTGCCCACCTCGGCGTAGATCCAGAAGCAGGGCAGCAGCGCCGCCAGCCCCACGGCATAGGACTGGCCCCAGACCGTTGCCAGCAGGTAGCTGGTGTAGTGCTCGCAGGCGGGCGCCAGCGGGGTATTGGCAAACTGGGCCGCGGTGATGCCGAACTGCTGCATGAAGCCGTCATGCAGGCTGCGCTCGACGACGACGGCGCCCGTGGCAGCTTGGGCAAACTGCACGACGGCATCGGCATCATCAGCCTTGGCCGCCAGCACGGCCAGCGCCCGGCCGTAGGCCAGCAGGTAGTGGGCGTCCTGGATCACATAGTGCCGAAAGCGCTCCTGCGACAGAGTGCCAGCCGCCAGCTCGCGGTTGAAGGGCATGTTCAGGGTCTGCTCAAACAGCGCCTCGTTGCGCTGCCATACGTCCTGAGAAAAGCTCATCATCGTCTCCTCTGTGTCTTGTTGTCGGTTTGCGTGAAGGTGGGCGTCGTCACGCGGGTATTGTCACGAAAGCCGCAGTTTAGAACGTGTCGTGCATCTGTTCATCCCCGCGCTGACAACAGAACGCACCATCTGGCGGCAGGCTATGGCAGGATGTATGTTGATGGACGCCGGACTCCCGTTTTCGGGGACTTGCCCGCGCTCACACTTGTACATGAACCCGAGCATGAAGACCCCTCTTTCGATACTGACCCTGGCCCTGAGCCTGGCGCTGGCTGGTTGCACCCTGTTTCCCTCGCAGGACGGCACGGAACCATCGGGGCCGCCCGACGAGAAGAAACTGATCCGGCGCGGCACCCCGCCGCTGAGCGGAGACCAGACGCAGAAGCTGCTGAAGAACGCCACCTGGCGCTGGGCCGGCAACAACGGCGCGCACGGCACGGCCATCACCCATGACGACGGCCGGCTGCGCGTGAACTGGGAGAGTGGCGGCGTGAATGGCTGGATTCGTTTCAACGACACTGGCTATTGCTCGCGCTTCAAGAACCTGCGCAACAACCGGGAGGACTGCTACCGCCTCTACCCCACCGGGCCGAACCGCTATGACGTGTTCCGGGCCGACGGCGTGTTCACCGGCAATATCGAGATCCTGGTGCAGCGCGGGCGATAAGGCGCACGATTTTGGCACCGGCATGACACTCGCAGCGCCGGCGCATGTGGCACCCTTCGGCCCACCCCGGCAACGCTGAAAGCTGAAACCGGGGCTGGGTTCGCTGCAGCGGCCGACAGCACCAGCCGGTATCCACACATACGGCACGCCCGGGCACATGGCCCGCAGGGGAAGTTCCCGGGCCCCTTTCCGCCGTTGCCAAAACGACAAATCCGGCAGCTCCCGGCCATGTGACCTAGGCCATCCATCTGATCCGGGCTTTGATTCGCGGCCCAAACAGGCGCACGATGGTGGTATCTGCCTTCGGGAAAAGTGCCATGTCACGCCACCAATCATTCCTGCGCCCGTTCTTCGGCCTCCGGGTGCTGCCGCTTCTCGATACGGACGAAGGCCGCACACCGGACCAGCGCCATGTGCGCACCTGCGCAACGGACACATCCGGGGCGCTGCGTGCCGACGGCCCTTCGCTGCTTGCGCGCAGCACCCGCCTGGGCGCGGTCCTGCTGGCCAGCTTTCTGCTGGCCTCGGGACTGCAGGCAGCGCCTGTCGAGCGGCACATTGCATTCGCCAGAACTGCGGACAGGGCTGCCGCCAAGGCCGTAGCCGACGCGGAAGCCGATGCCAGAGGCGAAACCGAAGCGGGCACGGAAACCGGGGCCGACGCCAGGATGGTGCCGGTTCCCCTGCCCGTTCCGGGGCAGGTGAAGTGGCCGCTCACGCCTTCGCAGCTGCCAGAGAAGATGAAGGAATGGCTGCCGTGGGCCATGCAGGGGCACGAAATGCTGGCCTGCCCCACGGAATACGCCAACGGTGACGCGCGCACCTGCCTGTGGCCTGAACGGCTCGATCTGGACATCCGGGGCAAGACGGGCAGCTTTCGCATCGAGGTGAGCCTCTACGGCATGCGCTCGGCCGTGCCATTGCCCGGCGAGGCGGGTAGCTGGCCCAGCCAGGTTCGCACGCAGCAGGGGCAGACGCTGCCGGTGGTGGAGCAGAACGGCCAGCCGGTCGTCTGGCTGCCGCCCGGGCGCCACACCCTGACCGGGCAGATCGAATGGACGAACGCACCACAGGCTGTCCGCGTGCCATCGCACGGTCTGACCCGCATCACGCTGAACGACGAGTCGCTGGCCGCCCGCACCGACGACGAAGGCCGGATCTGGCTGCAACGGCAGGCGGACGATGATGAAGACGAGGTGGAAAACCGCTTCGAGATGCGCATCCGTCGTCTCATCAACGACACCATCCCCCGGCAAGTGACCACTCACTACGAGCTGAATGTGGCGGGAGAATCCCGCGAGATGGATCTGCCCGCCGCGCTGCTGGAAGGCACCCGTCCGGCAGCCCTGCGCTCGGAGCTGCCAGCCCGCCTGCACCCCGATGGGCGCCTGCAGGTGCAACTGCGCCCCGGCACCTGGCAGATCGAGGTGGATGCGCTGCAGATGACGCAGGTCGAGACACTGGGCCTGCCTGCGGGCAGCCAGCATGCCGAGGTCTGGTCCTATCAGGATCACAACGACCTGCACGTCACCCGCATTCTGGGCGTGGAATCGGTGGACCCCAGCCAGTCGCAGGTGCCGCAGGAATGGCAATCGTTACCCGCCTATGAAGTCAGTGCCAACTCTCCCATGCAGATCGTGCCCAGCACGCAGGGCAATGAGAAACCGGGCGCGAACCGCCTGTTCCTCAACCGCGAGCTGTGGATCGATTTCGACGGCAAGGGCATGACGCAGAAGGACGAGATTCACGGCACGCTTGAAGACAAGTGGCGCCTGGAGCAGCAACTGCCGACGGTTCTGGGCTATGCCAGCGCCAGCGGCACCGCACTGCCCATCACCCGCCTGAACGATCAGCCACCCGGCGTGGAATTGCGCCAAAAGAATGCCAATCTGACCACGCTGTCACGGATCGAGGAACGTCAGCAGGCAGTGCGCCTGAACGGCTGGAACACGATGCTGAACGAAGTGGAAGTGCGGCTGAACCTGCCGCCGGGCTGGATGCTGCTGCACGCCAGCGGCATGGACTCGGTGCAACCACCCACCCCGATTTCGCGCTGGAACCTGTACGACCTGTTCTTCCTGCTGCTGACAGCCATTGCCGGCCACTACCTGCTGGGCTGGAAGCGCGCCCTGATCCTGCTGCCGATGCTGGTGGTGACCTGGCACGAACTCGCCATCGTCCGTGGCATCGTGCAGGCACTGCTGGTCGCTACGGCCATCGGACGCTACCTGAACGACGCACACCACCGCACCTGGCTGAAATACGGTCTGGTGACTGCCGGCGTGTGCTGCGCTGTCGTGATCCTGCCCTACACCCTGCACGAGATCCGGATGATGATGCACCCGACGCTGGAGCATCACGACTACAGGAGCGGCCAGCAGCCTGCCGGAAACTACGTGCCTTCGCCCTCGGTCAGAAGCCGCGCTGCACGCAAGGCAGCCGAACCGGAGGCCGCTGCAGCAATCGCCCATGACGCCGCCACGCCCTATTCGGGCAGCGCCAAGGCTGCATATTCGTCGATCCTGCAGCAGAGCATGCAGGAGAATTCCGGCGACGTGCGGCGTCTGGCAATCCAGACCGGCCCGGGTGAGCCCCGCTGGCACTGGACGCAGTACCGCATGCGGAGCAGTGGCAACGTGCTGAGCGAACAGCCGATGTCGCTGACGATGCTGTCGGTATGGCCTGCACGCATCTACAAGGCGCTGCGGCTGGCCCTGCTGTTTGGCGGACTCTACATGCTGTTCAGCTTCGTACTGCGGCAGTCGGGTGGCAAGGGCTTTGCCGGGCCGGCAGGCCCGAAAGGGTCTGCGGGTGAGCGTGCTTCCCGACGGCATCCGGCTGCGTCCGGCGGCAGGGAACCTGAAAGTTCGGGGGAACCCGCAGATCGCCCTGCCCCCCAAAGCCCGACGGCATCCGGCGAGTCCACAACAACCGGGAAGACCACTCCTGCGCCGGAAGGCGTTGCGGCAGGCGGCACCACCCCGGCTGCCAGCAAGGCACCCGGCCAGTCGCTGCCGATGGCTGCCTTGCTGCTTTCCGGCGCCCTGTTGGCGGGCGCACTGCTGATGCCCGGCACCAGCCAGGCGGCAGACAGTGCTCCCGACGACGCAACCCTGCAGGCGTTGCGTGAACGACTCCATCCCGCACCCGAATGCACGCCCTACTGCGCGGCGCTCGGCCAGATGGCGGTGACGAGCACCCGCCACGAGCTGAGCCTGAAGCTGGCCATCCACACGCAGGCCCAGGTGCAGGTGCCCCTGCCCAGCGTGGACGCCACCGACAACTGGCGCCTGACGCAGTTGCTGGTCAACGGCAAGCCCGCCATCAGCCGCCGGGACGAGGCAAACGTGCTCTGGGTGCTGATGCCGCCCGGGGTGCATGTGGTCGACATCCGCGGACAGATCGGCGGTGGCAGCAACATCCGCCTTTCCCTGCCCATGAGCCCGCAGATGCTGCGGGTGGAGGGTGAGCTTTGGCGCGCCATCGGCCTGCAGGAAGGATTACCTGCCGACAATGTGCTGAATCTGGAACTGCACGCGCCGGAGGTATCGAACAGGCCCAAAAAGGAACTGACCCACGTGCCCGATGCGCTGCCCAGCTTTGCGCTGGTGGAGCGCACGCTGTCGGTGCAGGATCGCTGGCAGATCACGACCCGCATCAACCGGCATGCCGAAAGCAATGCGCCGGTGCGCGTGCGCTTCCGGCTGCTGGCAGGCGAGTCGATGAACGATGGCCGCGTGCAGGTGAAGAATGGCATTGCCGAGGTTCATCTGGGGGCCAGCGAAAGCATGACGCTGCAAAGCACGCTGACGCCGAACCGGAACCTGTCATGGCACGCGCTGCAGAACCCGGATCAGATCGAAGTCTGGCGCCTGGAGCCGGGAGCGCACTGGCATGCCACCTGGAACGGCATCAATCCGATCGGCCTGGTGAACGACGGCATGTTTGCGCCGTGGTGGCAGCCGTGGCCCGGTGAGGAGCTGACGATGACGCTGGTGCAGCCGGAGACGGTGCCCGGCCCGACCAGAACCCTGGAGAGCTACCAGCTGCATCTGAAACCCGGCCTGCATAGCACCGAGGCCGTGGCCACGATGGAAGTGCGTGCCAGCCTTGCCGGCATCCAGCCGATGACGCTGCCCGCAGGCGCCGAGTTCCTGAGCCTGACACTGGACGGGGAGCATGTGCCGCTGCAGGCTCGCGGGCGCGAAGTGGGTGTTCCGCTGGCCCCGGGGCTGCGCACCCTGGAACTGCGCTGGCGCGAGCCACGGGGCACTTCAGACTGGGCAGGTCGCTTTGCGGTCGAACAGTTGCAGACCGGCCTGAATGGCAGCAACGCCTCCACCCATCTGGAACTGCGCGGCGACCGGGTGGTGCTGGCTGCCGGCGGCCCCATCCTGGGACCGGCGGTGCTGTTCTGGTCGCTGTTTGCCCTGCTGGCCGCCGTGGCCGTGGTGCTGGGCCGCTACAGGCTGACGCCACTGGGGGCGATGAGCTGGTTCGTGCTGCTGCTCGGGGTGGCGCCATCTTCGTTCTTCTCTGCGATGCTGCTGGTAGGCTGCTTCATCGGCTACAGCCACATGCCCCGAATCCTGAAGCGCTTCCCGGCGGCAACGGATCTGCCCACAGCGTCGAAGGTGTTGATGATTGCACTGGCACTGATGGCCGGTGGCGTGCTGTGGGGCTCGGTGCAGACGGCATTGCTGGGCTTCCCGGACATGCTGATCACCGGCAATGGCTCGTCGGTCTTCAACCTGCACTGGTATCAGGACCGCTTTGCGAATCAGCCCGAGCCGGCCTGGGCCTTCTCGATCTCGCTGACGACCTACCGGGTGCTGATGCTGGTGTGGGCGCTGTGGATGGCCTTTGCCACCGTGCGCTGGCTGCGCTGGGGCATTCGCCACTACATCGACATGAGCGCGACGCTGCCGCCACCGCCCTCCGGCCCTGCCGGGGGCGGCAAGGTGCGCAAAGATGGTGCGAGTGCAGGGTCGGGCTCCGCTTCGGGTTCGGGTTCGCACGTGAGTGCGGGTGCGGGCTCGGGCTCGGGCGCGCGCGCGGACTCGGGCTCGGGCTCGGGCTCGGGTTTGGATTCAGGCACGGGCTGGAGTGAAGGTACGGCCCCGAGGGCTGTTGCCGCGCCGGCTGTTCAGGCAGCCTCGTTCCCGACCCCGGACAAGCCTGCCGAAAGCGCGGCGGCAAAGGCAGATGTCGATGCGGCGGCTGATGCGGTGAATGCTGGTACGATCTCCGGCGCCCGTGCAAACCGCAGCGTCAGCACCAATGGCGGAACATCGCTGGCCCCGGACATGCCGGCGCCGGACGGGGCAGAAGATCGGTCTGCCGATGGCCTCTCTGACATGCCGGCCACGGAAGAACAGTCCTTAGCACAAAAATCCCTGCGGGAAGAACCGCAGCCCCAGGGCGGCATGCCCCTCCATGCGCAACCGCCGACGGCGCAGCCCCCGGCGGCTGCGCCAAAGACCTCCGGCCTCGGGAAACTCATCAAGGTCGTGCTGTACACCCTGGTCATCATCCTGGTGGTCATTGGTGTGCTCACGGTGATGAACTTTGGTGCCGTTTTCCTTTGAGCATCAGGCTCTGAACAGAAACTGCTCTCACATGCAGCAAGCCGCACCCTGATGGTGCAAATGATTCGTATCGCCCTCCCGTTTTCTTCTGATTTTGGCCTGCTTTGTGCAGACAGAATGAATTCTGCGCACCCCGCATGACCGTCCTGCAACAAAATCCGCAGATACGGGTGACTTTCCCGCATGGGAATACGTATTGGCCTTGGCAGCCAATGCAAGCACGTATAATGGGCCTGAACATACCTTGAGATCGACCAATCAGCTCGTCGCGTTCTCCAGGGCTGTTTTCGTTCCCTTCTGCTGGTGCCGCGTTGTCCGCATCATGCAGGAGCTGCTCCTTCCCGCCCAGAGATGAACGCCCCTGCCTGGTTCTTACCTACGCTTCCGTTCATATCCTGCCCTAGAACCTCAGCCTCCCTGTCCGTGCCCCCTCGGTCACGGCCGGAAGGCCGAAGGCGCATTCTCCCCCCTCAGCGCTTTCCCTCTTTTCCTCGTGCCGGCCCGACCATCGCGCAGGCATACCTGAACAAAGCCCTGCGATGCACGCATCGCGCGAGTCTCTATCTTGAATACCGAACAAGTCGTCTTCAGTGACCTTGGCCTTTCAGAACCGCTGCTGCGGGCGCTGAACGACGTTGGATATACGCATCCCACCCCGATCCAGGCCAAGGCCATTCCCGTCGTTCTCACCGGCCGCGACCTGCTGGCCGCCGCGCAGACCGGCACCGGCAAGACCGCCGGTTTCACGCTGCCCATATTGCAACGCCTCACCAGCGCTCCTGCACCCAAGCGTGTGGCCGGCAAGCCGCGATGTCTGATCCTGACCCCCACGCGCGAGCTGACGGCCCAGGTGGCCGAGTCCGTCACCGACTATGCGAAATACACCCGCATCCGCTCGGTGGTCATCTTCGGCGGGGTCAGCATCAACCCGCAGATCCAGGCGCTGCGCCAGCCGGTGGACATTCTGGTCGCCACCCCCGGCCGCCTGCTCGATCACGTGCAGCAGGGCACGGTCGATCTGTCAGGCATCGAAATTTTCGTGCTGGACGAAGCCGACCGCATGCTGGACATGGGCTTCATCCATGACATCAAGCGGGTTATTGCCAAGCTACCGGCCAAACGCCAGAACCTGCTGTTTTCTGCCACCTTCTCGCCCGACATTCGTTCGCTGGCACATGGTCTGCTCGACAATCCGGCCGAAGTGGACGTGGCGCCGCGCAACACGGCCTCCGAACTGGTGGAGCAGCACGTTTATCTCGTTCCCAAGGCACGCAAGCGCGCCCTGCTCTCCTTCCTGATCGGCTCGCAGCGCTGGACGCAGGTGCTGGTGTTCACCCGTACCAAGCACGGCGCCAACCGGCTGGCCGAGCAATTGGGCAAGGACGGCATCGAGGCGATGGCCATTCATGGCAACAAGAGTCAGGGCGCCCGCACGCGCGCGCTCAGCCAGTTCAAGGACGGCAGCCTGCCGGTGCTGGTTGCCACCGACATTGCTGCACGCGGACTGGACATCGACGAGCTGCCGCACGTGGTGAATTTCGAGCTGCCGAATGTCTCGGAAGACTATGTGCACCGCATCGGCCGTACCGGCCGGGCAGGACGTGAGGGCGCGGCCATTTCGCTGGTGGACCGTGAGGAAATGAAGCTGCTGACCGGCATCGAGCGCCTCATCAAGCGCCAGATTCCGCGCAAGGAAGTGGAAGGCTTCACCGGCTGGCAGGCCCAGCCGGGCGATGCCGACCACACCGAAGACATCAACCACTGGCCGGAGCCGGCCCCCGGTCAGCGTCGCGGCCAGGGCCGCCGCAATGGTGCCCGTGGTGATGGCGCCCGCGGTGATGGCGCACGCACCGGCGGTCGGCGTGATGGCGCTGCCCGCAGCACGGGGGCTGCACGCGGCCACTCGGGAAGCCCTGGTTCCGGTGCATCCCGTGCTCCCGGCGCTGGCCGTTCCCCTGGCCAGAATGCCCGTCGCGCAGACGGTGCAGCCGGCTCCGAGGGCAACGGTCGCCGGCATGCCGGCAGCGGTGGCAGCCTCGATCCCCGTGGCGCACCGCGCCGTGGCTTGCGGCGTCCGCACGGCGTCGAACGTGCCGCGCTGGTTTCGCCGGGGCGCAGCAACAACGGCAACGACGACTGAAGAATCCCGGCCCGGCAGCGTCTGCCGCTTTGTGCGGCTGTCTTGCCAAGCTGGCTTTCGCCGGGCTTTCGTCGTTTCTTCCGATTGTCGATAGGCGCCCCTGCGCCCCGTCCCGGCTGTTCCACCGCAACAGCCAGACCCCGTTTCTGCCAGCGACAACAGCAGGCAACGAAAGACCGGAAAATCAGTGCTTCCCCACCGATTTTTCCAGTCTGTCTGTTTCGTTCCCCGGAGCCCCTGTCCAGCGGGGCTCGTTCCCGGGCAGTTCGCGCCCTGGAAACTTCATGCCCTCCGGTGTCGGCTTGCAAGTTAATAACAATAGTAAGCATTCTTATTTGATATCATCAACCTGTCGTCTCGGGATTCAGGGCGCTTCAGAGGCCCCCGCGTGTCACCCAAGTCACGCGCTTCTGCCGGTCACTCCCCCTGAACAACCATCTATCAAACCCATTTCATCAATCAATTTGATTGATGAAGCAGGCTGATTTAGGCTAGGCTGATGAAAGTTTTTCCTGCGCCCACGCCCGCTCCCGCCGGTTCGTCCCCATCCGCCAGCCCTCCTCCGGCCTCGTGGAACGGGTCGCATCGCGTCTGGTCGGTACGACGCATGCTGGGTGCCGTCATCAATGCAGGCGGCGCATTCGCACTGCTCTGGTGGGCCTGCTGACGCTCCTCCCCTGCTCCACCGGCTTCCCTCCATGCCTCTGATGAGGTGGCAGTGCCCTCTTGACCGACCTGCCAGCAGATACCTTCCAGCACCAGGCCAGCTCTGACGATGAGAGGATGCGGTCTGATCGAAAACCATTTGGCCCGATGACGCTGCCGCCAGCCGCGTACACCATCAGCCGCGCGGCCGGATGGTGATCGACTTATCTTGATAGCAATATTCCCGCTGATCGCCATCAACCACGCGGCCGGATGCTGACCTGCTCGGCCATCAGCGCGTGAATCTGCCCCGGCGCATCATCGTGCCGCACCAGCAGGTGGCCGCCATCATCAATGCCGATCACCGTGGCATCACGGATGCCATCCTCACGATGCACCCGGACAGGCACGCCGGCCAGCATGTCGAACTGTTCCCAGCGTGACACGAAGGGCGCAAAGCCCTCTGCCAGCAGTTGCGTCACCCCTTGGTGCAGGGCCTCTCCCACGGGAATTGCCAGCCGATCGGCGCTGATGGGTGTCGTTTCATCGAAGATGGCCCCCACCGGCAAAGGATTCAGTCGAGAATCGGGCACGGGCAGATTGTCGGGCGTGCCCAGCAGGTTCAGGCCCACGCCGATCACCAGCCGCCCGCCCTCGCCACGCCAGCGCGTCTCGCAGAGAATGCCGCCCACCTTTGCCCACGGCTGGCGCGAATCGCTTCGCCGGCGGCAGAGATCATTGGGCCACTTCAGCCCCAGCTCGACACCGAGCGTGCCTATGTATTCAGCAATGACGATGCCGGCCACCAGCGGGATGGTGCCCAGCAGGTGCAGCTTGCCCGCAGGCAGCTCGCGCCCGTAGGAAGCCAGCAGCGCGCCCCCCGGCTGCGCCTGCCACTGCTTGCCGCGTCGGCCCCGTCCTGCCGTCTGCTCGTCGGCGATGAGCCAGACGGCTTCGGGGGAGGCAGAAGGATGCCGGGTGTCTGTGCTTCCGGTGTCCGGGCTTGCTTGGGTAGCAGGGGTGTCCGGAGCGTTTGGGATATTTACCACCCTTGGAGTCCCTGGAGTGCCCGAGGCATTTGTGGTGTTTGGGATGCCAGGGGAAGCGGGAACGCGGGATTTCTCCCCGAGCCCTTCCCCCCTCCCTTCTGCCAGATATTCCTGTTCAGACGAAGCTGTCCCCCACAGCAGGGGCCGGCGCATCAGTTCGGCGTTAGTCGAGTCGATGGATGCCACCTGCTCGATGCGCAGGGGGGCGAATGCGCGCAGCGTGAACACGGGGGATGCTGAATGTTGTTCCGACATGGGACGGGGACGGGCTGCAATGAATGGATTTTCAGTTCGCGCCGCGTGACATGCTTCCGGATCACGCAACATATTTACAGCTTTGCAAGGGAAGGCTAAGCCCGCATGTTATAACCGTGTGATGGCACGGCCCAATGCCGTGTCGCCTTCGGGCGATCCTCTCCTTCCTGCCATCGATGGGTTAGCTCTTGTCTTCCTCTCCTCGCCCTTCCGTCCTGCGGCATCTGCCTTGGCTGCTGGTGCTGCTAGCCATCATTTATTTGTCGCTCTACCCGTTCCAGGGCTGGGAGCTGCGACGACCAACCCCGTTCAGCTGGCTTTACAACGGACTGCCCCGTTTCTATTCACTGGGCGATCTGGTCGTGAACGTGCTGGCCTATGCAGGCTTCGGTTATGTGACGGTGCTATGGCTGCGTGCCTGGATGCGGCCGGGCCACGCACTCCTGCTGGCCTCGGTGCTGTCGTTCCTGCTGTCTTTCGGGATGGAGTCGCTGCAATCCTATCTGCCCCGACGGGTGCCCTCGCTGATCGACCTCGTGACCAATGGCGGGGGAGGCGTGATGGGAGCGCTGGTGGCGGTGGCGGTGCAACGGGTGCCACGACTGAGCCAATGGCAGGAACAGATTCTGGCCCTGCTGCCTGGCGTTAATAGTGAACGCTCACATCGGTGGTTTGCGCTGGCACTTGCCGGTGCCTGGCTGCTGGGGCAGTTTGTGCCGCAGCAGGTGCTGCTGGTGAATGCGCCCATCACGCCCTGGCCGGGCGAATCGCTGCTGCCCGCCTTTCTGCAGGACGCCCATCTGGAGGGGATTTTTCAGGTAGCTGGCACTCACTTTCTTGTAGTCGCTGGTCTGGTGCTGATCGGCCTGATGCTGACACGCTGCACGCGCACGCATGGTAGCTCCGTCCGCACGATCCTGATGGTGCTGGCCGGGCTGGTGCTGCTGGCCGTTGTCCTGCGCATCAGCTCTGCATTGCGGGTGTACGGGCCAGATCCGCTGGAATGGATGCAGCGGATGCCCTGGCTGGCGCTGCCCATCGGTTTCGGGCTGCTGCTGCCGTTGCTGCGTGCGCGGCAGGCCACGCAGGCGGGGGTGGCGATATCGCTGGCGCTGGGCAGCGTGGTACTGGCCCTGCTCCTGCCACCGGACCCTGCCTTCACCTCAAGGGCCCTGAATCTGCCCTCCTGGCTGATGCGCTGGTCCACGCCCGGCTTCCGCAGTCTGCTGCGTGCGGTGTCGGCATTCTGGCCACTGGCCGTTGTGTATTTTTTCGCAATGGAAGTCGCCAACTCATCGGGCAAACAGCCCCAGTCAGCGGTCAGCCGTCCCCCGGCAGACGGGCACTCCAGACAATAGTCCCAACCCGCTGCCGATCGACGGATGACACCGGCAGGTTTCCGGCGCAAGGTCTTTTCTGCAAACGACCCGAGCCCGCCGGATACCGCCTGACACCCGGAAACCCGGCACCCCTGCGGGGATGTGCTGGACGTGATGGACTACGATGCAAGTTTTCGTAGTCAACGTCCCGGAAACTGTCTGCCATGAATCCGTCCACCCGTCTTTTGTCCGTTCCTGGTCCAGCCGGTCAGATCGAGTGCTCACTCGACTGCCCGCCCGAGCCGCGCATGCTGGCGCTGATCGCGCATCCGCATCCGCTGCACGGGGGCACCATGAACAACAAGGTCGCCCAGACCATCGCCCGCGCCCTGCTGCAACTGGGTGCGGTGTGCTGGCGCCCCAACTTCCGGGGCGTGGGTGCCAGTGAAGGCGAATTCGATCATGGCGTAGGTGAAACCGACGACATGGAAGCGGTGCTGCGCGCTGCGCTGGCCCACGAAAGTGCTGCCACGCTGCCGCGTCCGGTGCCGCTGGTGCTGGGGGGTTTTTCCTTCGGCACCGCCGTGCAGGCGCGACTCGCCCAGCGGCTGGCGGGCTTCGAGGTGAGCCTGAAGCCGATGGTGCTTGCCGGCCCGGCCGTCAGCCGTTTCGATGTGCCGACGGTTCCCGAAGACACCCTGGTGGTTCACGGCGAGGAAGACGACGTGGTGCCGCTGCAGGCTGTTTTCGACTGGGCACGTCCCCAGCAGCTTCCGATCACCGTCATGCCGGGGGCCGGCCACTTCTTTCACGGCCGGCTTCCTTCCCTGAAAAACCTGATATTGCGCCACATGGCAGGTCATCATGTCTGATACTACGCTGCTTGCTCGTCCGGCCTCCCAAACGGCCAACACCCGCCAGCCGGTGCTGTGCTTTCAGCGCACGGCGCTGGGCCAGGCCCAGTTGCAGTTGCCCACCGAGGTGCTGTCCCCACAGGCCACGCGCCTGCTGATGCTGTTTGAAGAACCCCAGACCCTGCAGGGACTGCGGGAAATGATCGACGAGCCGTGGCTGCCCGAGGCACTGATCGACCTGGAGCGGCGCAAGCTGGTGCGGCGCGCGAGCATGACGCTGCCGCAGCGTGCGCCAGCAGACACTTCCGCAACCGGACAGGCAAAGGGCGTGGATCTCTCGCGCGAAGCGGCACGGCGTCTCGCCCGCCAGCGCGCCCAGGCACGCATCCTGTTCCTGCAGCAGATCGGCAAGCTGAGCACGCTGATGGTGGACCGGATCGAATCCTGCCAGACGGAAGCCGAACTGCAGCGTCTGAGCCCCTTCTTCTCGGATCTGCCGCTGCCCGCACCTTCCGCATCCCGGAACAGCGTTTCGGTGCAGTAAACGGAGTGTTCCGCATTCGTGGAGAAACCACGACAGCGGGACGCTATCATAAGGAAAGATACAGCAGCTTACGTTAATCGAGATTTGGTTTCACCCTGAATGCCCGGCACTAGCACCGGCAGCAGGGTGATTCGAGCCTGGTTTCGGCCCATTACGTCATGCAAGCGCCCAAGATCGCCAGACTGGCCCCCGTACAGCACACCGACCCCAACAGCTGGGAACCTCCCCGCTCGTGGACGGCTTCGCGCGTGCCTTCGGCCCGACTGCGTGCCATCCATTTGGCACTGGGCGACGGGCGCGACCAGCCCAATCCCCGGATGGTGTTCTCGCTGACCGAAACCGGCATGCAGACGCTGAAGAATCCGAAGCGGATCATGTCGACGCCGGCAAGGCGGCTGCTGAATCTGCTCGATGGGCGGCGTTCGCTGGGCGAGATGCCGGCCATCGTCCGCCCGGCCGACCTCACGGCGGCGCTGAAGGAACTGATCTCCGCCGACATGATCGCCCTCACCGGCATTGCCCGCTCCGACGGCGAGGCAATGGATTCGCAGGCCGAGCGCAAGCTGAAGGCCATCAAGCGGGCACTGGCCGGCGCCTTCGAGGCAGAACTCGGCCCGCAGGCATCGGTGCTCGAAGCCCGCGTGCAGGACTGCGTGAGCCTGGCCGTGTTGCGCAACGTGCTGCGCGAGATCATCGACCGGGTCAGCATCCGCAAGAATGCGGCGGCCGCCAATCGCATCGCCACCCGGGTGCGCCATCAGGGGCCGCTCTGAGGCGCACACCTGCCGGCACCTTCCCGGCGCCGACGGATACCGATCAGGCATCCCGGCTTCTCCACACGTTGCCGGCCCTTCAGGTGCCGCCGGTCTTCAGGCTGCGCCTGCCTGTTAACCTCCCCATTTTCGGCAGCCCTTCCGCTGGTTCCGAGCCATGTTTTCCCTTGGCCCGCGCCTCTGCTTCTCGCCTCCCTACTATCTCCTAGCCTTCCTATCTTTCTTTCTTTCTGCCTGCCTTCCTGCTTCCCACCCCTTCCCAGCCTGCTGCCCAGCGTCCATTCCATCGACTTTCTGCTGGTGTAATCTTTAATTCTGCATGACGGTGAGAAAATGTCAGTTTTGGGCTACATTTCATCGCCCCACCCGGCCCGAACGTCTGCGCAGAAGTCTGCCCGAAGGCTGCGGTGTCATAATCGCGCGCGGCTTTAGAGCGTGTCATGAACGTATTCGTCCCCGCGCTGGCGTTCCGGGCTTTCCCCGGTGCCGCTACAGACCGTCTGCTGCAGGAACCTCCCGTGCTTTCGATTGCCCTTCCGTCTCTCGCCCCTCAGCGTGCCATCCGCCGCACCCTCGGCAGCCTGCTGGCAGCGGCCCTGCTGGTCGCTGCGCCCGTGCAGGCGCAATCCTCGATGGCAGCGCCGGATATTGCCGCCCGCTCGTGGTTCCTGATCGACGTGACCACCAACACGGTGCTCTACAGTCAGGCACCGGACGAGCGCGTGGAGCCGGCCTCGCTGACCAAGCTGATGACCGCCTACCTGGCCTTCAGCGCCCTGCGCGACGGCACCCTGCAGAAGGATGCGCGCCCGCCGGTGTCGCAGCGCGCCTACAAGTCGATCGGCTCGCGGATGTTCGTGGACCCGCGTGCGCCGGCCACGGTGGACGAGCTGCTGCACGGGCTGATCATCCAGTCAGGCAATGACGCGGCCATCATTCTGGCCGAGGCCATCGCAGGCAGCGAAGAAGCCTTTGCGCAGCGCATGAACGACGAAGCGCGCCGCATCGGCATGAAGAACACCCATTTCGTGAACGCATCGGGGCTGCCGGCGGCCGATCACTATTCGACCGCGCGCGACCTGGGCCTGCTGTCGATGCGGATCATCAAGGACTTCCCCGACTACTACCGGATCTACTCGGAGAAGGAATACACCTTCAACAATGTGAAGCAGAACAACCGCAACCGGTTGCTGTTTCTCGATCCGTCGGTTGACGGCATGAAAACCGGCCACACCGATGCGGCCGGCTACTGTCTGATCGCCTCCTCGGCCCGCAACCAGAAAGACGGCAACTTTTCACGCCGGATTTTGTCGGTGCTGCTGGGCGCAAGCAACGATGTGGCACGTGCCACCGAGTCGCAGAAGCTGCTGAATTACGGGTTCCAGAATTTCGAGGCGCTCACCCTGTTCGAGAAGAACAAGCCCGTGTCGGGCAGCCCGGTCTGGAAGGGCATGAAGCCCGAAGTAAAGGCCGGTTTCACCGACGATGTGCTTGTGACGGCACCGCGTGCCCGGATGAAGGACATCAAGGGCGAGATCGAACGCGCCGAATCGCTGATGGCGCCCATTCACGCCGGACAGCGCATTGGCACACTGCGCATCAAGCTGGGCGACACCGTGCTTGCCGAACGCCCGCTGGTGGCGCTGGAATCGGTCGAACCTGCCGGCTGGTTCAAACAGACTTGGGATACCATCAAGCTGTGGTGGATCAAGTGAGCTAATCAGCAGGAAGCCGTCATGGCGGAACAGGAACGGATCGTCTATCTGAATGGTGAGTACCTGCCCCTGTCCGAAGCCCGCGTCCCGGTGCTCGACCGGGGCTTTCTGCTGGGTGATGGCATCTACGAGGTGATTCCGGTCTACCGGAAGCTGCCCTTCCGGCAGGAGGAGCACTTTGCCCGCCTGGAACGCAGCCTGTCTGAAGTCCGCATCACCAACCCGATGGAGCGCCCCGACTGGGACACGGTCATCGACACGCTGGTGGCGCGTCACCCCGAGCCGTATCAGGCCGTCTACCTGCAAGTGACACGCGGTGTGGCGCCGCGCCAGCACGAGTTTCCGGTCGGCGTGAGGCCCACCGTGTTCGGCATGAGCATCCCGTTCACGCCCCCATCACTCGAATCCATCGGCACCGGGGTGCGGGCGATCAGCCTGCCCGACGAGCGCTGGCTGCGCTGCGACATCAAGTCCATTTCCCTGCTGGCCAACGTGCTGGCCCGCCAGTCGGCGGTGGAAAACGACGCCAACGAAGCCATCCTGTTCCGCAACGACATCCTCACCGAAGGCGCCGCCGCCAACATCTGGGTGGTGAAGGCAGGTCGCCTGCTGGCGCCGGTACGCAATAATCTCATCCTTGAAGGCATCCGCTACGAGCTGCTGCTAACGCTGGCCGACCGCTGCGGCATTCCGGTCGAAATCCACGACATATCCCGTGCCGAGGTCGAGGCAGCCGATGAACTGCTGCTGACCGCAGCCACCCGCGAGGTACAGCCCATTACCCGGCTGGACGGCAAGCCGGTTGGCAGTGGCCTGCCCGGCCCCATCTTCGCCCAGCTGTTTGCCGCCTATCAGGATGCCAAACGAGAAGCGAGATCCCTGACATGAGCATCACCAGCCCCAAACCCGGCTCAACTTCCGGCCAAGCCCCTGGTGGCGAGGAAGTCCTGCAGTTCCCGATGGTCTTTCCTCTGAAGATCATGGGACGCAACGTCGACGGTTTCGCCGACGAAGTTGGCAATATCGTGCAGCGCCATGTGCCCGACTTCGACCCCGCCACGCTGGAGCGGCGCGAATCGCGCACCAATACCTATCTGTCACTCACGGCCACCTTCACCGCCCACTCGCGCGAACAGCTCGACGGGCTGTACCGCGAACTGACGGGCCACCCGAGCGTATCCTACGTGCTCTGATGCGCGTCTGAGCCGGCGCTTTGGGGGTTCGGGAGTTCCGCAGGAAGTGGGGGCAAGAGGTTTATCCGCCTGAGCCAGCACTTCAGGATTCGAGGACTCACCCCCTTGTGTCATTCCCACGCCGGCTCTCCGGTTTTCGTGCCCAGACTGTCGTCATATCTTCGGTTTCTGGCTGTCACCCCTTCGGCTTCTGGTCTCCCCATGAACGCCCCTACTGTTTCTTCCTCCATCCGGCTGCGCTGGCTGGGTCAGGTGCCCTATCAGGAGGCACTCGACCTGATGCGCGCCTGGACGGCTGCCCGGCATCAGGCGCGCAAGGCCGCCGCACAGCAGCCCCCAACAGGCAGCGCGGCACCTGCCCCCCAGGCCGCACAGGCCGACGACCCGGATGCAGACAGCAACGCCACCCGTGCGAATGCCCCGGAAGCAGCCAGCAGCCCCGCTGGCGCAGACGGCGACCATGCCCTGCCACCTGCCTCGCGCCCTCAGCAGCAGGCTATGGATGACAAGGCTGACAACACACCGTCATCCTCCGCAGCCGTTACAACCCCAGCCAAATCCGAAAACAGCCTCCTCCCTGCACTCAGCCGGGAATGGCCGGATCTGACCACGGCCGCAGAAGCCGGCGACGAGATCTGGCTGCTCCAGCACCCGCCGGTGTTCACGCTGGGCATGAATTCCGAGCCAGGCCATCTGCTGGCGCCCGGCGACATTCCCGTCGTGCCCACCGAGCGCGGTGGACAGGTCACCTATCATGGCCCTGGTCAGATCATGGCCTATCTGATGCTGGACCTGCGGACACGCAAGCTGGGCATCCGGGTGCTGGTCGAACGCATCGAGGACGCGCTGATCGCCTGTCTGGCCGGCTACGGCATCAAAGCCATCCGGCAGGAAGGCGCGCCCGGCATCTATGTGCATCCGCGCAAGCCTGCAAGTCAGTGGCCTGCGTTGCCCGGCAGTTTTTCCATCCCCGGCGGGCATGAAGGCATGTCTGCCTCACTCACAGCAGCAGGCCCATCTGCCGCCCTTCCGCGCAGTGCCGAAGTGCTCACCGGAAACGAAGGCAGCGTACAGAAAGGCAGCCCGTCGGCCGGCCTGCAGCAGCCAGCTTCGGGAACTCCAGAGAAGGACACGCCCCCTGCACAGCGAGATGCCGCGATCGCGGAAGCCCCCCATCTAACACCCGCCCGGGCAAAAACCGTCCGCCACCTCGGCACCCCGGCGGCAAACGTGGCCAAAATCGCCTCCATCGGCCTGAAAACCAGCAACGGCTTTTCCTATCATGGGCTGGCACTGAACGGCCAGATGGATCTGTCGCCCTTCCTGCGCATCAACCCCTGTGGTTTCCACCATTTGCAGATGACCGATGTGCGTGGAGAATCGGCTTCAGATACCGACATCGACCTTGAACGGCTTGCGCTGAATCTCGGGCAGGCACTCAGGGCCGCAATTGAGCGATAATCCGCCGATGGAATCGAGCACCCATTCCCCGCAGGCACCCAAGGCCGGCAGCCAGACGCCGCCCACGCCCTCGGTCGCCGCCGTCACCTCCGCAGCCGCCAGGCCCGCCGCCCCCGTCACCACACGGCCGGACGCCATCGTGCCCGACGTGGACCCGCGCCTGAAGCAGAAAGGCGAAGCCAAGACCGCGCGCATCCCGATCAAGATCATTCCGATCAAGGAGCTGAAGCGCAAGCCCGAATGGATTCGGCGTCAGATGGCGCCGCTGGGCAGCCGCTATTACGAGATCAAGGAGATCCTGCGCGAGCACAAGCTGCACACCGTCTGCGAGGAAGCCTCCTGCCCCAACATCGGCGAATGCTTCGGCCGCGGCACGGCCACCTTCATGATCATGGGGGACAAGTGCACCCGCCGCTGCCCGTTCTGCGACGTGGGCCACGGCCGCCCCGATCCGCTGGATGTGGACGAACCGCTGAATCTGGCCAAGACCATTGCCGCGCTGCGCCTGAAATATGTGGTCATCACCTCGGTGGACCGCGATGACCTGCGCGACGGCGGTGCCGGCCACTATGCCGACTGCATCCGCGAAACCCGCGCCCACTCGCCCAACACGCAGATCGAGGTGCTGGTGCCCGACTACCGGGGCCGGCTGGAGCGTGCGCTCGACATCATGCAGGCCGAACCGCCCGACGTGATGAACCACAACCTGGAAACCGTGCCCCGCCTCTACAAGCAGGCGCGCCCCGGTGCCAGCTACGAGCACTCGCTGAAGTTGCTGAAGGAATTCAAGGCGCGTGTGCCCCATGTGCCGACCAAGTCCGGCCTGATGGTGGGGCTGGGTGAAACCGATGACGAGATTCTGGACGTGATGCGCGACATGCGCGCCCACGACATCGACCGGCTCACCATCGGCCAGTATCTGGCGCCCACCCGCCACCACCTGCCGGTGGATCGCTACGTCACGCCCGAAACCTTCCGCATGTTCGAGGAAAAAGCCTACGAGATGGGCTTCCAGCACGCGGCAGTTGGCGCGATGGTCCGGTCTTCTTATCACGCCGACCTGCAGGCCGAGGAAGCGCTGCATGGTTCATCGGCCAGCAAGCCGAACTGATAAGCGAGCACTGAAGTCAGACACAAAAAAGGGGGCCAAGCCCCCTTTTTTGCATTCGCGGATGCGGATACCCCTGCGCCAGCCAGGGGCTTTCATCTTACTGGTCGCCTTCGCCGGGCTCGTCGGTGCCCTGGATGCGGGCCAGATCGGCAGGCGTCACATACTCGAACAGCGTGACCACCTTGCGCACGCCCTGCACCTGCGAAGCCACGATGGCGGCGCGCTGGCCTTCTTCATGGGTGACGACGCCCATCAGGTAGACGATGGCGCGCTCGGTAACGACCTTGATCGCGCTGGAAGTGAGATGGCGCTCACGCACCATGCCGGCCTTCACCTGCGCGGTGAGCGTGGTGTCGCGGGTCTCGCCCGAGAAGCTCTCCACCCGCTTGACCTCGGTCTCGTTGTAGAGATCCTTGATATTGGGCACGCGGCTGCGCACGGCTTCTTCAGCCTGCTTGCGCACTTCTTCGGAGGGCACCTGCCCGGTCAGCAGCACGCGGCGGTTGAAGCTGGTGACGGCCACGGCAGCATTGTCCGAGCGGTTGACGACCTCGTTCAACACACGGGCGCCACGCAGCTCGATGGTCTGGTCTTCGGTCTGTGCGCCCAGCGAGCGCCGGTCGAGCACGGCCACGGTGCCGATGGCAGCGCCCGTGACAGCCAGACCAAAGCACCCACTCAGCCCCAGTGTGGCGACAATGATGGCAGATGACAGGATACGGCGCGACAGTGCGCTGGGCTGAATCATCAGAGCATGCTCCGCAGGATGACAGGATTGAAAATCGGCATCCCATTATAGAAGTGTGCCCCGACCGAACCCGAAGCGCACGCGCCGAAACATGTTGCAATATGACGACAAAGGCGCCAACCGTCAGCCTGCTGCAACAGACCGGCCATCGGCAGGAACTTGTCAATGCGTCCGGACGATGCCCAACAAGGCACGGGCAGAATGCCCTGGCAGGTTACTCACATGAAGGGCGAGCCCGCAACACGGCGGCTCAACAGCCTTGCAAACCCCTGATCTGGCAGATGCGGTGTCATTGGACGCACGGCCTGGGCGGGGAGGCTTTGGGCATTCAGAAAACGCCTATGAAGCGCCGCTGCTCAGAAAGCACCCGGAATCCAGTCGAGGCCACCGTTGTCGATGGCGATGACATCAAAACGGCAGGGCGGCCAGGGGCGCTGACCAAGACGCTGGTTCAGCCAGCACTGGGCGGCAAGGCGTATCCGCTGCTGTTTTCGGTAGACCACGCTGGCAGCCGCGCCCCCAAACGAAAGTGAGCGCCTGCTTCGCACCTCAACGAAAACGGCGGTGCGGCCGTCAGCCATGATGAGGTCGATCTCACCAACCTTGTAGCGCACATTGGCCGCCACGAAACGCAGGCCGGCCGCTTCCAGATGGGCGCGTGCCCGCTGCTCGGCCAGAACGCCACGCTGCCGCCGCAACGCGGCTTCACGCTGACGCGCAGCCGCCGCCCGGGAGAGCGTGGCGAGTCGGCGCGCCGTCTGCATGATCGACGTATTCAGCGCTGGATAGCCGGCACCCCGTCGCGGTACTCAGCCGGCACCAGCCGGCGCTCGATCACCGGGTAGTTGCCGTCGTAGCGCAGCGCACCGGTCAGGCCGCGCATGTCGAGGGTGGACGCACCGTTGAACATCTCCCGGCCCACGCGCAGCGCGTCGATGCCGAGCGCATAGAGGCGCTGCATCTCCAGACTGAAGTCTTCGGGCGGATTCGGGTAGCCCAGGTTGCTCCACGCCTGCGGATTGATGATGGCCGGCATCTCGACAAGGCGCGCGCCGTTCAGCTCGGGAATGGGCGAGCGGGCATCCGGGCCGCCGATGGAAAGCTGCGAGGTGCCGTAGATGGGTTTGTCGAGGCCGATAATCATGCGCACCGAGCGCGCCATGTGCGGCGGCATCGACAGGAAATACAGGTCGCCCTTTTCCTTCTTGGCGACGTTGCGGAACTTGTAGAGCGCGCTTTCTTCCAGCTCGATGGGCAGATCGGCCTCGCCGCCCTGCTCCAGCCACCGCGTGTGGAAGACGCTGGCCGCCCGGCGGCCGATCTGGTTGGCCGCCGTGATGATGATGGCCTTGGGGGCATCGCTGCTGGCACGACGACGCATGCGCTCGAACGCCATGTCGGCCACTTCCTGCGCCTCCTGCTCGGCACCGATCGAGAAAACCAGCACGTTCCAGGGCACGCTGCCATCGCCGTCGAACTGGTTCAGTGCCAGCGTGGTGATGGGAACCTCAGAAAAGCTGGCGAGCGCCGCCGTGCCCTTGCGGGTGAGCGGGCCGATGACCAGCGAGGTGCCACGCCGGCGCATGCCCTCGTAGGCAGCGGTCAGCTGTTTGGCCGATTCGTCGGTTTCGTAGATGTCGATGGCATAGCCTTTCTGCTGGCGGCGGAAAGCCGCTTCGACCCCGGCCCGGAGCGCGAGCGACGCCTTGCCATATGTCTGCCCGGACTTGGGTAACAATAGGCCGATGCGGTTGACTTCGACCGGCTGTGCCTGTGCCAGTCCGGACCACCCTGCCAGTGTGGCAAACGCGGTTCCCGTCGTCAGCACGCTTCCCTTGATCCAATCTCGACGCTGCATCATGTCCTCTCGCCACTTCGAGCCCCCGGAATCCGACGACCCGGCACTGGTCGCAACGGTCGATTCCGGTGACATTCTTTCATCGGCTACGGCTGCATTATATGTAGTGGCCACGCCCATCGGAAACCTGGCGGATCTGAGCAGGCGAGCGGTCGCCACCTTGCGATCGGTGTCATGGATTGCTGCCGAAGACACACGTAGCAGCCGCCCGCTCCTGCAATCGCTGGGCATCGGCAACGCCCGCTGCCTGGCCCTGCACGCCCACAACGAGCGCCAGCAGAGTGCGCGCATCCTCGACCTGATCGCTGACGGCGCATCGGTGGCACTCATCACCGACGCCGGTACCCCCGGCATCAGCGATCCCGGCGCGCAACTGGTGGCCGATGCCCACGCCCGGGGCATTCCGGTCGTGCCCATTCCCGGCGCCAGCGCCACCACCACCCTGCTGTCGGCTGCCGGCCTGCCGGGCGGGCGCTTCTTCTTCGAGGGCTTTCTGCCCACCCGCCAGAAACAACGTGATGAGCGGTTACAGCGTCTGGCCGCCGGAGGCGATGCCTTCATGCTGTTCGAGGCGCCGCACCGCGTGGAAGCGCTGGCCGCCGACCTGCTGAAGGCGCTGGAACCCGATCGGGCTCTCGTCGTCGGGCGCGAACTCACCAAGCGTTTCGAGCAGATCGTGCGCCTGCCATTGGGAGATTTTCCGGCGTGGCTGGAAGCCGACGCCAACCACCGGCGGGGCGAGTTTGCGCTGCTGGTCTTTGGCCGGCCGGAGCCGGATGAGGCCGAAGACGCAGAAGCAGCCACGGCCCCCAGCGAAGTCGGCCTGAAAGCCATGCAGGTACTGACGCAGCAGATGCCGCCCCGGCAGGCCGCCAAGCTCGCCGCACGCATCAGCGGCGATGCCGCCGACCTGCTGTATCGCTCCCACGCCCGGCCAGGCACAGATCAGGGCTGACAGCAAAGTAAGCGCCCGCTTCGGCGAATGAACCCCCAGGCTCGTGACCGAAGGAGGAAGCTAACCGCGTCTGCATTAATGACGCGCTGCGCCTCGACAACTCCTGCCTGATTCAAGCCGAGCACCTGCACGAGCACAGGTTCATGAAATGCGAGCGCCCGCTTACTTCCAGCAGTAAGCTCAGAACTGCTTGACCGAAGGGCGCTGCCCGCCATCAGCCTCGATGGCGCGGACCGCCTCGATGGCACTGGCCTCATCGGGATAAGGCCCCTGCCGCACCACGAAGCGTTCGCCCTGCTGGTCGATATCGACCGGCGGTGCGCCAGCCCCGGCACGCGCCGTCTGGGCACGCCGTGCGCGCAGGGCGTTGTCCATCGCACGGAAGACGCCAAACTGCAGATACCAGCCGCCAGCCGCTGCCGTCTTGCCGGCGTCGCCCCCGGCCACCGCCTGCCCAGTCCCGGCAGCTGCGCCGGCACGCCCGGCGGCCCTTGCACCTGAGCGGCCGGCAGCCGCCCCCTCGGCCTGATCCGCCGCCGCATCGGCCTGCGCCGAGGCACCAGCCCGAGCATTGCCATTTCCGGCACCGGCGGTCTGCCCTGCCCGTGCGGCACCGCCCCCTTCCACGTCGATGCGACGGATCGGCGGCGGCATGTCTTCCGCGCCCCAGCCTTCAAAGATCACCCGCCCTTCCTCGACACGGCGCGCAGCCGGGCCGGCCTGATAGTCCACCGGATTGCCCTGAGCAGCAGCCCCGGCCGTGTCCGCACCAGAGCCCGTGCCACCCGCAGCGCCATCACCAGCCACCACCACACGGCGGTTGCGTGCCCCAGCTTCCGGCATGGTGCTGCGGCCGGCCGTCTGCCCGGCGCCATCATCGCCTGCCTGCACCGTAGCCCGGCCCGCCGCCGCCCGTGCGGCCCCAGCTCCGGCAGCCGCGGCAGTGCGCGCAACACCCTCGGCGCCCGCAGTACCCGCGTTCTCTGCTTCACCAGCAGCCTGCGCCCGGTCTACTCCAACCCGCGCACCAGTGGCTGCGGCGCCCCGGACAGCGCTGGAAGCACCAGCAGCCACGGCACCCGAAGCGCCCCCAGCTACGGGGGCACCTCCAGCAGTTGTGCTCCCGACGGCCCCACCGGCAGCGGCACCAACCCGGTATTCACCCTTCGACACAGCCTGCCCATCCTGCCGGGCAGCCGAAGCCCCCACACGGTACTCCCCGGAATGCGTCTCCTGCGCAGCAGTCGTCAGCGACCGGGATGATCCCCCTGCCGACCGTGCCAGCCGGGGCGCCTCCGGGTCGATCAATTCCACCTCGACCCGCGCATGCCCCCTGTTCACATAGCCCAGCTTGTGGGCTGCCAGAAAGGACAGGTCGATCAGACGATTGCGCAGGAAAGGGCCGCGGTCATTGACCCGCACCACCACCTCACGGCCGTTTTCCAGATTGCGCACCCGCACATAGCTGGGCAACGGCAGCGTCGGGTGCGCCGCCGTCATGCCGTACATGTCATAGGGTTCGCCAATGGACGTGGGCTTGCCATGAAAGCGCTGGCCGTACCACGAGGCCACGCCCTTCTGCCGGTAGGGCTTGCGCTCGGTCATCGGCGTGTAGCGCTGGCCCATCACCGTGTAGGGGCGATTGGCCCGTGCGCGCAGCTTCTCGGGCACCGGCACCGGGTCGGGCTGGGTCATCAGCTTCGCAAGGCGCCGCTGATCGACCTTTCCAGGCCCGTCATCCAGATAGTAAGCACCCGCTTTCTTTTCGCTGGCGCTGCTGGCACAGCCTGCCATCAGGCACCCCGACAGCAGCACCAGCCCCGACAGGATGCGGACGAAACCCGGTATCTCAGTGCTCGTTGTCAGCCCGGTGCGTGTTTTCAGAACCATCAGCCCCTTCCTCGCGTCAGCGAAACCGCATTGGCACGGCGGTGGTGTCAGCCTCAGTGTCAGCCTTCAAGATCCTTGCGCCCCAGCGACGGCTTTCTGGGCTTGCGCGGCGAATCGGCAAACAGGTAATCATAGGATGCGGCCGGCAGGATGCGCAGCAGCCGCGCCACCCAGCCCATCTGCCACGGAATGACGATCCGGCGCCGGCGAGCCAGAATCGCATCGACAGCCACCCTGGCAAAGCGCTCGGCCGGCATCAGGCAGGGCATGTGATAGGGATTGACGCGGGTCATCTCGGTGTCGATGAACCCCGGCGAAATGGTGACGACGGCAATGCCATGCGCACGCATTTCCAGACGCAGGCTTTCGAGATAGACGGCCACCGCCGCCTTGCTGGCACTGTAGGCGCCCGAACCGGGCAGGCCGCGCACGCCAGCGACGCTGGCAATGCCCACCAGCGTCCCCTTGCCGGCCTGCTTCATGCTGTCCAGAAAGGGCGCGAAGGTGTCGAAGGTGCCCTGCACGTTCACCGCCATGATGCGCTCGAAGACAGCCCGGTCTTCGGACTCGTCGGTGAGTGTGCCGGCGCTGATGCCGGCACTGGCGATGACGATGTCAGGCGCGCCATGCGCCTCGACGAACTGCCGGCAAACCGCGTGCAACCGCTCCGTATCGGTCACATCGGCAGTTTCAGTCACGGCGACGGCGTCGGGCAGCGATGCCGCCAGCTCCTGCAAGCGCTCGGCGCGCCGCCCCAGCAACAGGAAGGTACTGCCGGGAAAGCGTGCGGCCAGCTCAAGCGCCAGGGCACGCCCGAGACCGCTGGACGCCCCGGTGATGACGATACGCCGGGCAGACACCCGGTTGGCGGGCGTTCCCGCCGGCAGGGCATCCGACGGCTTCATGCAATCACTTCGCCAGCGCCTTGCGCTCGCGCTGGATCAGGTCGTTGGCAACCGTCAGCGCCTGCTGGTTGGAGCCAGCCATGGACGGGCTGGTCAGGTGCTGGCCGTTGATGGCCAGAACCGGCACGCCATCCAGACCGTAGGCCGAAACCAGACGGTTGGAACGCTGCATGGCCGTCCGCACGCCAAAGGAGTTGAAGGTGCTGCGGAACTTGTCGCCGTCGATACCGGCAGCCGAAAGCACCTCGACCATCTCGTCGACGTTCTTCATCTGCTTGCGCTGGCGCTGGATGGCCTCGAACACGGTATTCAGCGTGGCGTCATCGGTGCGGCCCAGCGCCTGCAGCGTGTAGAACAACTGCTGATGCTGCTGACCGAAGAAGGGAACGTGTTCGCGGCGGAAGACGACATCATCCGGCAGTTTCTTGATCCAGGGCTCGATCACCGGCTCCAGCGAGTAGCAGTGCGGGCAGCCGAACCAGAAGAATTCGACCACTTCGATCTTGCCGGCAGGTGCCTCCGTGGAAACACGCTTCTCCAGCGTGGTGTAGGTAGAGGCACTGGCCTGCGCGTTGACGGCGGAGGACATCAGGCCGGTACCTGCACCCAGGAGGGTTGCCAGCAAGGTCGAGAGAAACTGTTTGCGATTCATTGAAATTCCTGAAAAAACCTGCGTAATCTTGAAACGGCACTCCGGCGACGTGGCAAACGGAGCAAGGGCGCACTGACACGCCATCGAAACCGCTGAACCTGAACCGTCCCGACAGTGGAACGCATTCAGGATTCAACGGCACGCCCCTTTACCCGGTTGACCGGAGCAAGGCACATCGGCCCCCACAGCGGATCAGTCCTGCCAGGGGCTTCGGCGCATCATGCACGGCACACCGTCATCCAGCACCTGTCCGGCTCGGGTTTTCCGGCAACATGTACCGGAAAGCCAGCGACCTTTCAGGGGTGGTACCGCAGATCTGCTGCATGAATAATGCCATTACCACGTAATGCAGAGAACGAGCGGACGACCACAGGCCGACGAACGGCAGACCCGGACGATCAGCGCGAACGGATCAGTGCCGCCTCGACCCCATCCAGCGCCAGCTGGCTGCGCACCTCATTGGCGGCATCCACCGTCTGATAGGGCCCCAGTCGCACCCGGAACACCGGCTGATTGTTGACCCGGGCCGACTCCACCCGCACATCGAAACCAGCCGCTTCAAGCCGCAGCTTCACGGCCTCGGCCTCATTGGCCTTGCGGAAGGAACCCGCCTGCAGCAGGAAGCCCCTGCCTGCACCAGCGGCGGGCGGCGGCGTCAGCGACTGCACCACCGTTTCGCCGGGCGACAGCGTCTCCGGGTTCACGTTGACCGTGGGCACGTTGTTCGCAGGCACGTCGTTGGGCTCGACCGCCGACTGCGGATCGAGCTGCGGCATCACTTCCTGGCGGGTGTTGCCCTGGTTGGGGTCGGGCAACTGCCCACCCTGCATCGGCACGGCCGGCTGCGGTGCCTCGGGCACCCGCTGAAGCTCATCCGGCATGGGCTTGCCAGTGGGACGCCCCGAAATGAAGGGCAGTTCTTCCTGATAGATGAAGTAGGCCGCACCTGCAGCCACGCCCAGGCCGGCAACGATACCCAGCAGAAACCCGGCGAAGGTACCGCCATGCTGGCGCCGAAGACGGCGCGCCAACGGGGAAGCCTGGCGGCCGGGGGCCGCCTGAAAATCCTTCTGAAACATCACAATCTCTCCGGGGCCGAAATGCCGATCAGGGCCAGCCCGCAACGCAGGACGGTACGCACGGCCTCCAGCAGCGCCATCCGCGCTGCCTGCAGGCCGGCATCGTCCACCAGAACCCGCTCGGCGTTATAGAACGCATGGAAGTCGGCGGCAAGATCTTTCAGATAATAGGCGAGCTGGTGTGGCGCCAGATCGGCAGCTGCTTCCGACAGCATGGTCGGGAAGGCCGCCATCCGCGCCATCAGCGCATATTCGGACGGCGCCGTCAGCCGCTCGATGGGCGCATCGGCCGCCACCTTGCCGCCGCCCTGCGCCAGGATCGAGCAGATCCGCGCGTGGGCATACTGGATATAGTAGACAGGGTTCTCGTCCGAGCGCGACAACGCCAGATCCACATCGAAGGTGAACTCGGTGTCCCCCTTGCGGGAAATGAGGAAGTAGCGCACCGCATCCCGGCCACGCACCTCGTCGCCACCGCCCGACCACTCGATCAGGTCGCGCAGCGTGACATAGCTGCCGGCCCGCTTGGAGATCTTCACCTCCTCGCCGCCGCGCATCACCCGCACCATCTTGTGCAGCACGTAGCTGGGGTAGCCCTGCGGGATGCCGGCATCCAGCGCCTGCAAACCGGCGCGAACACGCGCCACCGTGCCGTGATGATCCGAGCCCTGGATGTTGATGACCTTGACGAAGCCACGCTGCCACTTGCCCAGGTGGTAGGCCACATCGGGCACGAAGTAGGTGTACCCGCCCTCCGACTTGCGCATCACCCGATCCTTGTCGTCGCCGAAGTCGGTGGTGCGCAGCCACAGCGCGCCATCCTGCTCGAAGGTGTGGCCGCTGGCCACCAGGCGCGCCACGGTATCTTCCACCTTGCCGTCGGTATAGAGCGAGGATTCGAGGTAATACTGATCGAAACGCACGCCGAAGGCCGCCAGATCGAGATCCTGCTCACGCCGCAGGCAGGCCACCGCAAAGCGGCGCACCGCATCCAGATCATCCAGATCGCCCGTGGCCGTCTCGGGCGGCTGGCCGTCCACCTGCACGGTTTCCTTCGCCACAAAAGCCCGGGCAATGTCGGCAATGTACTCGCCCCGGTAGCCATCTGCGGGGAACTCCGGCGAATCGGGCGCGATGCCGCGACCACGCGCCTGCACCGACAGCGCCAGATTGTTGATCTGGGCGCCAGCGTCGTTGTAATAGAACTCGCGGTGAACCTTCCAGCCCTGCGAGGCCATCAGCCGGGCCAGCACATCGCCCAGCGCAGCCTGACGGCCGTGCCCCACGTGCAGCGGCCCGGTCGGGTTGGCCGACACGAATTCCAGCATCACCGACTGTTCGCCCGTGGGCAGGTGGCCAAAGCGCTCACCCTGCTCGCGCACCACATGCACCACCCGCTGGTGGGCGGCCGGCGTCAGCCACAGGTTGATGAAGCCCGGCCCGGCAATCTCGCCCTTCGAGACCAGCGCGTCGGCGCCCGGCAGTGTCAGCAGCTTCTCCAGAAGCTGTTGCGCCACCTCACGGGGCGGCTTCTTCATCGGTTTGGCCAGTTGCATGGCCAGATTGGTCGCCAGATCACCGTGATCGGCCTGACGCGGCCGCTCCAGCGAGGGGTTCAGCGAGGCAAGCAGCCCCGAATCGAGGCCCGTGGCCTCGGCGCTCTGCACAAGCAGATGGCGCAATTGGTTCAATTGTTCAGCAAGCATCCCGGAATTCTAGCGACTGCGGGCGCAGCTGCCAGTCTCACCTGGTGACAACGCCCGAAACAACAACACACGATTGCGGCGTCTCAAACCGCCGCAGCCCACATTACAATACCCTCAAGTATGCGTGAATGCGCAATCACGCATTCAGCAAGCGCACGTCATCGTGAGCCGCGGCCATGCCTCCACCGGCCTGCCAGTCCGGCACCCGGCCCCTGCGCGACCGCACTACCCCGACATTCTCGCCCGCCGGCATCGGCCAGCTTCACGGCACGATTCAGCACCTGGCAGCACGTCACGGCAGCACGCCGCAGGCACGGCGCTGCCTGCGTTGCCAGCAGCCGAAGCGCCGTCTGTCAGCCGCCGCGTCCGTCTCTTGCCGTTCACCCCGTTGCTGTCATTATGAATGCAGAATTGCAGGTATCATCGCCAGCCTTCTGCATTCCACTCACCCTCGTTCCCTGTTCGTCATGGATTCCAACGACAAGATCACCCGCTCATCCCTTCACGTCGAAGTCACCGACCGTCTGCGCGAGATGATCTATGAGCGCCACCTGGCGCCCGGCGAGCGCATCGACGAACTGGGGCTGTCTGCCCGGCTGGGCACCTCCCGCACCCCGCTGCGCGAGGCCCTCAAGGTGCTGGCCCACGAAGGGCTGGTCAAACTGGTACCCGGTCGCGGCGCCTTCGTCATCGAACTGAGCGACGCCGAGATCGACGCCCTCTTTCCCGTGCTGGGCGTGCTGCAAAGCCGCTGCGCCGGCGATGCCGTCCGCAACCACCAGCCCGAAGACCTGATCGAACTGGATCAGGCCGAGCAGCAGATCGAGCAGGCCGTCACCAGCAACCACATCGCCAGCTACCACCGCGCCGTGGACCGCTTCCACGCCCAGCTCCAGCGCATGGCGGCCAACCCCTGGCTCACCCGCAGCATCACCGACCTGCGCCGCTTCCTGCAGCTCACCCGCAGCCGGATGCCCGCCCAGGAAAACCGGCTGCGCCAGTCGATGGCCGAATACCGCACCCTGATGAAAGCCATCAAGCGCGGCGATGCCGAAGGCGCCGAACACCTCGTCTACCTGCAGGCCACCGCCCAGCAACGCGCCTGGCGCAGCTGGATGAACCAGCAGGCGAAAGACGCCGCAGAGAGCACTGACAGCGACACGGCAGCAGCGCAGCACACGGAAAGCCAACCGTCGGCAGGCGCCCCGAACGCCCCAACACCAGCCATAGCCCCCTCGGCCTACGCTGGCCAGCCCCGGATCTGAACACCCCGCGCCGGTGGTCTGCGCAACACCCCGGCAAACAATCCGGCGCCCCCGTTCGCAAGCAGTTCAAAATGCGGTAGTCTGTCGGATTATTTTCCATACCTAATCAACGGAGCGGCAACTCCGTTCATTTTTCTCGATTCCGTGAGTCCCGAGCTTCACTTCAGCGTTGGCGGCCAGTCCCCCAAACGCAGCGAAGACACCATCATCCAGGAACAGGTCTCCATCCTGTTACTGAATGCCGACCCTGTCACCCGCGCCACCGTCGAAAACGTCCTGGTCAGCGAGAGCCTCGGGCAGCTCATCGCGGTCGACGACTTTCAGGCTGCCGGCGAAGAAGTCCGCCACCGTCCCCCGCCGGCCCTCGTGCTGCTCAGCATCCCCGCCGACGACGATGGCGCCACCCTGGACGCCCTGCGACAGCATCGCCACCAGCCCGAATGGCAGCGCCTCACCATCATGCTGCTGGCGCCCGGCACCCGGCAGGATCTCTGGCAGGCTGCCCTCGAACTCAACCTGGCCGATGTCCTTTTCAAGCCCCTCGACCGCGCCGCACTCACCCTGAAGCTGCGGCAATGCCTGGGCATGAAGATCTACCGGGACCGCCTGCTGAAACAGGATCTGCTCACCGGCCTCACCAACCGCGCGGGCCTCTTGCGCCGCCTCGAAGCCGTGCTGCAGACCGGCCACAGCAGCAAGGGCTACACCCTGATGCTGCTCGACATCGACCGCTTCCGGCAGCTCAACGACAGCCTCGGCCATCAGGTCGGTGACGCTTTTCTCAAAGCCGTCAGCCAGCGTCTCAACGATGTCGTCAGCCAGCACAGCGGCCCCGAAAGGCGCCGTCCCGGCGTCACCATCAGCCCCTGGCTCGCCCGCATCGGCTCCGACAGCTTCATGGCGCTCCTGCCCGGCCGTCCCGGCGAAGCCTGTCACGATCACTGCATCCAGGCACTGCACCAGGCGCTGGCCCTGCCCCTCCACCTCGAAGGACGCGAACTGTTCATCTCGGCCAGCATCGGCATGGCCGTCTTCCCCGAACACGCCCACGACGCCAACCAGCTCACCCGGCAAGCCGAACGGGCACTCGCCGTCGCCAAACGCCGCGGCGGCCATCGCACCGAATACTTCGACCCCACCCAGACCCGCGTCAGCATCAACGCCCTGACGCTCGAAAACCACCTGCGGCACGCCATCCGCTACAACGAGCTGCAACTCGTCTACCAGCCCAAGATCAGCAGCAAGACACTGGAAATCGTCGGCGTCGAAGCCCTGATCCGCTGGCAGCACCGCGAACTCGGCATGATCCTGCCCG
>JAUNHU010000002.1:0-3556 GCA_030523825.1 Lautropia sp. | reverse complement strand
GGCGTCGAAGCCCTGATCCGCTGGCAGCACCGCGAACTCGGCATGATCCTGCCCGAGCATTTCGTGCCCATCGCCGAACGCTCCGGCCAGATCGCCGAAATCGGCGCCTGGGCACTCGAAACCGCCTGCCGTCAGGCCCGCGCCTGGCAGGATGCCGGCCTGCCGCCGCTGCACATCGCCGTCAACATCTCCGTCGCCCAGACCCAGCGGGGCGACCTCGTCGGTACCGTGCGCCAGGCCCTGCAGGCCAGCGGCCTGCCTCCCGACCTGCTCACCCTCGAACTCACCGAAACCCTGCTCGTCGAAAGCGGCGAACAGGCCCGCGTGCTCATCAACAACCTGAAGACCCTCGGCGTGAAACTCTCGCTCGACGACTTCGGCACCGGCTACTCCTCCCTCACCTACCTGCACACGCTGCCCTTCGACGAAATCAAGATCGACCGCAGCTTCATCAAGGGACTGCCGCAACAAGCCGTCTCCAAGGCCATCGTCCACGCCATCCTGGCGCTCGCCAAGGGCCTGAAACTCGATGCCGTCGCCGAAGGCATCGAGCGCCCCGAAGAACTCGCCAGCCTGCGCCAGTTCCTGCCCGACTGCACCTACCAGGGCAATCTGTTCAGCCAGCCCCTCAGCGCCAACGACCTCACCGCCCGTCTGCGCAACAGCGCCCACTTCGCCCCGCGCCTCGCCGGCTGACCCTCTCACCGGCTGACCCGTCACCCGGCCCTGGACACAGCCCCCCGAGGCCACATCCGACCGGATCAAGTCAGGCCGCCCCCGGGCCAGCCCCGCATGACAGCCACTGACATGACAGCCACCGCCTTGTCGTCAGATGCAGGCCCGCGAGCAACATACCCCCTCCATTCCCCCCCACGGCAACAGATCCCGCCAGAATCGCAACGATATTCCCCCTGGCGGCATCACCATTCACCCCAAGCGGCAGAATCTGGTCTATCCTGATTACATTGAGCGCGTTATGCGCCAAACGAATTCCGGCCGACACCTGACAACGCGCACGGTGTCATCAGCCACACTCAGAAGGAGACCCCATCATGTACAAGCGCATCCTCATCGGTACCGACGGTTCCCCCCTCTCGGACCACGCCGTGCAGCAGGGCGTCGAACTTGCCTCAGCCCTGAAAGCTGACCTCATCATCGCCACCGTGGGCGCCCCCTACACGCCCCCGCTCTACGCAGGCGACCTGGTTCCCAACAACTACGTCACCGCCGACGCCCATGACGAACACGTCCGCGCGGCCGGACAGGAAATCCTCGATGCCGCCCTCGCCGTCGCTCAGAAAGCCGGCCTGCAGGCAGACACCGCCTTCGAGATCGCCGACGAACCCGCCGACGGCCTCATCAAGATCGCCAAGGACAAACAGGCTGACCTCATCGTCGTGGCCTCCCACGGCCGCAGCGGCCTCAGCGCCCTGCTCCTCGGCAGCGCCACCCGACGCCTGCTCAGCAGCGCCAACCTCGACCTGCTCGTCATCCGCAACCACGGCAAGAGCGACTAGGCACCAGGCCCGTGCCCTGTCATCAGGCAGATGACGGGGCACCTGTAACGGGGAACGTGTTACCACGCCCGCTGCCCACCAGGGTCCGTGCCACCATCTGTAATGACCCAGCAGAACCTGCACAGTTCATGCCGCTAAGCGTAAGCCTGAGCGGGGGTCTTCATACCCAGCGCCTGATGTGGGCGCCGGTGGTTGTAAAAATGAATCCCGTCTCCAATCACCTGTATAACTATCTGCTGGTCATAGCGCACATCATGCGCAAAATATCCCCCGGTACAAAGTGGCCAATCAGGGTAAAACAGCACATCCAAACCCGGAGCCTCGAACAACAAGAGGCAATGGGCTTTCCTGTTGACTGGGAACAACAAGTGCTTTGGCAACCCGCTTCTCCCAAGAGCGCTTCCTCCTGACCTTGTTCCTCCGGCGTCTTGTTATCGTCGATTCGCTCGTCGGGTCGCGGAACAAACGCCCAGATCCGTCCCCCGACAAACAAAAAACCCCATGTCGAAAGCTCTCCTTTCTTCACAGGGCTTTTTCATTTCAGCATTGAGGCGACAGGGCCGAGACTCAGGCTGCCTGGCTAGTGACACCTCTCGCTCCCAAGCCGTATCCGTGTCGCGCCTCGGTGTCCCCTGAAAACGAAAACAGCCCCTGAGCCGCCGCAATGGAGACTCAGAGGCTGCTAATCAGCAAAGACGCTTAGCCCTTGCTCAAGGACAGGCCGATACCGCTGTAGTTCGCGACGGCATCGCGCGGCAGGAAGCGGCGGCCGTCGATCAGCGGGATGGCGTCGCGGCCAGCCTTCTTCTGCAGCTCCGGCACGGCCTTGTACTCGGGCCAGCTGGTGATGAGCAGGACGGCCTCGGCCGGTGCCAGTGCAGCCTCCAGTTCCGGTGCGAACTCGTAGCTGCCGTCGGCCACGCCAAATTCGCGCAGCGCCTTCGGCCCGGTCTCGACCGCGATCGGATCGTGAGCGGTCACTTTCACGCCAGCCTTGACCAGATCAGCAATGATCGGCAGTGCGGGCGATTCGCGCACATCATCCGTGCCCGGCTTGAAGGCCACGCCCAGCACCGTCACACGCTTGCCTTTCAGGTCTTCGCCCAGCTGTTCCTTCAGCAGGCGCAGCATCTGCTCGGGCTGCGTCTTGTTGGTGGACAGCACGGCGTCGAGCATCGGCGTTGCCACGCCACGATGGCCGGCATGGGCAGTGATGGCTTTCACGTCCTTCGGGAAGCAGCTGCCGCCAAAGCCGCAGCCTGCCCACAGGAAGGAAGACGCCCCCGCCACTTTCAGCTGACCGGCACCGTCACGGTAGATGAGGTGCTTCATCAGGTGCAGGCCCTTGAACACCTCGGCCGCATCCAGTTCACCGATGCCGTCGCAGATCCGCGCGATCTCGTTCGAGAACGAGATCATCGTGGCCATGAAGGCATTGGAGGTGTACTTGATCATCTCGGCCGTGCGCGGCGTAGTCTGGATGATCGGCGTGTCCTTGAACATCGCGTACATCTCGGCCAGCTGCTTGGTGCTGCGCTCGTCGATGCCACCGACGACGATGCGGTCGGGCTGCTGGAAGTCCTTCACGGCCACGCCTTCAGCCAGGAATTCCGGGTTCATGCCCAGACCGAAGTCCTTGCCGGCTTTCAGGCCGGAGGCTGCCTCGATGGCGTTCTTCACGGCCGTGTCGGTGGTGCCAGGCACCACCGTGCTCTTGACCGTGACCACGCAATAGTGCGGCTCCTTGCCGGCGGCCTTGGCGGCATCGGCCTGCGCCTTCAGCACCTGACCGATTTCCTTCGAGACCTGCAGCACATAGCTCAGGTCGATGGTCTTGCCATCGAAGGGAGTACCGACGCAAATCAGCGCCACGTCGGCATCGGTCATCGCGTCAGCCAGCGAGGTGGTGGCACGCAGGCGCTTGCCGGCATTGGCCTTCAGCAGGGCTTCGAGCCCTTCCTCGTGAATCGGCGGTTCGCCGCGGTTGATGCGGTCGACCTTGGCGGCGTCCACATCCACGCAGACCACATCGTGCCCGA
>JAUNHU010000249.1 GCA_030523825.1 Lautropia sp. | reverse complement strand
GCGTGATTCTTCAGGATGGCCTGGTAGCGCTCGGCCACCTGCTCGGGCTTGCCGTCACGGGCAGCCGTCTGCAGTCCGGCATATTCGCGGGCGGCTTCCTCGGCCTGCTCTGCCTTGTACCAGTCCCAGGCGCGCATGCCGGCGAAGATCAGCAGCGCAATGGCCACCAGCCACATCAGAAAGTTGCCGTAGCGATCCCAGAAAGCCTTCAATTCGGCAATCTGTTCCTGGTCCTGGAGGTCGTAAGCCATTGCGTGATCCCTTGGTTGCTTTTTTGCGTGCACCGGGCAGAAAAGATACCGATGCCGATGGATGTTCCGGAAAAAGGAGGTGTTCAGATTCGGCAAGCCCCGAGCCGCGAGCCGGGGGAAGACAGCAGGCCGCGAGCGACAGGCGGGAGCCCATCCGCACGGCCCGGCACCGCCCGGGCGGGCCGAATCCGTGAAAGTACCTGCCCCCGGCGACGAGGGCAAGTGCGGAGGCGTGGCATCAGTCGCCGATGAGCGCCTGTACAACGGCCTCGCTCAGGTTGTCGAGCCGGATGCGCTCCTGGCGCCCGCCGTGCCCTTCCTGGCCCTCGCGCAGCCATTTCAGGGTGGCCTCGCCCGCCTTCAGCTCGTCTTCGCCGATGATGAGCGCCAGCGTGGCCGCGCTGGCCCCTGCCCGCTTGAACTGCGACTTGAAGCTGCCGCCGCCGGCGTGCATCAGCACGTCGATGCCACGTGAGCGCAGTTCTTCGGACGCCTTCAGCGCCGCGGCCATCGTGCCCTCGCCACTGCTGATGATGTAGACATCGAGCGGCTGCGCGCCTTCCAGGCCACCATCCTGGGCGACCAGATCCAGCAGGCGCTCGACGCCGATGGCAAAGCCGCAGGCCGGTGCCGGCTTGCCGCCCAGCATCTCGATCAGCGGGTCGTAACGGCCGCCACCGCAGACTGTGGCCTGGGCGCCGAGGCGGTCGGTGACCCACTCGAACACGGTGCGATTGTAATAGTCCATGCCGCGCACCAGACGCGGATTGAGCGTGGCGGGAATGCCCAGATCGGCCAGATAGCCACGCAATTGCTCGAAATGCTCGCGCGCGGGCGCATCCAGATAGTCGATGAGCCTTGGCGCCGATTCGACCACTTCCTGCATCGCCGGATTCTTGGTGTCGAGGATGCGCAAGGGGTTGCTGTGCAGACGCCGCTTGCCATCGTCGTCGAGCAGTTCGGCATGACGTTCGAAGTGCGCAATCAGGTCCTGGCGGTGGCGGGCGCGATCGGCGGCGTCGCCGATGGAATTGATCTGCAGTTGCAGGCCCTGCACGCCCAGGTCGTCCCAGAGGCGCTGCCCCATTGCAATGACCTCGGCATCGACCTCGGGGCCGCCGAAGCCCAGCGCCTCGACACCCACCTGATGGAACTGGCGGTAGCGACCGCGCTGCGGGCGCTCGTGGCGGAACATCGGCCCCATGTACCAGAGGCGCCGCGGTGCATCGTAGAGCAGGTTGTGCTCGATGACGGCGCGCACCACCCCGGCGGTGCCTTCGGGACGCAGCGTGAGTGCCTCGCCATTGAGCGCATCTTCAAAGGAGTACATCTCCTTCTCGACGATGTCGGTGACGGTGCCCAGACCACGCGCAAAGAGTGGCGTCTGCTCAAGAATGGGCGTGCGCACCTGCGAATAGCCGTAGCTGGCCGCCCATGCCGACACGATTTCCTCGAATCGCTGCCAACGGGGGGAGTCTGCCGGCAAGAGGTCGTTCATGCCCTTGACGCCCGCCAGTCTGTTTGCCGCCATCTTTCTGTAGTTTCCTTCTCTGTCTGCGCCGTCCTGCGGCGCGTTTCATGAATGCTGCTGCGGGAGCCCCACCATCTCAATCAGCCAGCGCTTCGGCCGACTCGCGTGCAGCGGCACCGTAGCGGCGCACGACGTAATTTTCGACGATTTCCTTGAATTCCTCGGCGATGCGATCACCCTTCAGCGTAACCGTGCGCTCACCGTCGATGTAGACCGGGGCCACCGGCGATTCGTCGGCACCGGGCAGCGAGATGCCGATGTCGGCATGCTTGGATTCGCCGGGACCGTTGACGATGCAGCCCATGACCGCGACGTTCATGCTTTCCACGCCGGGATACTGCTTGCTCCAGACCGGCATCTGATCCCGCAGGTAGCGCTGGATGCTTTCGGCCAGCTCCTGGAAGAAGGTGCTGCTGGTAC
>JAUNHU010000248.1 GCA_030523825.1 Lautropia sp. | reverse complement strand
GGCGCGATACCGAGGCACCCGGAATCGTGTATCGCGCGGTCAGTGGCGGAGGAAAAACAAGCCGCCCCGAGCCACGTCAACCGCCGAACAACCGGGAAAGGTCATTGAACAGTGCGACGAGCATCAGGCCGACGATCATGACAAGCCCCACCTGCTGCGAGGCATGCCGGAAGCGCTCGGAAAACGGGCTGCCCTTGAGCGCTTCGAGCGCGTAATATACCAAACGCCCGCCATCGAGCACGGGAACCGGCAAGAGATTGAGCACGCCGAGGCTGACGCTGATGAGCGCCATGAAGCCCACATAGGCATACCAGCCGATGGCGGCCGACTGGCCGGCGTAGTCGGCAATGGCCACAGGGCCGGAAAGGTTTTTCCAGGACAGGCTGCCGACGATCATCTTGCCCAGCATCTTCAGCGAGAAGATCGACATCTCCCAGGTCTTCTGGGCGCCGTGTGCCAGCGCCTCGAAGGGGCCGAGGTCGATGGTGACCATCTCGAACTGCTGCTGCAGGCCGGCGCCGATGCGGCCACGCTGGCGCGGCGGGGCCGAGGCATCGGCCGGGTCGCTGTCGAAGGTGACGGCAGGCGTGACCGGCAGGGTCAGCTCGCCGCCCCCGCGACTGACGAGCAGCTGCAGCGGACGGTTGCCGTCAGACGCCTTGATCTGGTCGATGAGATCGGCGGCACCGGCCAGGGGCGCGCCATCCACACGGAGCACGGTGTCACCCACCTGCAGGCCGGCCTTCGCGGCCGCACTGCCTTCCTCGATGCTGGCGATGCTGACGATGCCGGCACGCAGGCCGACGCCCAGGGTACGGGCAAAGTCACGCTCGACCTCGCCGGGTGGCAGGCCGGTGGTGTCGATGGCCACCTGACGCACGCCATTGGCGCCACTGATCTGCAGGTCGATGGGCCGGCGCTCGACAACGGCGTCGATCATCTTCAGGCGCAGATCGACGAAGGAGACCACTTCCTGCCCGTCGATGGAGAGCACGCGATCACCGTCCTGGATGCCTGCGGTGGCAGCGGCCGTGCCGGCAGGCGGTGTTGCCAGAACCGGCGCAGGCTCCTGCAGGCCCGACATGCCCAGCACGGCGTAGAGGGCGATGGCCAGCAGGAAGTTGGCCAGCGGCCCTGCCACGACCACGGCAGCCCGCTTGTGGAGCGGCAGCCGGTTGAAGGCGCGGTGCACCTCGGCCGGGTCGATATCACTGCCCTCCTCCTCGTCGAGCATGCGCACGTAGCCACCCAGCGGGATGGGGGCGATGCTCCATTCGGTCTGGTCGGGGCCGACACGCCAGGTGGCGAGCGGCTTGCCGAAGCCGATGGAGAAGCGCAGGATCTTGACGCCACACCAGCGCGCCACGAGGTAATGGCCCAGTTCGTGCACGAAAACCAGCACGCCCAGGGCGAACAGGAAGGCAATCAGGGTGGTCATGGACTGAGTCTCTGGATGCTTTGGGTGGCGAGCCGACGCGCTTCGCTGTCGATGGCGACGGCTTCATCGAGGGATGCCGGGGCAGGCGCACTGCCCTGCCCGTCCAGCACGATTTCATTGATCCGGGCAATATCGGCAAAGCCGATCTGCCCGTCAAGGAAGGCTTGCACACTGACCTCGTTGGCAGCGTTGAGCACGCAGGGCGCTGCGCCGCCCGCGAACATGGCACGCCGGGCCAGTTCCAGACACGGGAAGCGCCGGGGGTCGGGCTTCTCGAAATCCAGTCTGCCCGCAGCCGCCAGGTCGAGGGGCGACACACCGCTGTCGATGCGCTCGGGATAGGCAAGCGCATGGGCGATGGGCACCCGCATGTCGGGATTGCCCATCTGCGCCAGCACCGAGCCGTCCTGGTACTCGACCATCGAGTGGACGATGCTCTGCGGGTGGATGAGAACATCCAGCCGCTCGGGCGGCATGTCGAACAGGATTTGCGCTTCGATCAGTTCAAGCCCCTTGTTGAACATGCTGGCCGAATCGACCGAAATCTTTCGGCCCATCGACCAGTTGGGGTGCCTGCACGCCTGTTCGGGCGTGGCCTGGGCGATCTGCTCGGGCGTCCAGGTGCGGAAGGGTCCGCCGGACGCCGTCAGGATCAGCCGCCGCACGACCTGTTTCGGGTCGACGCCGGTTGCCCGGTCGGGCAGGCACTGGAAGATCGCATTATGTTCACTGTCTACCGGCAGCAGCGTGACACCGGACTGACGGCATGTGG
>JAUNHU010000062.1 GCA_030523825.1 Lautropia sp. | reverse complement strand
GTCGATCAGTCGCCCATCGGCAAGACCACGCGCAGCAACCCGGTCAGCTATGTGGGCGCCTTCGACCTGATCCGCAAGCAGTTTGCTGCGGCCGAGCTGTCGGTGGATCGTGGCTACACCGCCGGCACCTTCAGCTTCAACAGCGGCAACGGCCGCTGCCCCACCTGCGGCGGCAACGGTTTCGAGCACGTCGAGATGCAGTTCCTCTCGGACGTGTACCTGCGCTGCCCCGACTGCGACGGCAAGCGCTTCCGCCCGGAAATCCAGGAAGTGAAGATCCGCGGCCGCAGCGACGGCACGGCAATGGCTCGCCCGGTCGAAGCGTCCATCGTCGATGTGCTGAACATGACGGTGCGACAGGCTGCCGACTTCTTCAGCTTTGCGCCGGACATTGCCCGCCGGCTGCAACCGCTGGTGGACGTGGGACTCGACTACCTCAGTCTGGGGCAGCCGGTGCCCACCCTCTCGGGAGGCGAGGCACAGCGGCTGAAACTCGCCGGTTTTCTGGCCGATGCCGCCGACGCAGCCCGTCGCAAGGGGGCGCAGCCGCTGGGCGCGCTCGGCGGCACGCTCTACCTGTTCGACGAGCCCACCACCGGCCTGCATTTCGACGACATCGCCAAGCTGCTGCGCGCATTGCGTTCGTTGCAGCAGGCCGGCCACTCGGTGCTGGTCATCGAACACAACCTCGACCTGATCGAAGCCGCCGACTGGCTGATCGACCTCGGCCCCGAAGGCGGCGACCAGGGCGGGCGCATCGTGGCGACCGGAACCCCTGCCGACATTGCGCAGAACCCGGCCTCCCACACCGGGCAGGCGCTGAAGACGCACGCAGCCGAACTGGCACGACTGACCCGCCAGGCAGAATCGGGCAGCGCTGACGACGCGCTCAAGAGCACGCAATCCGGCGGACAGCCCGCAACAGATGCAAGCCCGCTTCCAAGGAAAGGCGCATCCGGCAGGACAGGAAAAGCCCGCAACCAGCCCGCCAACGATGCACACGCCGGCTTCCAGGCGGGCCAGTTGCTGGCAGCAGAACCCACCCCGGCATGGCCCGCATCCACCCTGCCTGGCGACGCAGGCACTGCGCACGCCGATGGCGCAATGGCAGCACGCGCCACGTCGGCCATCGTCGTGCACGGCGCGCGCGAACACAACCTGAAGAACATCCACGTCGACATTCCGCGCGACCGAATGACGGTGATCACCGGCGTTTCGGGCAGTGGCAAATCCACCCTCGCCTTTGACGTGATCTTCGGCGAAGGCCAGCGCCGCTATCTGGAATCGCTGAATGCCTATGCACGGCAATTCGTGCAGCCGGCCTCGCGCCCCGATGTGGATGGCATCTACGGCATCCCGCCGACGGTGGCCATCGAGCAGCGCACCAGCCGCGGCGGCCGCAAGAGCACGGTGGCCACGCTTACCGAAATCCACCACTTCCTGCGGCTGATGTACCAGAAGCTGGGCACGCAATACTGCCCCAACGATGGCACACCGATCGAGCCGCAATCCTTCGACAGCATCGCGGCACGGCTGCTGCGCCAGTATCGCGGTCGCCAGATCGGCCTGCTGGCACCGCTGGTCACAGGGCGCAAGGGCATCTACACCGATCTGGCGAAATGGGCGCGCGGCAAGGGCTACCCGATGCTGCGCGTGGACGGCAAGTTCCTGCCCACCGAGCGCTTCCCGCGCATCGACCGCTACATGGAACACAACATCGAATTGCCGATTGCCGACCTGAAGGTGAGCGCCAGCACCGAAGACACTCTGCGCCAGCACCTGACGGACGCGCTGCAGCACGGCAAGGGCGTGGTGATGGTGCTGGAAGACGTGGACCGGCTGGAAAAGGATCTGGAACAGCCCTTGCAGTCGGTGCTGTTCAGCACCCGGCGGGCCTGCAGCCACTGCGGCACCAGCTATCCCGAACTCGACCCGCGCACCTTCTCCTTCAATGCAAAACAGGGCTGGTGTCCCGGCTGCCTGGGCACCGGCCTGAAGGTCATTGGCCGCATCAAGGCCGACGAACTCACGCCGGGCCTCGAAGGCGAAACCGATGGCGGCGTGAGCTACAGCGACGAGCCCTGCCCGATGTGCCACGGCCAACGCCTGAACCCGGTCGCGCTCAACGTGAAGATTGCGGACCAGTCGATTGCCGATGCCACCGCCCGCCCCATCCATCAGGCACTGGGCTGGATCGACGAAATCGCAAAAGCCTTTGATTCAAGACAGAACGAAATTGCCAGCGGCATTCTCGACGAAATCCGTCATCGTTTGCAGTTCCTGATCGACGTGGGACTGGGCTATCTGACGCTGGATCGTGCTGCCCCCACACTTTCAGGTGGCGAGGCGCAGCGCATCCGTCTCGCAGGCCAGCTCGGCTCCAACCTGCAGGGAGTCTGCTACGTGCTGGACGAGCCCACCATCGGCCTGCATCCGCGTGACAACCGTCTGCTGCTGTCCACGCTCGACCGGCTTCGCCAGAAGGGCAATACCCTGCTGGTAGTGGAGCACGACGAGGAGACGATGGCGCGCGCCGACCACCTGATCGACATCGGCCCCGGTGCCGGCCGGCTGGGTGGCGAAATCATCGCCAGCGGCGACCTCGCCTCTGTCTCGGCCAATGCGGCCAGCCTCACCGGCCGCTACCTCAGCAACCCACTGCCATTGCCGGAGAAGCCGCGTCGGGCCGTGCATGCCGACACGCCCTCGCTGTGGCTGACGGGGGCGCAGCTGCACAACCTGAAGCACGCCGATGCCCGCATCCCGCTGCAACGCCTCACGGTCGTCACGGGCGTGTCGGGCTCGGGCAAATCCACGCTGGCACGCGACGTGCTGCTGGAAGCCCTCAAACATCGTCTTGGCGGCGAGAAATCCCGCCTGCCGCATTGCGACGGTCTCGATGGCTGGCAGGGCATCCAGCGCGTGCTGGAAGTCGATCAAACCCCCATCGGCAAGACACCGCGTTCGACACCGGCGACCTATGTGGGCTTCTGGGACGCCATCCGTCGGCTCTTTGCCGACACCGCCGAAGCCCGGTTGCGCGGCTACACGGCATCGCGCTTTTCCTTCAACACGGCTGGCGGGCGCTGCCCGGCCTGTGAGGGTCAGGGCGTGCGCACCATCGAGATGAATTTCCTGCCCGATGTGCGCATCCTCTGCGACCTCTGCCACGGCGGCCGCTTCGACGCCGACACCAATCAGGTGAAACTGAATGGCGCCTCCATTGCCGACGTGCTGAACATGACGGTGGACGAAGCCCTGCTCCACTTCGCCTCATGGCGCTCGATCGCCCATCCGCTGAAACTGCTGCAGGATGTGGGTCTGGGTTATCTCACGCTCGGCCAGCAGAGTCCGACGCTGTCCGGCGGCGAAGCCCAGCGCATCAAGCTCGTGACCGAACTGGCGAAGGTGCGCAGCCTGACCGAAACCGCCGACCCGCTGCGCGAGGCCAAGGCGCAGGCGATGGCGCGTGCCAGGGCGAAGAAGGCCGGCCATCAGGGCGAGGTACACGATGGCGGCACCTTCTACATCCTCGACGAACCCACCGTCGGCCTGCACATGGCCGATGTCGAGAAACTGCTGCACGTGATGCACCGCCTGGTGGATGCGGGCAACACCCTGCTCGTCATCGAACACAACCAGAACATCTGGGCCGAGGCAGACTGGATCATCGACGTGGGACCGGAAGGCGGCGACGATGGCGGCAAGGTGGTGGCCGAAGGCTCGCCACAACAACTGGCAAAGGCCGGCAAGACCCACACCGGCAAGCTGCTGGCCGAATTCATTGCCGCGCACCGCAAACCCGCATCGTCAAAGCGGTCGGCGGCAAAAGCAGGACAATGACAGGATCAGAGGCCCCATCACGCGAGACTCCATCATGCACACGCCATCCGCTCCCTCCCCTGCCCTTGCCGTCGTCTCCCTCGGTGCCATCCTGGCCGGCCTTGGTGTAGCGGCAGGCGCCCTGGGCAACCATGCGCTGCGCCCGTTGCTTTCCGATCACATGCTCACGGTGTACCAGACGGCGGTGCAGTATCACCTCTACCACGCACTGGCCCTGCTCATCGTCGCGGCACTCGCCACACAACTGCCGGCCCGTGCCGTGCGGCTCGTCGCCGGCCTGTTCACCGCCGGCATCATCTGCTTCTCGGGCAGCCTCTATCTGCTGGCCATCACGGAAACCCGGCCGCTCGGCATGCTCACCCCCGTGGGTGGCTCGCTTTTCATCGCCGGCTGGATCACACTGGCCTGGCAGGCATTCCGCGCGAGAAACCACACAAATCACAGTTGAGAAACAATGATTGACATATCCGGGTCATGGGTTTCTCATTCAGGAAGGAGCACGGCTATGGCAAGATGGTCATCAGACCGGAAGTGACCCCCGTCCGTACCTCTTGAACCCTGTGTGTCGGGGGACACTGACAACTCAGAGAGCGTGGGTGCCCGGATACCCGCCATCGGAGGAGACCCCTGCACCCATCTCCCTGCTGGCCGCCCGCAACAGCCGACGGTCTCACATCCAGCAGCAGGCAGATCTTTTCAACCCCGGGAAGCCGGCGCGTCTTCGCGGGGATCTTTCAGTTCTCATTCTTCATTCGTTCACGGCCCGGAGGATTCCGTCATGGAAAACCAGCAACCCGATGTCACCACCAGCAACCGACCCGTCACCGGCGTTCGCCGGGCCGCATGGCGCGTCCTGCAGCGCGAAGGGCGTCGTCTGGCTGACATCCCGCTGCGTACCCTGCTCGACGATCCCGCCCGCCCTCAACAGCTCCGCCTCGAAGCCGCCGGCCTGATCGCCGACTTCAGCAAGCAGCGCATCGACAGCGCGGTCATCGACGCCCTGGTTGGCGTGGCCACCAGTGCCCGGCTCCTCAAGGCCCGCAACGAACTGTTTGCCGGCGCAACCGTGAACGTCACCGAAGGCCGCGCGGCCCTGCACACTGCACTCCGTGGCGGTGAAACCAGCGCCGAGGCCGCTGCACAGGCCCGTGCCGAACGCCAGCGCATCACCGACGTGGCCAACCAGTTCCGCGGTGGCAACATCAAGGGCTTCCGGGGACAGCCGCTGAAGACGCTTGTCTGCATCGGCATCGGCGGTTCCGACCTCGGTCCACGCCTCGTCGTCGACTCCCTCACCCAACCGGGCGACCCGGATGTCCGTTTCGTCGCCAACGTCGATCCCGCCGACCTCGCCCGCAATCTGGCCGGCCTCGATGCGGCCACCACCGGTTTTCTCGTCGTCTCCAAGACCTTCACCACGCGCGAAACGCTCGCCAATGCCGAAGCCGCCATCAGCTGGCTGGTGAATGCCGGTGCCGAACGCGCGGCTGGCCTGCGTCAGCTCATCGGCGTCACGGCCAATCCCGAAGCCGCCGAGCGCTATGGCGTGCCGGCGGGCCAGATCCTGCGCTTCTGGGACTGGGTGGGCGGCCGTTACTCGCTGTGGTCGGCGGCCGGCGTTTCCATCGCCATCGCCTGCGGCCCCGAGGTATTCGAGCAGCTGCTGGCCGGTGCGCACGACATGGACGAGCACTTCCGCACCGCACCGCTGCAAAGCAACCTGCCGGCCTGGCTGGGCATGCTCAGCATCTGGAACCGCAACATCCTCGAATGCAGCAGCCAGGCCGTCATCCCCTATGCCGAACGCCTCCGCCTGCTGCCTGCCTACCTGCAGCAGCTCATCATGGAGAGCAACGGCAAGTCGGCCCGTGTCGATGGCAGCCACATCAACCTGCTCACATCCCCGGTCATCTGGGGTGTGTCGGGCACCAACGCCCAGCACTCCTTCTTCCAGCAGCTGCATCAGGGGCCCGATGTCGTCCCGGTCGATTTCATCATCGCCCGCAAGGCCGACCCCGACAGCCTCACCGGCAAGGATGATCCGCGTCATCAGATTCTGGTAGCCAACTGCCTGGCACAGAGCGCTGCCCTGGCACTGGGCAAACCGCTGCCCGACGCCAGCAAGGGCGAAAACTGGCACAAGGCATTCCCCGGCAACCGGCCCAGCACCATCATCATGCTGCCCACCATCGACGCCCGTTCGCTGGGTGCGCTGCTGGCAGCCTACGAGCACGCCACCTTCACCGCCTCGGTCATCCTCGGCATCAACGCCTTCGACCAGTTCGGCGTGGAGTATGGCAAGGTGATGGCCACCTCGGTCGAGAACGCGCTGGCCGGCAAGGGCGACCAGGATCTGGATCACGCCACCCGCGCCCTGCTGCCACTGTTCAAGGGCTGAAGCACCACGGGGCCAAAGCCCCTGCCGGGGGCGACCTCGTCCTGCCCGCCAGCCTCACCGGCAGACGGGCATGGATTCGGCCCGTGCCGAACGCCAGCGCATCAGCGCTCCGACGGAAAACGGAAGGATTCCGCCATCAGAAAAAAAAGAAACCCCTGTCGCGCACCGGGTGCAGGACAGGGGTCTCAGTGAGTCATGCCCGCAGGCACGTTCAGAACCGGATGCCGGTCTTCACGCTGTAGCTGGTCACGTCACCCGTACGGTCGACCTCGGCCGCAAAGTTGATGCCGAGATTGACGTTGATGCCGGCAAACACCTTGTTCTGCGAGAAGGATTCCTTCTTCAGCATCGGCACGCCCTTCGGCTTGCTGCGCACCCACACCTTGCCGATACCGGCATAGGGGGTGAACATCAGGATGCCCTTCGAGATCGAGACATCAACGCCCATCGTGTCCAGATCGAGCTGCTTGACGCCGCCCAGACGCGAGTAGGAGCCACGCAGCGCCATCGCCGGCGTCAGCGTGCTGCCCTTCAGGAAGGCCCAGCGCACTTCACCACCATAGAGCTTGATGTTGTTGGAGCTGGTGTTGTAGAAGCCGCCGATATCGACACCGCCGGGCAGGCCCTTGTGCACGCGCACACCTGCCATGCCAACCCACTGGTCGACGTTCTGGCCACCAGATGCCTGACGCCAGAGATCACGGTTCGGCACCTTCATGCCGGAAGCCGATGCCGACACATCGAAGCCCAGCACACCGAGACTCTCGGCCGGCACCACACCCTTGAAGGACAGACCCGAGCCCAGGTCTTCGGAGAGCGTGCGGAAGTTGTCCTGCGACAGCGCACCGAGCGTGTTGATGTAGTCGGCTGCCTGCACGGGCGCTGCCGCCAGCAGGCCACCACCGGCCAGCGCCATCAACCCCGCGCGCAGCCCGCCAAATCGCTTGTTGAAATCAGCCATGAACATCGAACTCCTGAAGTTATCAAATCCTGCCACGTCGACATGACGCCAGAACCCGGCCACGCCGGGGAAACAAGACCGGACAGCCCAAAGACAATGCAACCGCGTTCCGGACAACAAACCGTGGAAGATAACGCGCCAACGCCGATGGAGGTGCACAACCGAAGGCTTTCGACGCGAAAACCACGTCAAGGCGCCATTCAACCATTCACCATCAGCATGATCTGTCGTGACGCTCATCCACGGGTATGATGATCACCCGTTGCGTGCTCTTGCAGGTTTCCAGACTGTGTCAAACGAATACATCCTTACACTTTCATGCCCCGACCGGCCCGGTATCGTACACGCAGTCAGCGCCATGTTGCTGAGCCACAACGGCAACATCACCGATGCCGCGCAATACAACGACCATGACACCGGCCTGTTCTTCATGCGGGTGCAGTTCACTGCCAATGTCGATGATGCCACCATCCGGGCGTCGATGACGCCACTGGCGCAGCAGTTTTCATTCAGCTGGAAGCTGTGCCGACACGGACGCCGCATGCCCACCGTCATCATGGTCTCGAAGCTGGGCCACTGCCTGAACGACCTGCTGTTTCGCACGGGTGCGGGCATGCTGCCCATCGAGATCCGCGCCATCATCTCCAATCACCCGGATTTCCGTCCGCTGGTGGAAAGCCGCGGCATCCCCTTTCACCATATCCCGGTCACCGCCGACACCAAGCCCGAAGCCGAAGCGAAACAGATTGAAATCATCGAGCGCTGCGGCGCCGAGCTGGTGGTACTGGCCCGCTACATGCAAGTGCTCTCCGACGATCTGTGCCGCAGGCTGGAAGGCCGCGCCATCAACATCCACCACGCCTTCCTGCCCAGTTTCAAGGGCGCCCGCCCCTACCATCAGGCGCACGAACGCGGCGTGAAGATCATCGGCGCCACCGCCCACTACGTGACCGCATCGCTCGACGAAGGCCCGATCATCGAGCAGGACGTGGAGCGGGTCGATCACACCATGACCCCGCAGGCGCTCACCGCGCTGGGCGGCGACATCGAGAATGTGGTGCTGGCCCGTGCCGTGAAATGGCATGCCGAACACCGCGTCTTTCCCGACGGCAACAAGACGGTGGTGCTGCGCTGACTTGCTACCGACAGGTGGCTCATCCACTGGCCAACGATGGCCGTTCATCGGGCTGGCGCTTCCTCCTTCTGGCCTGCCGGCATACGCTCCCCCGCAGACGGCCGTGCGGCCGACCGAAGCCCCTTCTGCGCCATCCAGATGCCTCAGCAGCCATCAGCCCCGATCACATCGGAAGAAAGCCCGAAAAGCAGCGCGACGCAGCGCGCTTTCGACCATTTTCTGTTCTGGCTGTGCCTGATTCTCGGCCTGGTCTTTCTGGGATTCACCTCCTGCCAGCCCCGCATCACCCCTCTCCCCTCCGATTCGCCTGAGCGTGTCAGCCAGCACAAGGCAACCGTGGTGCTGACGCCGCGCATCCGGCACGGCGGAAGGGCCTACCCGGTGGCCACCCCGCTCCTGGATCTCAGGCTGCGCTACGAAACCGCCGGCGGCAAGGCTGTGGGACTGGAAGTGAAGCTGCCCGCGCACTTTCATGGGCAACCGGAACTGGCGCTGCAAAAGCCGCTGTTGCTGGTCATGGAAGAACGCGATGGCAGGCTCATTCCACACGAGATCCGCAACCCGGCCGGCGGTCTGCTGGCAGGCACGGCCGACCTGCGCGCGCCCATCATCCAGGACAATGCCGCACGGGAGCACGTGCGGCAGCGCGACGCAGAATCGGGCCTGGTGCTTGGCCTCGGCTGCTTCGTGCTGGCAGGCATCATGCGCTTCCGAAGCCGGCAAGCCCGCCGGGCCATTGCCAGGGATTAACGACTCTGAGACCTGCTGCCCCGAAGGGCACGACATCACGCGAGGCCAGAAACACTGCTGACAGAAGCTGACACCCGCACCGGGCAGAATGCGGCCTGTCATGTGCGCCAACACAGGCAGCATGTCCCGCCAATCTGCACGGAGATCAGCACCATGTCGGACATCACACTCTATACCGTTCCCCAATCCCGCGGCACCTATGTGCGCTGGATGCTGGAAGAATGCCAGGCAAGCTACGACGTGGTGGCACTGGATTTTGAAAGCAGCATCAAATCTGCCGATTATCTTGCCATCAACCCGATGGGCAAGGTGCCCGCGCTTCGGCACCGGGAACACACCATGACCGAGATGCTGGCCATCATCACCTATCTCGCCGAGATATTTCCCGAGCACAAGATGATTCCTGCAGCCGGCACACCGGAGCGCGGCCAGTTTTACCGCTGGATGTGCTTTGCGCTCCATCTCGAATACGCAGCCGTCGACAAAAGGCGCGGAATTACCACGCAAGACGGGCAGCAACGCCGCGCCATCGGCTATGGCGATTTCGACACCGCCTTCAACACCCTGCGCAAACCTCTCGGCAGCCGCCAGCACCTGATCGGCGATCATTTCACGGCGCTCGACCTGTATTACAGTGCCCTGCTCGGCTGGCTGACGCATGTGGCAAAGGTGTTGCCCGCCGATGATCCGGTTTTTGGCGCGTTCATGACCCGCCACATGGCACGCCCCGCCCTTGTCCGCACCCGGCAACTGGAAGAAGAACAGGTTGCCAGACCCCGTACCCGCTGAACACTCATGATGAGCACCCGTGCCTCGCGCCTGCTTCACCTGCTGGATCGACTGCGTCAGGCGCGCACGGCCATCACGGCCGACCGGCTGGCAAGGGACACGGGCGTCAGCCTGCGCACGCTCTACCGTGACATTGCCGAGCTGCGTCGTCAGGGTGCAAACATCGAGGGCGACGCCGGTGTCGGCTACCGGCTGCGCGCAGGCTTCATGCTGCCGCCCCTGATGTTCGACGCCGACGAACTGGAGGCACTGGTACTGGGCATGCGCTGGGTGAAATCACAGGCCGACGAAGAACTCTCCCGGGCTGCCGAGCGCGCATTGGGCAGAATTTCCAGCACCCTGCCAGAGCACCTGCGCCTGGCAGCAGACACCAGCGGACTGTTTGCGCCGGTGCTTTGCGAAAACCATGCTCCGGAACCCTGGCTACCCGGGCTGCGCCACGCCATCCGTCTCGAACATCGGTTGAGACTGGAATACATCGACGCAAACGGGCGCATGACCCGGCGCGTCGTCTGGCCCTTCATCATGGCATTCTTCGGAAACGTCAGTCGCGTCTTTGTCGCCTGGTGTGAACTGCGCGGCGAATTCCGGCATTTTCGTGCCGACCGCGTGCAGACCCTGCTGGATACGGGCACTACCTACCCCGTCCGCCGCCACGAACTCATCCGACGCTGGCGTGACGAAACCGGGATAAACCCGGATGGACACTGAATCCGGCCATCAGGCACGGCCCGAATCACCCCCTGTTCGATGACGCGAAACAGGCCGGAGCGCAACACATGGCGCATGGGTTTTCTGTCCCCTCGCCACGGCACAAGCGAGGCGCGCAAATGTACACGGAATCCGCTGGAATAACGGGATGAAACGCCCCCGCAGAAACCCTTACCGCCCATAGTGTTTTCCCTGCTTGTCAGGAATAGCCGGCTCCCGCATTGTTATCGCTTGTGTCAACCACAGGAGAGGAGACATCCATGTCGGACCCGGTCGTCGAAAAAATACAACGGCATCCGCAGTATGAGAAGCTTCGCAAGGAACGCAACACCTTTGGCTGGGTACTGACCATTCTCATACTGGTCATGTACTACGGCTTCATCGGCCTGATTGCCTTCGACAAGAAGTTCCTGTCAGCGCCCGTCAGCGAAGGCGGCGTCACCTCGATCGGCATTCCCATCGGTCTCGGCGTCATCATCATCACCGTGCTGCTCACCGGCATCTATGTATTCCGTGCCAACAGCCGCTACGACGCCATGACCCGTGAAATCCTCAAGGACACGACCCAATGAATGCACGTTATCGTACCCTCAGCCTGAACGCTGCCGCACTGGCCGGCAGCCTGCTCCTCCTCGGTTCCGCTCATGCTGCCGGTGAAGTCGGCGAAGCCGCCAAGCAGGAAACCAACTGGACGGCCATTGCCCTGTTCGTCGCCTTCGTGGCTGCCACGCTCTGGATCACCAAATGGGCTGCAGGCCGTACCAAATCGGCCGCCGACTTCTATACCGCCGGTGGTGGCATCAGCGGTTTCCAGAACGGTCTGGCAATCGCCGGCGACTTCATGTCTGCTGCCTCTTTCCTCGGCATTTCCGCAGCCGTGATGATGAGCGGCTATGACGGTCTCATCTATGCCATCGGCTTCCTGGTGGGCTGGCCGCTGCTCACCTTCCTGCTGGCCGAGCGCCTGCGCAACCTCGGCAAGTTCACCTTCGCCGACGTGGCCGGCTATCGCTTCGAGCAGAAACCCATCCGCCTCTTTGCCGCGTCCGGCACGCTGGTGGTTGTGGCCTTCTACCTGATCGCCCAGATGGTGGGTGCCGGTCAGCTGATCAAGCTGCTGTTCGGCCTCGATTACTGGGTGGCCGTGGTGCTGGTGGGCGTGCTGATGATGGTCTATGTGCTCTTTGGCGGCATGACGGCCACCACCTGGGTGCAGATCATCAAGGCCGTGCTGCTGCTGTTTGGCGTGAGCTTCATGGGCATCATGATCATGTCGCAGTATGGCTTCAGCCTGGAAAAGCTCTTTGCCGAAGCCGTGAAGGTGAAGGCAGCCATTGCACAGAATGCCGGCAAGACGCCCGAGGAAGCCCAGCAGGTGGGGCTGTCGCTGATGGGCCCCGGTGGCTTCATCAAGGACCCGATCTCGGCCATTTCCTTCGGCATGGCACTGATGTTCGGTACCGCTGGCCTGCCGCACATCCTGATGCGCTTCTTCACCGTGCCTGATGCCAAGGAAGCCCGCAAGTCGGTGTTCTGGGCAACCACCTGGATGAGCTACTTCTACGCGCTGATCTTCATCATCGGCTTCGGTGCCATCACCCTGGTGCTCACCAATCCCGAGTATGCCGATGTCGCAACCGGCGTCATCCACGGCGGAACGGGTACTTCCAACATGGCAGCCGTGCTGGTGGCCAAGGTGGTCGGTGGTGACGTGTTCTACGGCTTCATCTCGGCCGTGGCCTTCGCCACGATTCTGGCCGTGGTGGCAGGTCTCACCCTGTCGGGAGCTTCCGCCGTGTCGCACGACCTCTATGCCACCGTCATCAAGCAGGGCAAGGCCGACAGCGCGTCCGAGCTGCGCGTCTCGCGGATCACCACGCTGGCGCTGGGCGTCATCGCCGTGCTGCTGGGCATCCTGTTCGAGAAGCAGAACGTGGCCTTCATGGTGTCGCTGGCCTTTGCCGTGGCTGCCTCGGCAAACTTCCCGGTGCTGATCCTATCGGTGCTCTGGAAAGGCACCACCACCCGCGGTGCGGTCATCGGTGGCTTCCTGGGTCTGGTGTCCACGGTCATCATGACGATCCTGTCGCCCTCGGTCTGGGAAGTCACCTTCGGCAACCCGGTGGGCTCTGCGCCCTTCCCCTACACCTCGCCCGCCATCTTCTCGATGACGCTCGGCTTCCTCGGTGTCTGGCTGTTCTCCATCCTGGACAACAGCGCCCGCGCCGCACAGGAACGCGAGGACTTCGAAGGGCAGCAGGTTCGTGCCGAAACCGGTTATGGTGCCTCCAAGGCATCGGCACACTGACCAGTTCCGCTCACGTGCCAACCAGGGTGCCGGGAAACCCCGGCGCCCACAACGAAACGCCGCAGAAAGGTTGCTTTCTGCGGCGTTTTTCATGGAGAAGATCAGCTCATTGCTCGCTGCGCAGCTCGCGCAGCTTGATGAACGCCAGCGCAGCCATCACCGCATCGTTCAGCGCATCATGCGCCTCGCGGGTAGGCAATTGCAGCTCCTGCATGATGGTGGCAAAGCGCAGGTCGATGTCGGCATTGTCATGCTGCTGATAAGGCGGCAACTGCCGGAATTTCCAGTCGTAATACAGCGCCGAAACCTCGATGCGCTGCTGCGGCAGCGTCAGGCCGAAGCACTGGCGTGCGGCCCGGTTGATCATCGCCACGTCGAATTCGAGGTAATAACCCACCAGTGGCCGGCTGCCGATGAAATGCAGCAGCCTCTCCATCGCCTCGGCCAACGGCAGGCCATCGGCCACGTCCTGCGCACGCAAGCGGTGCACCTGCACACTGTCGCGCTTCACTTCCTTCTCGGGACGCACCAGCAGCTCCAGCCGCTCACTGGTCATCACCCGGCTGCCCTTGATGCGGGTGGCACCGATGGCGATGATCTCGTCCTGCCGTACATTCAGGCCCGTCGTCTCGCAATCGACCGACACCCATTCGTCCTGCGGCGGCTCATCAAACAGGAAGGCCCAGCGCGGATCCTTCAGCCGGCTGCGTTTCCAGTTCCGGCGCATGCCCTGCCACCAGCGCTGCATCCGCGAGGGGGCCGTGTCCAGCAGATATCTCTGGCTCATGATACGGCTCCGAAACGGAAGCGATGCCGCAGCACGTCCTTGAAGCGCCGCACTTCCTGCAGGGCGTCCTTCAGCAGGTCGCGCTCCAGCGGCGTCAGGCCCGTCAGCACCACGCGATCCGAGGGCGGACGATTCTGCTCCATGTCGTCGAGGCCGGATTTCAACTTCAGCCCCATCAGGAAATGCAGGGTCTCGACCAGCTCGGCCCCATGCTCCTCGCTCAATACACCCTTCTCCACCAGCCTCTGCACCCGTGCCTCGCTGCCGGTAGCCTCGATGCCCTCGGCCAGAGCCAGGCTGCGGATGCCATGCACCAGCGGAAAGATGCCGGCCTTTTTCAGGTTCAGGCGGGCGTCATCCCCGCTCAACCCGGTCATCCGCTGCCACCAGCGGGTGGTGGTGCCGAACACGTCGACCACCGACGCAAAACGGCTCATCACCGCGTCGCTGTCCAGCATCGTCCTGAACATCTTCTGGCGCAGCCGTGCCAGCAGGTTGTGATCTCCCGCCACCCCGTGCGCATCCATCAGGATGGCCAGATTCATCAGGCTGTCGTTCTCGGGCATCACCAGCCAACGCCGGACGGTGCGGGTGAAATCGCTGACGCTGCCCCGCCAGAGGGGGTTGCTCAGCATGACGTTGCCCGGACAGGGCGGATAGCCGAAGCGCTCCAGCACGGCCGAAAAGCGGTCGCAGATGGCCTGCAGGTCGGCGGGCGGCTCATAACCATCGCGCAGCAGCAAGGCATTGTCCTGGTCGGTCTTCAGCAGCTGTTCGCCCCGCCCTTCACTGCCCATCACCAGCAGGCAGCTGTTCTCCACCAGTTCGGGCGGTGCAACCAGCTTCCAGGCACGCTGGAACAACCGGCCATTCAGATCCTGCACCAGCCGTGCCAGCAGCCCCACACGCGCACCGGCACGGTATTGCCGGCGGATGAGTCCCGTGATCTGGCCGGCCACCTTCTCCAGCTCGTCGAGGCTGGCGGCATCTTCCAGCTGCATGCCGATCAGCATCGAATGGTTTGCCAGGAAACTGAGCACATCGAGCGATTCGAGAATGCCTGAAATCTCCGCGCCGTCCTTCACCACCACGCGATGAACACCATGACGGAACATGAGCGCCAGTGCCTCGCCCACCTGATCGGAAGGCTTAACCGACAACAGATCCCAGCTGGTCAGGCGCCCGACCGGAAACTCGGTCAGCGGCTCCCCGCTGAGGATGGCCTTCTGCAACCCGGTGATCGTGAAGATGCCGAGCCGGGTGGGAGACTGGGTGTCGTCACGCACCAGCACGTTGGTGGTGCGCTCCCGCTCGAACAATTTCACCACCGAGACGATGTCGGTGTTCATGTCGACGGTGAAGGCCGGCCGCACATAGGCTTCATCGACCCGCGCCATGTTCAGCGATTGCAGCTCCTGCTCGCTGCCCCGGGCAGCCAGCGCACTCAGCTTCTGCCCCAGCGCCGAAAACAGCAGCGCACTGAAGGTGTCGTTGCCGGCAATCAGCGAATTCACGGCCTCACGCGGCAATTCGTAGGCCAGCACCTCGTCGACTGCCACGAAACGGTTGTTGGCCCGGCCCGCCACCAGCGCACGACCATCGAAACTGTCGTCCGGCCCATAGGTGGCCAGCAGTTCGTCTCCCTCGAACTGATGCACATAGCCCTTGATGAGCACGAACAGATGCGTGGGCACGCTGCCCGGTTCGATCAGCACCTCGCCGGGCCTGAAATAGGCGATATCGACCTGATCCCGCACCTTCTGCTGCTCGACCTGGGTCAGGCAGTCGAAGGGAGAGACCGAAAAATTGAAGGCATTGGGCATCGTGTGTCTCCTGTCCCCCGGTTTTGTCCGGCCCCACACCGCGGGCAGCCACCACAGCACAGGCTCCCCAGGCGAAGACCCCGGCAACGCGAAGACGAGGCACCGTGGCAGGCAGCGCACACCACTCGGCCCCCCGGCGCAGACCCGGCTGCATCCCGACCTGAGCCCGGGCCTCGCGTCTGCCAGCATGGCAAGTGGCGCAGGACGTACCGGAATCCTTCGATTATGCGGCCTGCCGGCGTGGTCGGCGTACCATCTCCGGGCGCCCCTCCGGGAAACAGGGAAATCCCCGACCCCGGAATGCCGTCACGCCAGGGCGCGAAGCAGCACGTTAAACTTGATGATGCCTCGTGGGTGGCTCGCCGTTGCGGGCCTCGATTCCTCACGGACCACACCGATGACGCATTCTGCCCGAAACGCCCCTGCCAGCTCCTCCGCTGCCGCGACAACGCCCGCAGCCACGCCTGCCGACGCAGCCGATGCCCTCATCGAAACCGCCAGACAGCACTGCAAGGCCCGTGGAACACAGCTCACTCCGCTTCGCGTCGATGTCCTGCGCCATCTGGCCCGCAGCCCCGGCGGCATCAAGGCTTACGATCTGCTCACGCAGATCCAGAAGGAAAAACCCGGCTTTGCGCCGATGAGCCTGTACCGGACCCTGGATTTTCTGGTGGACAACGGCCTGGTTCACAAGGTGGATGCCACCAGCAGCTTCATCATCTGCGAACACGGGCACCACGACCGGCACGACCACGGCCATCCGATCATGCTGATCTGCGAAGGCTGCGGTCAGGTGTCGGAATACAGCGGCGAAGCCGTCATCGAGGCACTGGCGCACGCAACCAGTCGCATCCGCGAGCAAAGCGGCTTTCGGGCACGCGGCATGGAAATCAAGGGACTGTGCCAGTCATGCAGCGACAACGTCGCCAGCCATGACCCATCCGGACATTGAACGCCCGGCGCACGGAAACGCCCCACACACGGCTGCAGGAAACCCCGTTCCGGCCCCCTCCGGCAGACAGCGGGCAAAAACGAAAAATCCCGTGTACCGGGCTACGGCACACGGGATTGCAGCCTTCTGAACGTGCTGACCGGGAAAACTTACTTGGCGTGCGCGCGGCGGTCGACCAGCTGGGAGCTGACCTTGCCCATCAGCTTGCCGAGCTGCCTGCGGTCGGCCTGCGAGAGGGAGTCGAAGGCACTGGCCATCTGCTCGACCTGACTGCCAAACACCTTGCGAATGAGGGTGCGCCCCTTCCGGGTGAGTGAGACGAGATTGGAGCGACGGTCGAGGGGGTTGTCGTGGCGTTCGACGAGGCCATCACGCACCATGCCATCGACGAGACCCGTGACGGTGGCACGCGCCACCCCGGCCTGATCGGCCAGCACGTGCGGCGACAAACCATCCTTGTGTGCATCCAGCATGAACATCAGGCTGAAACGCCCTTCCGACAGACCATGCGGTGAGAGAGTGGCCGCATGCTGGCGCTCGATCTGAGCAGCCATCGAAAGCGCGTTCATGCACAGACGCATGCCGTCCATGTCGGCAACGCCATGACGTTCTGCCTCGCTCAGCAAGGCGCGATATTTCGGTTCGAGATCCTGTTCCATG
>JAUNHU010000247.1 GCA_030523825.1 Lautropia sp. | reverse complement strand
CCACCGAGCTGGTGGTGACGGTGCGTGCCGGCACGCCGCTGGCCGAACTGGAGGCACTGCTGGCAACGCAGGGGCAATGTCTTGCCTTCGAGCCACCGCATTTCGCCGAGGGGGGGACGGTGGGGGGCATGGTGGCCACCGGGCTGGCCGGACCGCGTCGCATGTCGGTGGGCAGCGTGCGCGACTTCATCCTGGGGGCCGTGCTGGTGTCTGCCACGGGCGAAGTCATGCGCTTTGGCGGGCAGGTGATGAAGAACGTGGCCGGCTATGACATTTCCCGTCTGCTGGTGGGCTCGATGGGTGTGCTGGGCCTCATCGCCGAAGTGTCGCTGAAGGTGCTGCCGCTGCCCAAGGCCGATGTCAGCCTGCGCTTGCCGATGGACGCGGCTGAATCCATCCGCCGCTGCAATGAATGGGCTGGCAAGCCGTTGCCGCTGGCCGCCACCGTCTGGCATGACGGCGTCCTCACGGTGCGTCTCTGTGGTGCGGTGCGTGCCGTCGAATCGGCCGTGGCGCAATTGAAGGGCAGTCTGGTGCCAGCGGAGGAGGCTGGTGTGTTTTGGCGCGCCATCCGTGACCAGCGTCATGCGTTTTTTCGGGATGCCGGGCCATCCGCGCCGCTCTGGCGCCTGTCCGTACCCGACACGGCTCCCTTGCTCGATCTGCCGGGGCGCCAGTTGATCGAATGGGGCGGCGCGCTGCGCTGGTACCTGCCCGATGGGCCCGCTGACGAGGTCTCGGCTGGCAAGCAGGCCAGCGCATTGCGCGAGCAGGTGGCCGGACAGGGCGGCAGTGCCACGCTGTTCCGTGCCGATGCTGCTCATGCCGGGATCGAGCGCTTCCATCCGCTGTCTGCCACCAGTCAGACGATTCACAAGCGCCTGAAACAGGCGCTCGATCCGGCAGGTGCCATCAACCCCGGCAGGTTGTATTCCTGGATGTAGGGGCGCCAGCCAGAGGAGCGCCAGCCGCCGGGCCAGAGGGCTGCCAGCCCCGGGGCCAGCGGCCTGGGGCGGCAGAAACACGACAGTCAAGATCCTTACCGAATCACGAATCATCCGGAGACGATTGCATGGAAACCCACATCGTCGAACGCCTGCGCGACACGCCTGCCGGCATCGAGGCCGAACGCATCCTGCGTGCCTGCGTGCATTGCGGCTTCTGCACGGCCACCTGTCCCACCTATCAGCTGCTGGGCGACGAGAAGGACAGCCCGCGTGGCCGCATCTACCTGATGAAGCAGATGCTGGAAGGGGCCACGCCGTCTGCCACCACCATGCAGCATCTCGACCGCTGCCTCACCTGCCGCAATTGCGAATCCACCTGTCCGTCCGGTGTCAAGTATTCGTACCTGCTGGACATTGGTCGTGATCTGGTCGAAAAAAGCGTGAAACGACCCATGGGAGACCGGCTGTCGCGGCAGTTCCTGCTCTGGCTCATCGGCAACCGGCCGCTGTTCGGCAGCATGGTCCGGCTGGCGCGCGCCATGCGGCCGGTGCTGCCTGCCGCCGTCAAGGCCAAGGTGCCGGTCATCCGCAACGAGGGCGAATGGCCTGCGCGCCAGCATGCGCGCAAGGCGCTGCTGCTCAACAGCTGTGTGCAGGAAAGCATGCTGCCCGGCATCGACCGGGCCACGGCACGCCTGCTCGATCTTCTCGGGGTGGAATCCGTCATCGACCCCAAATCGGGCTGTTGCGGTTCGCTGCGCTTTCACATGAACGAGCAGGAATACGCGCTGAACGAGGTGCGCCGCAACATCGACGCCTGGTGGCCCCATGTGGAGCAGGGTGCGGAGGCACTGCTGATGAACGCTTCGGGCTGCGGCGTGATGGTGAAGGATTATGGGCACCTGCTGCGCAACGATCCCGTCTACGCCGAGCGTGCCGAAAAGATCTCTGCCATCACTTTCGATGCCATCGAGTGGCTGGGCGAGCGTCTGGCCGAGATGGCGCCTGCTGATCCGCCACAGCGACAGAAGGTTGCCTTTCATGCGCCGTGCTCATTGCAGCATGGGCAGAAGATTCGCGGCGACGTGGAAAAACTGCTGGTGGCCTGGGGAGCCGATCTGCAGCCAGTGAACGAATCGCACCTGTGCTGCGGCTCGGCCGGCACCTATTCCATCCTGCAGCCGGAGCTGGCCGGCCGGTTGCGCACCCGGAAGCTGGGCAACCTGCAGCACGGCCAGCCGGAAGTGATCCTGTCGGCCAACGCCGGCTGCATCGCCCACCTGGCAGC
>JAUNHU010000246.1 GCA_030523825.1 Lautropia sp. | reverse complement strand
TTCACGCCCATCTTGGGAATGCCGGAGGTGGCGGCCAGGATGGGCACGATGAGGGCGGTGACGGTGATGTGCAGCGCCTCGGTCAGCCAGAGGATGCCAACGAACAGCAGGATGGCGATGCCCTTGTTGGCGTTGGTTTCGTAGGGCAGGATCTGATACACGCCCCAGGAGACCAGCGCGGCAATGACCAGCGTGATCAGCGAGCGGTGTGTACCCTGGGGAAACAGCAGGGTGTTCTGCAGTGGTTCCTGTTTGTTCTGGGATTCGTCGGCGGCCGTGGACATGGCGTCTCCGCGTGGAAGATGGGAGGAGGGGAGATCTCCCGCCGGGTCTTCCGTTGTCCTGCCGAAAGGTTGGCCGTTCTGGCAGGTACCGTCGGCCGGGGTCATCCGGCAGCGGTAAACCGGCAAGGGGTACGGCACACGACGAGGAAGAAAGGAGAAGCCGTTCGGGAAATCCCGGTTTCTGCTGACGGTGTCAGGACGCAGGCAGAAGCCGGCCCTTTCGCCGCAGCGGTCATCCGGAAAGTATAGTGCGCGCCCGGCGGCTGTACAGTTGGGGCCAACCCGGAGGGAAGGCTCTGCAGGGCGGGCTGCACCGTGTTGCCAGCCCCTTGAATCCATCCACGGGATTCAGCTGGCCTGGTGCCCTGTTCTGCTCGCCCAGCGGGCTTCGCGGGGCGAACAGGTTCATGGCCCGCTCTTGGGGCAGCAGGCAGCAGGCGCGAGGGCCGGCGGCTGAGGATCAGCGATGCGGGTCGGTTCCCAGCATGCAGATGGCACGCACCACGAAGGTGCTGGGCACCTTCGGGTCGATGGGAATGCGCTGGGTGGAGAACTGCGACAGCGAGGTGATCGGGTCCTTGGCGCGGGTCAGCTTGTAGCTGCCGTCGCGGTTGCCGCTGCCTTCGGCGCGCAGCGAGGTGGCCGGCGCGATGGGAGCGCCTTCGCACAGCACGGCCAGTTCCTGGATGGTGGCGCTGCTGCTGGACGCATACTGCTGGCGGGTGATGGCGGTGTAGTAGGTGTACTTGCCACCTTCCAGCTGGTGCTCCTTCAGGCTCTTGCGGTCGACATAGATGACCTGCTGGTCGCGGTAGCGGGCATCGCGGCCGCTTTCAAACACCGGGGCCCAGTCGGGGCCATCGGGATTGGCAGCCTGTCCTTCCCCGATGGGGTCACGCATGCTGGCACCGTCGATGGTGCTGGCACAACCGGTGAGAAGGGCCGCGAACAGCAGGGATGAGGCGGTGAGGGCAATGCGCATGGGCGGGTCCGTTGTACGATGAGTGGGTGCAGGTGCTGCGATGGCCTTCTGGCCGCGCAGGCCGCGTCTGCACTCGGGTTTCTGGGCGGCCAGCGGGGCGGGATGCCGCGCGGAGCCGATGAAGGGTGAGGCCGGATACTGGCCGGCACATGCGTTTTTCCCTGGTGCCGTGCGGGCCGGGGCTGTGGCCCCTGCCGGCTGCGGCGATGCGCCATGCGTCTCCCGAGGGGCGCAGACCAGGGCACGCTGGTGGTGGGATTCTAGACGCTGGATGAAAACGGGTGGTCAGGGGCTTGCGAAGCCCAAGGGTAATGAAACCTGTGTTTCGCTTTTTGACATATTTGTGCACATGAATGGATGGGGGGTTGGGCAGGCATGACGTGGGCAACGCTGGCCGCGCCGGTCGAGTCGGAACTGGTCATCAAGAAAAGCCGCTTTCTGGGCCGGGTGATGCCGGTGGAAGGGCGTGAGGCCGCCTATGCCGAGGTGGCGCGGCTGAAGGCGCTCCATCCGGATGCGGCGCATGTCTGCTGGGCGCTGCTGGCTGGCGGGCAGTCGGCGGCGGTGGATGACGGCGAGCCCAGCGGCACGGCCGGTCGGCCCATGCTGGAGGTGCTGCGTCATCAGCAGCTGGAAGGCGTGCTGGCCACCGTGGTGCGCTACTTTGGCGGCGTGAAGCTGGGCGCGGGCGGGCTGGTGCGGGCCTATACCGACACGGTGGCGGCTGCGCTCCTGGAGGCTGAGCGGGTGCCGATCGTGAAGCGGGTGCTGCTGGGGTGCACGGTGGGCTATGAGCTGGAGGGGCAGGTGCGGCGCGAGCTGGCGACCCGCGGTGGCGATCTGGTGGACGTGGCGCACGGTGCCGCGGTGTCGATGCAGATGCTGCTGGTGGAGGACGCGGTGGAGGGCTTCCGGCTCTGGCTGGATAACGCCAGCCACGGGCGGGCCGTCTGGCTGGATGGTGAAGGGGAAGGC
>JAUNHU010000245.1 GCA_030523825.1 Lautropia sp. | reverse complement strand
GAAAGCAACCTGATCGGCCGTTCACCCAATGCGCCGAAGGCGCCTTTGCCGATGAGGCCGCTGCGGCGCGAGGATTTTGGCGTGCCGGACGCGGGCTTTGCCTATTACTGGCTGGGGCATTCTTCCGCCATTCTGGAGCTGGCGGGCAAGCGCATTCTCGTTGATCCGGTGTTTGGCAATGCGGCGCCCGTCGAGTGGTCTTTTGTGATGGCGCGTTTTCAGCCGCCTCCGCTGGCACGCAACGATCTGCCGCCCATCGACGTGGTGCTGATTACCCATGACCATTACGATCATCTTGAGGCCGCGACGATGCGTCATCTTGCGGACAAGGTTTCCCGCTTTGTGGTGCCGCTGGGTGTGGGGGCAAGACTGCAATCCTGGGGTGTGCCGGCCGAGCGGATCACCGAGCTGGGCTGGGGTGATGGCGTGACGATTGGCGGCGTGAAAGTCACGGCCGAAACCGCCCGGCATTTCAGTGCGCGCTGGACGAGCGACCGGAACCGCACGCTTTGGGTGTCATATGCGCTGGAAGGGGCGGGCAAACGGCTCTATTGGGGAGCCGATGGCGGCTATGGCCGGCATTTTGCGCAGCTCGGCGAAAAATATCGGGGCTTCGACATCGCCTTCATCGAGATCGACGCGGCCAACCCCGGCTGGCCGGGATCGCATCTTTTCCCGGATGAAGTGATCCGGGCCGCGCAGGATCTGCGGGCACAGGTGACGGTGCCGATCCACTGGGCCGTGTTCAACCTGGGCCGCAATCCCTGGGATTCCGCGATCCGCAGGGTGCATGAACTGGCCGGGCAGCAGGACGTGCGCCTGGATGTGCCGAGGATGGGGGAACGGTACACGCCGGAGGCGCATCGGCCTGTGCCGTGGTGGGAGGGGGTGGAGTGATGGGGGTAGTGAACAAGAGGCGCTGCATGTGGGCAGCAGGCCGTTGAAATGGTGGTCCGTTTGGGGTTTCAGTACGACTCTTCGTGCATTCCTTGATGCAGGGGTATTCGTGTAAGCAATTGTCTGGACGTGTATTCTCGATGTGCTTTCAGATGTGTTGTTTACAGGAGTGCGAGGGGACGTGATGGAAGTTGGATCGATGGCGGAATGGGCGAATGCAGTTCTGGCAATTGTCGCGGTCATCACCGCTGTATTGGTCTATCGGCGTGAGAAGCACCGCGATCGAGAGGCTGAAAAGGAGCGGATGAAGCAGGATCGGCTCCGTGAGGAAGAATATGCACGGGCTGATGAGAAGAGGCAGCGGGAAGAGCCTGGAAAACTTTCATTGTGGATTGCTGCAATTAATTCGGATATGTCTCAGTGGGGCGTTGTTGCCAATAACCAGTCAAATCATCCGTTTTACAAACTCAGGATCAAGATAAGTACGCAAAACGGTATGGCGTTTTGCAACAACATAAACACCCTTCCTCCGGGTCGGTTCTTTTCTCAGAAGCAGAGTTCTGGTGAGATCAGTGAAGATTGTGATTTTTCGTATGCGGTCGAACTGGATGAAAAGATTCATAAGCCCATGACTGCGGCAAAAAGGGTTCGCATATTGTCGTATGAGTTTTTTGATAATTCGGGTATATGCTGGCAGGTTGCGGATAATTGTCTGTCACGTAAAAGCTGAATAAAAACGCTTTCGGACGGGGCGCTGCCATGAATCTTCCCGACCCTTCGGCTGTTTCTCATCTGCCTTTCTTTCTGGCCCTGCTGCACGCAGGGCTGGTGGTGGGCTTCTCGTGGCGCGTGCTGCTGCGGGATGACATGGCACCGGACGGCCGGATGGCCTGGATCGTGGTGATATTGCTGGTGCCCTATGTGGGATGCACGCTGTATTACCTGCTGGGGCGCATCGATCTGGGGCGCGGCGTTGCGGGTCGGTACCAGCGGGTGAAGGATGTGGTGCAGGCCCAGCTGGATCATGACGAGGATGCGCGGCGGGTGATGGGAACGCCCGGGAACATCGAGCATCTGATCGGCCGGCGCTGGCAGGGGGCCTTCCGGTATGCGGCTTCCATCAACGGTTTTCATGCGGTGAGCGGCAACCGGGGTGAGCTGATGGCCGATGGGGCCACGGCGCGCGCGCGGATGCTGGCCGACATCGAGGCTGCGCATGAGCAGATCCATCTGCTCTATTACATCTGGCTGGCGGATGACACCGGCACGGCGATGGCCGAGGCGGTGATGCGTGCAGCCCGGCGCGGTGTGGCCTGCCGGGTGATGGTGGACGGGCTGGGGTCGCGGGCCTT
>JAUNHU010000244.1 GCA_030523825.1 Lautropia sp. | reverse complement strand
GCGCGCATGGGCGGCGATGTATCGGTTGCCTGTCCCGGGCCGGATGCCGTCTGGAAGTCGCCGGGTTTGGTGGCAGGCGCACGTGGTGTAGGTTGGCGGCTTCGTCCGTCATGCCGGTTTGAGCCCGCGATTCTGCTGCCGTTCAGGGGCGTGGATACGCGGCCCAAGCCAATCGCCAGATGCCTACGCCGTCCGATCCTCCTGTCATTCCCCCGCAGCAAAAGCGCTTTGCCTGGCAGATAGCAGGTGTCGCCCTGCTGCCGCTGGTGGTTCTTCCACTGGTCTTTGGCGTGTTCAGGGACAGGGAGATGTTCTCGTTCCTGCTTGTCTACGCGATGCTGGCGCTCATCTTGCTGTATCTGGCCGTGATCTGGTTCCGGCGCGATGTCGAGAGCATTCGGGCAATGCCTCGCGGAGGAGATGGCGGTGCCTTTTCTGTTCTGCTGATGGGGCTGCTGTTCGGTTTCATGGGGGTGATGCCGGCATGGCATGCCTGGCCGGACGATATCCTGCAGGTGCCGAAAGCGCAGATGAAACAGGTGCGGGGTGAGATTCCTGCGGTGCGTCATGAAGTCCGTCAGGGGCGCAGCAGCCGTGAATACCTGAAGATCGGCGATGTGCTGCTGAGCTGTGATTACGTCTGGGATGACGACTGCCCGGCCATTCGCCGTCATGCGGGCAGGGTGGCCGAGATTGCCTGGCACCCGAATGACAAGGGTTACAACGTGGTGTTCGAGACGCGCATCGATGGCCGGCTGTTCCGCTCGCACGATGACGTGGTCAGGTATTACCAGGCGCAGCGTGAGCGGCGGCTGATGCAGGGGCTGGGCGTGCTGTTGACGGTCACGCTGCCCTATCTGTGGCTGTGGCGCAGGATAGGGGCGATGATGCGCAAGGCCGGTGCCCGTGGAGGCAGTTGATCATGCGGGATTCATTGCAGCAGCGCTGATGGTCATGCTGGCCGTCATTGGCATCTCCCTGGGGGCCAACATGTTCCTGGCGCGTTGATGCGAAATACGGCAATCCGTTTACGGCAACTGTTGCGGGACATGTTCAGGTGGTTTCGGTGTCGTTGCCAGCGTTGCGGCCGTTTCCTTCCCGATCCAGCACCTCGATGGCGGAGCGCAGGCGCTGCCAGGCCATCGACTGATGGTCATGGATGGCGTTCCACAGCGTGTCCTCGCTCATGATGCTGTACTCGCCGCGTGTGTGCAGGTTCACGGGCAGGCCGTTGTCGATGGCCTCGCGGTAGTCGAGATATTCGCCATCGAAGTAGAAGGCGGAGAGTCGCTCCATCAGTTCGATGCTGCGCTGCCACTCTTTCCGGGCGGCCTCCAGCCGGGGCTGCATCTCCGCCCATTCGTGGTAGAGCGACTGGAGTTCGTCGATGCGGGCCTGAATGCGGGAAGCGTCAGGGCGGTCGTCGGGGTTCTGCGGGAGAGAAGGGGCCATATGGGATTCCGTCATCCGGGGAGGAGATGTTCGGGCGTCAGGCTTGCTCGCCGCTGACGGCCGCCGTTTTACGCTTCAGCCGCGCCCCCTGAGCGAACCAGACCAGTGCCAGAAGCAGCACGCCGGGAATGTAGAACCAGTTGGCGCTGGGGCGGCCGGTGGGCACATGGATCTGCGTGATGTCCCAGCCCTGCTCGAAGCCGATCTTCCTGGCGGGTGAGCCGAAGCGCACCAGGCTGACCTGCACCATGTCGCCAAAGGCCATCACGCCGAGGCCGGCCTCGTTCAGGCGCTGGATAGCCGGTGCGGGCTTGCCCATCGGCAGCGACAGGGTCTTGGTCTTTTCGTCGCCTTCGAGGGTGAAGCCGGTGGTGGTGACGACGAGGTTCTGTCCCGGGGCGAGTCGCTCGACAACCTGATTCAGCTGCTGGGCCGGTACCTGTTCGTAGGGCGGATGGAACTTGTCCATCAGGAAATCGGGCCGGAACAGGATGAGGATGCCAAGAACCATGAGCACCGCTTCCCACCACCGGAGGCGGGTGCGCAGCCAGCCGAGGGTGAGGGCCGAGAAGGCGAGCATCGCCAGCGTGGAGGCGATGAACACCAGGGCGGCCTGTGGCCAGCTGTCGATGCCGATGAGCAGCAGTTGCGGGTTGAAAATCCAGATGAAGGGCAGGATGACAGTGCGCAGCGCGTAGGAGGCTCCCTGCAGGCCGGTCCTGATCGGGCTTTCGTGCGAGATGGCAGCTGCCGCGAAGGTGGCGAGCCCCACGGGCGGGGTGATGTCGCCCATGATGCCGT
>JAUNHU010000061.1 GCA_030523825.1 Lautropia sp. | reverse complement strand
CCATCGGCACCGGCAACTTCTACGCCATCACCCGCTACAACCGCTCCTTCCTCTATGCGATGGCCGTCATCGAGCTGGCCGACACCATCCGCAGCCGGCGCGAACAGAAGGCAGCAGCCCCCGCTGCCACACCGAAAAAGCGCTGACGCCCGGCAGCGGATCGTCAGCGCGCCACATCGGTCACTTCAGGTTCGCCTTGAAAAAGCCTTCAAAACGATCGAAGGGAATCTTGCCCGCGGCCTTGTCGTAAAGGTCGGTATGACTCGCCCCCGGCACGATCAGCAGCGTCTTATTGTCGCCCTTCAGTTTCCTGAACGCATCCTCGCTGAAATAGCGCGAGTGCGCCTTCTCGCCGTGCACCACCAGCACGGGATTGCGGATCTCGCCGGCATACTGCAAAAGCGGCATGTTGATGAACGACAACGCCGAAGTTACGTTCCAGGCGCCATTGGAATTGATCGAACGCGGATGGAAGCCACGTTTGGTCTTGTAGAAATCGAAATAGTCCTGAACGAATTGCGGCTCCTGCCCCGACAGCTTCTCGGGCAGCCGCGCCTGCAGATTGGGCGCCGGCTTGCCCGTCCGCACGTCTTCGGTGCGCTGGCGGTTCAGCGCCTCCCGCATCTCGTAACGCGCATCCACCGTCACGCTGTCGTTATAACCATTGGCCATCACGCGGCTCATGTCATACATGGTCGACGTGATCGTTGCCTTGATGCGCGTATCCATTGCCGCCGCATTCAGCGCCATTCCACCCCAGCCGCAGATACCGAGAATGCCGACGCGGTCGGCATCCACGTTATCCTGCGTGCTCAGGAAATCCACGGCAGCGCTGAAGTCCTCGGTATTGATGTCGGGCGAAGCCACATTGCGCGGCATGCCACCACTCTCACCGGTGAACGAACCATCGAAGGCCAGTGCAACAAAACCGCGTGCCGCCATTTCCTGTGCATGGAGGCCGCTGGACTGCTCCTTCACCGCACCAAAGGGCCCTGAAACGGCGATTGCCGGCAACCTGCCTTCCGCATTCTTCGGCGTATACAGATCCCCCACCAGCGTGATGCCATAGCGGTTGGTAAACGACACCTTCCGATGACCGACCTGCGCATCCTGCGGAAAGATCTTGTCCCACTCCTGTGTCATCGACACGGGCAGGTTGGGGTTCTGCGATGATGCGGCTTGCGTCATGGTGCTGGCTCCCAGGAAAGTGGCACTGATGAACAGCGCCGATACGAAAGCATTGAGTCCCATGTGTTGTCTCCAATGCACGAAGCGATGAAAGCCATCGTAAGCGCACTGCACTGTTCCGTAAATGATGAAAAACGGAACACAGTATTCCTCACGCAGAAATACGAAACACGAAGCTCATGCTGCCGACGCCCGCCCCTTTCCACGGGCCAAAAATCCTCACTGCCCGGCCAACGTCACCGCCACATCGCCCGCGCCCAGCGCCGCCTTCAGCCCCTTCACGTCGCGGATGCGGCCCAGCCGCGTGTAGCGGTACGACGAGTCGAAACTTTCGTAGAACACCACCAGCGTGTTGCCCTGCCACAGCAGGATGTCACCGGCCTCGATGCGGCCCGGCCTGCTGTCATTGGCCGAAAGGCTGCGGGACAGCCCGGCAAACTTCTCGTTGCGCGCATGGTCACTCATCTGCAGCGTCAACGGCAGCATGTCGCGCAACTCCGCTGCTGCCCGGGTGTCGGCAAGCTCAGCCTCGAAATGGTGTTCCCCGATCGTGATCTTCATCTGCCTTCCCTTTGCCTGAACCGTGTCGCCCGCGGCCTGCGCAAGCATCAGCCCGCCCTGCCCCGATGCAGGTTCATGTGCCACGACAGGAGGATGCTCCCCTACCAGACTGCCATCAAATACCCCGGGCTGCTGCGCCCAGCTCACGGGAGCAAGAACCATCAGGGCGCAACACATCATCCCTGCACAAGATCCGCGCATTCTCATCGAGCCTCTCCTGCCTGCCATGCCGCATGGGTCCACATCCGCACATGGTAGGAAAACACCCTGCTTCCGTAAATGACTGGAAATGGAACTCTGCATTCCCGTCAATGGAACATTGTTCTGCTAAGCGACTCCTGAACGCATCCTCGCCGAGCGTCGGTCACGCCTTCAGCATGTCCTGTACGCTGGCTTCCAGCGCCGGCAGATGATTGTTGATCACGCTCATGATCGTCTGCGCGTCGATATCACCCAGATAGTTGTGGACGAGGATATTGCGGAACCCGCTGATGTCACGCCACGGTATTTCCGGGTACATCTCCTTCAATTCCAGGGGAAGGTGCTGAGTCGATTCGGAAAGAGTCTGCAGGTTACGCAGCACTGCGTCATAGAGCACCTCATCCTCCGAGATATCACCCCTGGCGACGATCCGGCGGATTTTCTGGATGGCCGCAACAATATGTTGAGCATGCGCACGCCAACGCTCATCAATGGAACTCATAGAGCCACAGCCTCCCGCAGCACCTGCTCGCGCACATGCTCGTTGAGTTCATGCTCCGGCAACAGGTCGACCCGCCGCGCCAGCAGCTCGGACAACTGCCGTGCCAGGGGCAAGCGCTGCGCAAACAGGTCATAACCGCGGTCGAACTCAACGACAAAATCCACATCGCTGTCGGCACGTTCTTCCCCCCGGGCAACGGACCCAAACACCCGGATGCGCCGTGCGCCATACCTTTCACCCAACGCCACGATGACGTTCTTCTGTGCCTTCAGCTGATCCATCAGCATGTGATCTTCCTTCCACCCTGAACGCAGGATACCGATGCTGTAACGGTACACCATGACCGCCCCTGAAACCAGCGCTCCACCGGCCACCACAACAGCAGCGACGGCAATCGGCACCTGAGGGCCAAAAACAGGCACAATCCGGCTCCATGAACCCCATCGACCTCGACCTGCCCCCCGGCGCCGAACAGCTCTACGTGATCGCACCGTCCGGTGCCGTCAACGACCGCGCACGGGCACGCCGCGCCACGAAGCTGCTGAGCCGCCACGGCTTTCACGTCACGCTCGATCCGAAGGCGCTGGCCGTGCATCAGCAGCGCTTTGCCGGCACCGACGACGACCGCCTTAGCGCCTTCTCGCGCGCCCTGCAGGCCGAGGCCCGCAACATCCTCGCCATCCGCGGCGGCTACGGCCTCACCCGCTACCTGCCCCGGCTGGACTTCGAGCGCCTGGCCGACTCTGGCAAGAAATGGATCGGCTTCTCCGATTTCACCGCCTTCCATCTGGCAATGCTGGCCCGCGCCGACGCCCTCACCTGGGCAGGCCCCGCGCTGGTCTCGCATTTCGATGCGACCGACCCGGCAGCAATCGACCCCACCACCCTCGAAACCCTGGCCGACTGCCTGGCCGACCGGCTGGAGCTGGTGGGCTTTCGATGCAACGCCGGCCACCACGGTGTCGAGGCGGAAGGCATTCTCTGGGGCGGCAACCTCGCCATCGTCTGCGCACTGCTGGGCACCCCCTTCTTCCCGCAGATCGAGGGCGGCATCCTCTTTCTGGAAGACGTGGGCGAACACCCCTACCGCATCGAGCGCATGCTCACCCAGCTGCTGCACGCCGGTGTGCTCGACCGTCAGTCTGCCATCCTGCTGGGCGATTTCAGCTGGAAGCAGGCCGAAGGTGATCGCTACGACATGAAGCAGGTCTGGAAGTGGCTGGCCACCCAGACCAAAACCCCGGTCATCACCGGGCTGCCCTTCGGTCACGAACCCCGCACACTCACCCTGCCCCACGGCGCCTTCGTCGGCCTGGCCGTAGACAAACGCACCTGCTACCTGGTGCTGCCCCACGGGCATGCACCGGACGATGACGAAACCGGCGCCGCCCCCCTGGCAGCAGGCATGCAAGGCGAGCCGGGCGAAGCCGACACCCGCCGGGTTGCCAGCGCTGGCCCGAGCACCAGCCAGCCGGCCAAATCCGGCTCAGGCACCACGCACGAGCAGCACGACTCCCGCGGTCTGTTCAATGCCCAGGCTGCACAAGCAGGTGAAAAGACGGAAGCAGAGCAGGCCACTAGCAGCGACAGGGAAGCGCCATCCGGGGCCGGCCTGCCCACCCGGCCCGCTCGCCGCCACCGCCGCAACAGCTGGCAATGCTGGTGCGGCCAGACGCATGAGGCAGGCGGTAAGGAAGGCGGCAACACCCCTCCCTGAAGAGCCACACAAGCGCGAGCAATGGTGGACACCAGCCAGACCGTGCAGGAGGTCATCGGACATCCGCGAGTGGTACATGTCCTGCAGGCGGCTCATCACGCCGAACCCGAAACCACGCAGCGTAAAGCGCCGGAACAAAGAACAGTGTCAGCACGGTCGCCACTGTCAGGCCGCCCATGATGGCGATTGCCATCGGCCCCCAGAGCACCGAAAGCGTCAGCGGAATCATTGCCAGAATGGCAGCCAGAGCAGTGAGCACCACGGGGCGGGTTCGGCGCACGGTGGCATTGATGATTGCCTGCCAGCGCGACTCCCCGGCTGCGATGTCTCGGTCGATCTGATCGACCAGAATCACCGAATTGCGCATGATCATGCCGGCAAGGGCAATCACCCCCAGCGTGGCAATGAAGCCGAAAGGAACCTGTGTCACTAATAATGCGAGGCTGACGCCAATCATGCCTAGTGGTGCAGTAAGTACCACCATGAACATGCGGCTGAAGCTCTGTAACTGGATCATCAGGAACGACGCCCATAGCAACAACATCACGGGCATCACTGTCTGAATGGAGGCATCGGCTTTGACGCTTTCCTCGATTGTCCCCCCTGTCTCTATGCTGTAGCCGACCGGCAAACCATCCCTGATGTCCTTCAACATTGGTTCTATCTGCGCGGACACGTCCGGTGCCTGCGCGTTCTGCACATCTGCCCGCACGCTGAGCGTCGGCAGCCGGTTGCGAACCCACATTCCCCCCTCTTCCAGCACGGGGACGATGTCGGCAACCTGCCCCAACGGGACGCTCCGTCCGTTAGCAGTTCGCAGGTTCAGGTTGCCGATCTGTCCGGCATCGAGCCGATCCTCCTTGACCGCACGCGCCACCACGTCGATAAGCTCCGTGCCTTCACGAACCTGCGTGACCGTGGCACCACTCAGCAATGTTTGCAGGGCAAGAGAGATTTCCTGCGGATCGAGCCCCAACGCGCGCGCACGATCCTGATCGACACGCAAGCGCAATGCCTTGGTACGTTCGTTCCATTGAAGGTTGACATCTCGCGTATTGGGATGCTGACGCATCCGGTCACGAACCTGCTCGGCGATCTTTCTTACCGTATCAGGATCGGCGCCACGCACGCGAAACTGCACGGGATATCCCACGGTCGGCCCAAGCTCCAGCCGGTACACGCGAGTACGGATATGGGGAAAGGCTTCAGTCAGACGCTCACGCAAATCAGCAGCCAGCGAACCGGCCTGCTTCAGCTCGTGAGGGTAAACGATCAGCTGCGCATAGTTGAGCTTTGGCGTTTCCGGATCGAGTGACAGATAGAAACGGGGCGAGCCACTGCCTACATAAGCCGTATGATCCCGCACGCGCTGATCCTCGCCCAGCAGTTTCTCAACCCGCTCGACTTCTGCCAATGTTGCGGCATAACTGGCCCCCTCCTCCAGATGCACGTCGATGAGGATTTCCTCTCGCGGTGAATCAGGAAAGAACTGCTTTGGCACAAACTGGAAAGCCAGCAGTGAAGCGACAAAAGCCAGGGCAGTAAGTACCAGCACCGTCTTTCTGTGGTCCACACACCAGGCAATCTTGCCACTGAACCAGCGATGGAAACGCGCATGGGGATCTCCATGAGCAACGCGCGGAAGGCTATCAATGCTGGGCAATAGCCTCGCACCCAGATACGGTGTGAACAGCACCGCCACAATCCAGGAAACAAGTAGCGAAATGGCAACCACCCAGAAGATCGACCCCGTGAACTCGCCTGTCGAGGATTGTGCGAAGCCCACGGGCACGAATCCAGCCGCAGTGATCAGCGTCCCAGTCAACATGGGAAAGGCTGTACTCGTCCAGGCGAAACTTGCCGCTTTGACCCGGTCCCACCCTTCTTCCATTTTCACCTGCATCATTTCGACTGCAATGATCGCGTCATCGACCAGCAGACCGAGGGCGATGATCAGCGCCCCCAGAGAAATGCGTTGCAGATTTATACCCATCTGCCACATGAGGAAGAACGTGATGCCCAGCACCAGAGGCACCGAGAACGCCACGACGACCCCCGTGCGAAGGCCCAGCGCCAGCAGACTTACCGCCAGAACGATACCCAGCGCAAGCACGAAATGGCCGAGAAACTCGTCGACCGAGCGTTTCACCAGATTCGGCTGATCGACGATCTTTTCGACTGTGATCCCCGCAGGCAGCAAACGCTGTACCTGTTCCATTGCAGCGTCGAGCCTCGGCCCAAGCGCGAGAATGTCTCCGCCGTCCACCATGGACACTGCCAGGCCAGTGACGCGCTCTCCATTACGCCGCATCGACATTTGAGGCGGATCGATGAATCCGCGGCTTACGGTAGCGACGTCACCAAGCCGGAAAATACGTCCCCCCGCATCAACGGGGATACGCTCGATGTCTCTGACCGAACGAACGGCCCCATCCAACCGCACGTGAAAGCGTGCGCGATCTCCTTCGACAACCCCTGACTGCTCGACCACGTTCTGCCTGCGCAGACTGTCGAGCAACTGCTGGGGGGCCATTCCAATCTGTGCCAACCGGAGATGACTGAACTCAACGAAGAAACGGGGTTCCTGCACACCCAGAATCATTACCTTGGAAACATCTGGTACCACCAGCATACGCTCACGTGCAGCCAGCAATACCTGCTTCATCTTCACATCATCGAAACCATCTGCCCTAAATACATAGATCGAACCAAAGGTGTCCCCGAAATCATCATTGAAAAAAGGCCCTTGAATGCCCGCTGGCAAAGTATGGCGCATATCGCCAACACGTTTTCTTGCCTGATACCAGCTTTCCCTGATCTGTGCCTTGCGTGTCCAGTCCTTCAATACGAGAAAGATCGTGGCCTGCCCCGGCCGGACATGGCTTTGCACATAGTCATAGTGGGGCACCTCCTGCAGCGTCCGTTGAATTTTCTCGACAACCTGCCCCTCAATATCACGTACCGTTGCGCCTGGCCAGGAAACGTCAATCGTCATGACCTTGATTGTCAGACCCGGATCTTCAGCACGACCCAGCTTGAAGTACGCCAAGGACCCCAATGCCAGCGACAGCATCATCGCAAAAACAACCAGCGCGCCATGACGAAGCCCCCACGCTGAAAGATTGAACCCTTCTTTCCTCATGGCAACTGCCCATCCCATACCTTGACCATCATGCCTGCATCAAGCCGGTGTACCCCGGCAGTCACGACGCGCTCTCCTGGCGACACCCCACCCGAGATCGTCATCATCTCGGACCCCATGGCAGCCAGTGAAACCGGACGCAGCACCAGTTGCTGAGCGCCTTCAGGCAATATCCAGACGGCCGGCCTGTCTCCAGCCTGAAAGAGCGCTGACACAGGTAAGCGCAACTGCTGGCCCGAACTTCCATGGAGTTGCACGGATGCAGTCATGCCAAGACGGGCTGCTTCAGGTATGTCAGAAAGGGAAACACGTATGCGATAAGTGCGTGTCACGGGGTCCGCCACACTGCCAACCTCCCGCACTTTACCCGTCAGGTTCACCGCCGGAAGACTCAACAGACGCACGCTGGCCCGCTGCGCTGGCACAACGGCAGCAATGCGATTCTCGGGCACATCGACCTGGATTTCGTATTCACCGCCATGAGCCAAGCGGAGGATGGGAGCCCCCTGATCCACCACCTGACCTTCCTCAGCCTCAACCCGCGCCACAGTGCCGTCTGCGGTAGCGGTGAGCGTGGTGTAGGTCAACGCATTACGTGCTCGTTGCAACCGGCTGGACGCTGCACGTACCTGAGCGTCCACGTTGGCGTACTGCGTCTCCAGCGCATCGAGGCTTGACCCCGTGATAGCCCCCGCTTGCACCAGCTGTCGATTTCGCCGGACATCACGCGCCGCCCGGGCGCGCGTTGCTCTCGCCTGAGCAAGATCAGCCTGCGCTTCCTTCACCGCCAGAATGAAGGGGGTGCTATCCAGCCGGGCAAGAACATCTCCCTTGTTGACAGTATCGCCCGCATTCACTCGGCGCTCGACGATTCGCCCAGGCACCCGGAAGCTCAGCGGCGTATCTATGCGGGGAATCAGTATCCCGGAGAAGGCACCACCAACGCTCTCAGCCTCCATTCGCGCAGTAACCACCTGAACGGGAACAACCTGAGAAGCTGATTCCGCCGACTGCTTCTGCTCAGTGCAGGCAATGGAAACAGTGCAAAGCGCCAAGACGCACAAACAGAGCCCTCCACCGGATAACGACCGACGGAGCGCGCCATCAAAAAGAGCTATCGGGACTACCTTCATGTCAGCATGATCCAAGGGATGAGCACGCTTGAATTTTGTACTAAACGATATAAAATAGTCAACGAGTTGCTTTCAAGCAGGTAGAAGATGACAGTCAGATCCCGTGGCAGACCCCGTGCCTACGATCCCGAGCAGGCACTGGATCGCGCATTGCATGCCTTCTGGAAAGGAGGTTTTTCCGGCACCTCGCTGGACGCTCTGACGGAGGCGACAGGCATGAACCGCCCGAGCCTCTATGCGGGCCTGGGCGACAAGCGAACGATGTATCTCAAAGCGATGCGCCACTTTCAGGAGCATGCCCGGCAAGAGTTTGCCGAAGCCCTCTCCCCCCGCTCTGAAGATAGAAGCTTTGCGGATGTCATCGCCCGCTATCTGCAAACGGCCATCAAGGTGGATGGTCCACAGAACAACGGGACAAGTGGATGCGCAGTCATCTCAACCGCAACAGCAGAAGCCCTGAGCGATCCCGAGATCCAACAGTTTCTGGAGCAGGTACTCAGGGGAATGGACGAACAGGTGCGTGCGCGACTGCAAACGGCGAGGGATAACGGCGAGATAGCCAAGGATGCCGACCTGGAAGCGTTGGTGTTCCTGATGACATCGAGCGCACACAGTATCGGGATTCGCGCACGAGCAGGAGAAGGAAAAGAAGAACTGGAGCGCAAAATAGCCGGATTGGCCAGATCCATTTTTCTGTCTACGCAATAACCATCAATCTGCCTTCAAATACGCAGAAAGAAAAACAGAAACCCCCTCCCGGACGGAGCCCTCAATTTGCTTTGCTGACGGTTCAGAGCGTATGCCAAGCAAAAACAACTCAGCCCTCCAACCCCAGCAAACGCCGCGCATAAACCGCCTGCCCCGAGTGCATCGACGCATCGTCGAGGATGGAAACGAGCCGCACGGCGCGGGTGACGGGCGGGGTCCAGTTGCGGTCGATCACCTCGTCCAGTGAGGCGGCAGACAGGCTGCGCAGGTAACGGATCGTCGCGTCGGTGGCCGCGTTCAGATAGCCGCGCAGCAGCTCCACATCCGGCACCACCACCTTCGCGGCCTCGGCCGGCGTGTGATGCCAGTCCTCGGTGTCATCCGGCAGATCGAGCGCAAAGCGCTCGCGCCATCCTTCGCTGATCCACACCGGATCGCGGCCCGACAGGTCGGCAATCTGCAGATCCTGCTCGCGCGCCGTGTGCCAGGCCAGCCAGGTAATCGACTTGATGGAAGGCGCCAGAGCCTCCACGGGAAATGCGTTGGCCTGTGCCGGTGTCAGGCCGTCCAGCACGCCCAGTATCCGTTCACGTGGCCGCTCCGCCATGTCGATCAGCAGTTCCTGCAGTTTCATCGCTTGCACCTCCTGTCGGGATCACATCCTGCCCAATCCAGTCCCGCAGCACGGCCTTCAGCTCATGGGGATGGGTGAGTGGCCACAGGTGGGAACGACCGGGCACCGTGACCACCTTGCCACAAGGTGCGGCCGCTGCAAAGCGTTGCGCATGCAGATGCAGCTGATCGCGGCTGCCACCGGCCACCAGCACCGGACATGAGACGGCCCGCAGCTGCGCAGCCCGGCAGCGTGCGATCACCTCGTCCCAGGCGGCCCGGATCTGACCGAAATTGCCTCCATGCGCCTGAATGGCCGCCCACAGCGCAGGATCGGCCAGGCGGGCAAACCAGTGCCGCTCCAGCCAGTCGATACGGTGGCGCACCAAAAAGTCCCAAGTGCTGCCCAGCAGCCGGTACAGCCATGCCCCCGCAGCAAAGGGTTCTGCGGCACTGGCTATCAGTGCAAGGCCGGCCAGCTTCTGCGGATGTTTTTCGGCAAAACACAAGGCGGCATAACCACCCAGCGAATAGCCGGCAAGCATCACTGGCCGCGTGCCGGCATCTGCCAGCAGGCGTTCCACATCCTGCACCACGGCATCCAGCGAAAACGCCTCGCCGCTGCGCGCCCCGTGTCCCGGCAAATCGAGTGCGATCACGTCGGCCAGATCGGCCAGCGCCGTGTCAAAGCCCGTCCACTGCGCCGCGTTCATCCGCGTGCCGTGCAGCAATATCAGCAGCGGCCGCCGCCCCGCAGCCGGCGGCACAGGCAGCGTCCCATTCTTTTCCGTATCCATCATGCATGTCCCCCGGAATGAACTCCGCCCCCGCGTCCGGACAAGGCCGCCAGAGGGCTTGCCCCTGGAGCGTGTCATGAACTCATTCGTCCCCGCGCTGGCCCCAAAACCGTGTGCTGGCAAGGCGTCACGCGCCGTCAAGGCTGGGTTGCCTTGCCAAGCGTGGCAACGCAGTCCAGCTCGGTTTTGGGATCAGCCCGCAGGGAAAGCCCCACAGCACTCAGCCCGGAAACACCCCGGTGGAGAGATAACGGTCGCCCCGATCGCAGACGATGAAGACGATCACCGCCGGCGGCAGTGCCGGATCGGCATCCATCCGGCGTGCCCAGTCGGCCGCCTCACGCAGCGCGATGGCTGCCGCCCCGCCCGACGACACCCCGCAGGAGATGCCCTCGATCAGCGCAAGCCGGCGGGTCATGTCTTCCGCGTCCTGCTGGCTGACTTCGCAGACGCGATCAACCTGTGCGTGCCGATAGATGGCGGGCACGTATTCGGGCGGCCAGGCGCGGATGCCGGGGATTGACGAGCCTTCGGCCGGTTGCGCGCCCAGCACCTGCACGGCCGGATTGCGTTCCTTCAGGAAGCGCGACACACCCGTGACGGTGCCGGTAGTGCCCATCGCCGACACGAAGTGCGTGATGGCGCCGCCGGTCTGCGTCCAGATCTCCGGGCCGGTGGTACGGTAATGCGCCTGCCAGTTGTCATCGTTCGAGAACTGGTCCAGCACCCGCCCCTTGCCTTCTGCCTGCATCTGCAGGGCCAGATCGCGTGCGCCTTCCATGCCGGCGGCCTTCGGCACCAGCACCAGCTCGGCACCGTAGGCTTTCATCGACTGCCGGCGCTCCAGCGACTGGTTTTCCGGCATCACCAGCACCATCCGGTAGCCTCTGGCTGCCGCAACCATCGCCAGCGCAATGCCGGTGTTGCCGGAGGTGGCCTCGATCAGGGTATCACCCGGGCGGATCTCGCCCCGTGCCTCGGCAGCCTCGATCATGGCCAGCGCCGGCCTGTCCTTGACAGAGCCCGCCGGATTGTTGCCCTCCAGCTTGCCCAGCACGACGATGCCCCGCTCACGCACGGCGGCATCGGGCAGGCGCAGAAGCTGCACCATCGGCGTGTTGCCGATGAGGCCGGCAATGCCGGGCACGGAAGCCGCGGCAGATGCAACGGCGCGGTTCACAGCGACACCAGCGGCTGCGGCCTGGCGACATTCATTTGCCGGATACCCGGCAGATCGAGCGTCGACATGCCCTGGTAGACCAGCTCCACCGCCTCGGTGCGACCGAAGCTCTTGCGCCACACCAGCGTAACCTGCCGGACGGGAGGCGCCTTGCTGAACGGGACATAGGCCAGCATGCCATCACTGCTCTTGCCCTTCACGCCGGGCTCGATACCCGCCGGCATGGCCGTCCACGGCAACACCGTAATGCCGATGCCTGAAGCCACCATGTGCCGGATGGTTTCCAGCGACGAGCCCTCGAAGGTTTTCTGGATGCCGGTGCTGGCCTGCGAATAGCGCGACAGCTCGGGACACACCTGCAGCACCTGATCGCGGAAGCAGTGGCCATTGCCCAGCAGCAGCATGGTCTGCTCCTTCAGTTCGGCGGAGTCGACCGAGGCACGTTCGGCCCAGGGGTGGCTGGTGGGCACCGCCACCACGAAGGGTTCCTCGTACACGGCCCACGACATCACACCCGGCATCGGCATGGGCTCGGCCACCACCGCCACGTCGATGTCCCCCAGCTTGAGAGCCTCCATCAGCTTGGCGGTGAGGTCTTCCTGCAGCAGCAACGGCATGCGCGGCGCCACCTTCAGCATCGCGGGCACCAGCCTGGGCAGCAGATACGGCCCCACCGTGTGGATGACGCCCAGGCGCAGCGGCCCCACCTTCGGGTCCTTCCCCTCCTTGGCGATCTCGCGGATGGCGGCGGATTCTTCGAGCACGCGCTGCGCCTGCTCGACGATGCGCGCCCCCACCGGCGTGATGCTCACCTCGGCATTGCCACGCTCGAACAGCTGCACTTCCAGCTCGTCCTCCAGCTTCTTGATGGCCACCGACAGGGTGGGCTGGCTCACGAAACAGGCTTCGGCCGCCCGTCCAAAATGCCGTTCACGTGCCACGGCAACGATGTATTTCAGCTCGGTCAGGGTCATGAAGGAATTCTAATCACTCAGGCATCCAGAAAACGTTCACGGTGGCCCAGCCAGCGGTCGAGATGAGCTGCAACCACGTCGGGGCGCTCGGCCAGCAACTGCTCGGCCAATTGATGTGCACTATCGACCAGATGGGCGTCGCGCGTCAAATCCGCAAAGCGCAGCAGCATCGCGCCCGACTGCCGCGCCCCCAGCAATTCGCCCGGGCCACGCAGTTCCAGGTCACGCTGGGCAATCTCGAAACCGTCCTGCGTGCGGTGCATGGTGGCCAGCCGCTCTCGCGCGATGGCACCGGCCGGATGGCGATAGAGCAGCACGCACAGACTCTGCTGCGAGCCCCGCCCCACCCGTCCGCGTAGCTGGTGCAGCTGCGACAAACCGAAGCGCTCGGCGTGCTCGATCACCATCAGGCTGGCATTGGGCACATCCACGCCCACCTCGATCACCGTCGTCGCCACCAGCAGATCCAGCTCACCCGCCTTGAAGGCGCTCATCGTCTCGTCCTTCTCGGCCGCAGCCATCCGGCCATGCACCAGGCCGATGCGCACCGACGGCAACGCCGCCTGCAACTGCTCGCGGGTGTCGATGACGTTCTGCAGATCCAGCGCCTCGGATTCTTCCACCAGCGGACACACCCAGTACGCCTGGCGGCCTTCGGCCACCCATCTGCCCAGATTTTCCACCACCTGATCGCGGCGCGAATCGGCGATCAGCTTGGTGGTCACTGGCTGGCGACCGGGCGGCAGCTCGTCGATCACCGACACATCCAGATCGGCATAGAAGGTCATCGCCAGCGTGCGCGGAATGGGCGTGGCCGTCATCATCAGCTGATGCGGCAGCCATTCGCTCTGCGCTCCGTCGTGCGACGGATCCGTGGCCGGCAGGTTTCCTGCCTGCGCATCGGCCTGCTTCGCAGCATCGACCGTCCCGGTTTCCCCGACAGCATGCCCGCCGCGCAGCGCCAGCCGCTGCGCCACACCGAAGCGATGCTGCTCATCGACGATGGCCAGCCCCAGCCGCGGAAAGACCACCGTATCCTCGATCAGCGCGTGCGTGCCGATCAGCACGTCGATCTCGCCGGCAGCCACCGCCTCCTTCACCTTGCGCTTGGTCGCAGGCGTGAGTGAACCGGCCAGCCAGACCACCCGCACGCCATGCGGCGCCAGCCACGGTTGCAGCCGCTCGTAATGCTGACGGGCCAGGATCTCGGTGGGTGCCATCAGGCTGGCCTGTGCGCCCGAGCCCACCGCCACCATCGCCGCCAGCGCCGCAATCACCGTCTTGCCACTGCCCACATCGCCCTGCAGCAACCGGTTCATCGGCTGGGAACGTGCCATGTCGGCCGCGATCTCGTCGCGCACCCGCTGTTGCGCCCCAGTCAGGCCGAAGGGCAGCGAACCGAGCAAGGCCTGCTCGGCCTCCCGCCGGGCAAGTGACAGGCTTCGGCGGCTGGCACGCAACTGCCGCGCATGCCGCAGCGACAGCTGCTGCGCCACCAGTTCTTCCAGAATGATCCGCTGGCTGGCTGGCGTCTGCCGCTCCTCCAGCGCCCGCAGATCGGTGCCCGGCGGTGGATGGTGGATGAGCCGCAACGCCTGCATCAGCGACGGCAGGCCATCCATGCCGGCTGCCGCCAGTACCTCCTGCGGCAGGGTGTCCTGCCAGTGGCACTCGGCCAGCGCCTTGCCGATCTCGCGCCGCAGGAGCGCCTGCCCCACGCTGGCCACCGTCGGGTAGACCGGTGTCAGCCGGTCGGGCAGCGACGCATCGGCCGCCACCATCCGGTAGCGCGGATGCACCATCTCGCGGCCAAACAGCCCCACCCGCAGCTCGCCAAAGGCGCGCACCTCGCGTCCGGGCTGAAACTGCGCCAGTTGCGACGGATAGAAATGCAGGAAGCGCAACTGCAGCTCGCCACTGTCGTCGGCCACCATCACGTTCAGCGAGCGCCGCGCGCGGCCCGTCACCTCGGCGCGCACCACCCTCGCCTGGATCTGCACCGTGCTGCCATGCACCAGCGCGGCAATCGGCGTGATCCGTGTCTCGTCCTCGTAGCGCAGCGGCAGGTGCAGCACCAGATCCTCCGGGCGCGACAGACCCAGCTTCGCCAGCAGGCTGGCTGTGTCGCGCTTGCCCGTGGCAGCCTTGCGGGTGCCGCCTGCCGCCCTGCTCAACCCAGCACCACCGTGGCTTCCACCTCGAAGGTCGCTCCTTTCGGCAGGCCAGCCACTTCCACCGTGGCCCGTGCCGGATACGGTGCCTGGAAATACTCGGCCATGATGGTGTTCACCGTGCCGAACTGGCTCAAATCGGTCAGGAACAGCCCCAGCCTCACCACCTGATCCAGCCGACCACCGGCCGCCTCGACCACCGCCTTCAGATTGCGGAATGCCTGATGCACCTGGGCCTCGAAACCCCCTTCGGCCAGCTCACCCGTCTTCGGATCGAGCGGAATCTGCCCGGACAGGAACACGATGTTGCCGGCGCGAACCGCCTGCGAATAGGGACCGATGGCTGCGGGTGCGTTCGGCGTGGAAATCACGTCTGCCATGAAGAATGCCTCCTTGCGTTCTGAGGATGTCGATGAGGGAAGCCCGAACTCCGCAGCGGAATGCGCACGCACGCAAATCCTGCTGCCCGTCACAGAGCCGGAAACAGGTGGCGCAAGCGCGTGGCGCGCTGTCGCCTCCACATCCCGGGATTCTAGAACGTCTCATGCACCTGTTCGTACCCATGCCTGCCCCGGCGCTGTGTGTGGGCTGGCAATGCACCACACGCCAGGCCAGACTGCCATGCCGGGCGTGGCAGCCGTCACCGGAATCCCTCGGTCAGCACGCAGGGGAAAGCCTCTCCGGGCAGGCATTCATATCCTTTCCAGGCTGCCACAGGGCAATGCCATCCGCATCTCTACCTGCCCATGCAGGATGGCCAGCACATCCGGGCGATGCGTCACGATGAGCACCGTGGCACCGGTATCCTCGAAAAGCTGGCGCAACAGATGCGGCGCACTCTGATCCAGATGGGCGTCGATCGCGTCGATCAGCAGCAGACGCGGCTTGAGCAATGCAGCCCTTGCCATCAGCATCCGCGCACGCTCGCCGGCAGAAAGATTGCGTCCCCCTTCGGCCACGCGCCCGTCCAGTCCGCCCAGCCGCTCGATGCAGCTTCGCAGACCATAGGATTCGGCCACACGAATGATGACCTCATCGGGCGGCCGCTTCTTCATGCCCATGCTGAGCGCCAGTCGCAGGCTGCCGGCAAGAATCGGGTTGTAGGAAGCCAGCAGCATACCAGGCCGTGATGCCAGGCTGCGATGCTGCATCGGTGTCAGGCCGTCGATGCGGATATTGCCCGACTCCAGCACATCCAGCCCCGCCATGCACTGCAGCAACAGGGTCTTGCCGCTGCCATTGGGGCCAACCAGCGCCACATGCTCGCCGGGCAGCAGGCACAGATCCAGCTCCGCCGACGACTCGACCCGTGCCCGTGACGCCTGCAGGGTCGCACCGCGCGATGGCGGCTCCCCGACATCCGCCACCCGTTCCTGCGGCAGACCGGGCGTGCCCAGCAGCGCAAGACAACGAGCCCGTGCGGCGCGCCAGGCGTGATAGCGATCCACCACCCCGGCCAGTTCGCGCAGCGGATGAATGATGAGGCCCAGAACTGCCAGCGAAGCAGCCACCGTGGCCGGTTCGATCCGCTGAGACACGGCCGTCCACAGCAGGCAGGTGGAAGCCACGCCCAGACAGGCATCCGGCATCGAGCGCGCCAGCGCCGAGAAACCCGCCTTGCGGATCGCCGCCTCCCGCAGGCTGGCCGTGCGTGATCGCAGGCGCTGCAGTTCCTTCGAGGTGCGCCCCAGCGTGTGCAGCGCGGCTGCGGAGCTGACACGCTCGCTCATGTCGATGGCGATACGCGCCCGCATCCGGCGCAGATTGGCATGAGCAGGCCCCAGCCACCAGCCGACTGCATACACCAGCAGCAGGCCCAGCAACACTGGCAACGCCACGGCGGCTGCCAGGGCCGGGTGCAGCCACCAGAGCGTGCAGGTGCCCAGCGGCAGCAGCGCGGTCGCCACCACCAGCCGGGTCACGCCCATGCTCACCCAGTTGCGCACCGCCGAAAGGTCGCCCACGAAGCGCAGGGTCATGCCCCCACGTCGCCGGCGGGAAACGGTACGCGCTGACATCCGCGACAGATGACGGTAGAGGATGATGCGCAACTGCGCGGCATAGTCCTGCCCCAGCGCTTCGGCGCAGCGCGTGCCCAGTACACGGGCCACCGCCAGCGTCAGCCCCGAGCCCAGCAGCATCGCCAGAGACTCCCAGGGCTGCTCGCTGCTCCCGGAATGCAGGTGTGCGAACAGCCTGCGGGTAGCCAGCGCCGCCACCGCCACCGAAGTGGCCTGCAGCAGCGCAAAGAGCACCACCAGCGAAAAATGCCGGTGCCGCCCCTGCGCAAGGATCGGCGGCATCTCCGGCCCGGTGCCTTGACTCATGCGGTTGCCCGCAGGTCATCGTCCTGCATCGGCTGACCCAG
>JAUNHU010000243.1 GCA_030523825.1 Lautropia sp. | reverse complement strand
TCGGGTGGTTTCTCGCGTGACGAAGCCAACGCCCGCCTGGCCCGCAACAAGGGCATCATCGCCTCGTTCAGCCGTGCGCTGTCCGAGGGCCTGAGCGCCAAGCAGTCCGACGACGAATTCAACAAGGCACTGGATGCCTCGATCGAGTCGATCTACAAGGCTTCCATCGCCTGATTGATTGCAGCACTTGCTGATGGCACGTGGCCCTGGTGTTGCCGCGTGCCACCTTGTACCGCCATGTCCATATTGGGATGGCGGTTTTTTTTCGTCCGTGTTTTTTCGTCGGTGTCCTTCGCGCTTTCCCTCCTGGCTGCTCGGCACATGCCGGGGGCCCGTGCCTCAGACCAGCGCATCACGAATGTGATGCTCGCCGCGTCTCTCCCTTCCGACATGGAGCCTTCCGGCGTGCCGGGCATGCCATCCTGCAGACACCCGGTGTGCCCATCCCCATTGCAGCTACCATAGCGTCTCGGGTCGATCGGGGAGGATCTGAATGCGCTGGTTGTGGTTTTGCGCGGGATGGCTGATGGTGGCGCTGGGCTTCATCGGGGCATTGCTCCCGGTCATGCCGACGACCGTCTTCCTGATTGCCGCTGCCGGCTGCTTTGCGCGCAGCTCGCCGCGCTTCGAGCGCTGGCTGCTCGATCATCCGCGATTCGGCCCCGTCCTGCGCGCATGGCGCGCAGAAGGCGCCATCAGCCGGCGCACCAAGCGAATTGCGCTCGCTGGCATGGCCACCGGCTATCTGCTGTTCTGGCTGTTTGCACAACCCTCCTGGCGTCTGGCGCTGCCTGTCGCCGCTTTCATGCTGTTCGGTGCCTGGTACGTGGCGAGCCGCCCCTTGCCGGCACACGAACAACAACCCTGAACACCTCCGCTTTCCCGCGTCCTGTGACTTTGCAGCATGTCATCGGGGGTCGTCAGGCTGTCACGCGCCCCCTATGTCAGGTGCGTACATTCACAAGGTTCATGACGCGCTTCAATAGTTTTTGTAGGGGCCAATGGTTCCGACAGACGCTCCTGTTGGTGTGACATTATTTTGCTTTTTTGCCCGTCGATGCATAGCCACGGCAACCGCCATTGCTGTCACGAGATAGCACAGATTTCGCTGATCTGATACCTGTCAGTTTTTGTAGCTATCAAGATTGTTAGGTAGTGTTAAATTACCGAACGATCTCATGTGTTCCCCTGCTTGGCGGGAGGCCGGTGCACGAAGGGTTTCGCGTGCCTCAGCGGTTGCTGCTTTCCCGCAGGTGTTCTTCCCGGTCGGGCCGGATGGCCGGAGAGCAGGGGGGCCGATAAGGAAGCCGGCTTTCTCAACGTGCGCTGCCCCCGGTGAGCCAGGGTTTGTTTTCGAGGAAGTTAAATGCGTTATTCGCACAGCACACTGGTCAGGGCGCCCATCGAGGACGTATTCAGTTTCTGCACCACGCGAATCGGCTTCTGCAAGTATTTCTCCTTTCCCATCTACTGGAATGAGGGTCCTGAACGCCCCGGTCAGGGGGATACAGTGGATTTCTCCTACAAGGTATTCCGGCGCTTCTGGATAAGACATTGTGCCGAAATCACCGTCTTCGAGAGGAATCAGCGTTATGTCGACCGGATGCTGGCCGGACCTTACGAGTATTTCGATCACTGCTATCGTTTCGAGTCGAAGCCCGAGGGCACGCTGGTCATCGAGGAGGTTTCCTATTCGCTCGGTTATGGGCGCTTCATTGACCGTCTGATCGTCAAGCCATTTCTCGACTACCTTCATGCGCGGCGACATCGGCTGCTGAAACAGATTTTCGAGCAGCCCAACGGGCCCGCCGCGCAGTGCGCAGACAGCGGCTCGTTACTGGAACAAGGGGCGTGGTACGACGCATTCCTTACCCGCTATTGGGATGAGTACTGGCTTTTTCTGCTGGGCGTGCGCAGGGATGGAGTCTGAACAGCGGCCTGGTGCCTGACGCCATTGAGCCTTCCCGGACAGCCGCATCAGGGAGCGCGCTGCGGCAGGGACAGCGGATGCGCGGGGATGTCCCTCTATGCGCTGAGTTCAGCCACCAGACAGCGTTCTGCAGCAGGTGACAGCACCAGTTCCACCGCCAGGCACGAGCGTGTCATGCCCACGAACAGCGCACGTCGGTCGCGCTCGGTCAGCGTGTCGAAGTCCAGCTCCGTAATCACCACCCCCGCCGCGCTGCGCCCCTTGAAGCGGTGGATGGTTTCCACCAGCACCTCGCCCTTCGTCCAGATCGGATCGCCATCGGTGGTGTA
>JAUNHU010000060.1:5490-17270 GCA_030523825.1 Lautropia sp. | reverse complement strand
TTCGTGGAGAAGCGCTACAAGCGCTGATTCATCGCCACATGCGGCGCGCCCTCCAGGTAGCGCCGCACTAAAGACAAAGGGCCGCCACAAGGCAGCCCTTTGTCTTTTTGCGCAGCCGCGATGCCTGCGAGGCACGCGGTCAGAGCAGCAGCAGATGTTCCGGCCCAGCACCGCGCACCGCAGTCAAACCGACACGCTGGTCGAACGTGGCCAGCGCACCTCCATGACGCACGGCAAGTGCCAGCAAATAAGCATCAGTGATCTGATTGTGACTGCTGATCCGCGTGAAATCGACGACATCGTCGCGCACAAGGGAAAGATCATCAGACCAGAACTGATGATCGAGAGAACGGCAGACCAACTGCATCTTTTCCCTGACCACGTCGAAGCCCGCCCTGGCAGCCCGGGAATACGCCGGCATGTTCATGATGCGCAGCACCCCATTTTCAGTCAGCGGACAACTGGCAATGGCGACACCCCGTTCAACCAGTTCCAGCGCGCGAGCATTGTGGACATGGTCATCATCCAGCAGGGCAATCCAGACATTCACATCCAGGAGCAGGCGACGCGAGGACAGGGCATTCATTCAGATGCCCTCCTCGTCGATCAGACGGTAGACATGCTCCGAGGTAATCACTTCGCCACGTGATGGATAAACCGTGAAAGGGCTGCGCGGCTTCATCCCGGTCTGCGCTCCTGCCTGCGCGCGCCGCACCAGCTCGGACACGGCTTTCCCCAGAGAGATCCGCTCGCGCTGCGCAACCTGCCTGGCCAGCACCATCACATCTTCATCGAGGGCCAATGTGGTTCTGATGACACTCATATGCTCCACCTCATCATTGCATCATATTGATGATCTGATGATCCTAGCATGTGAAGCGCCTCCTCGATACCCCTCCTCTACCACCAGGCAGCCGGCAGCGCCTTCTCTCAGTCCTCCGTCTGGCGGGCCATTTCGTCGAACATGAAGCGGTAGTTGCAGTCCGAATCCGACGGTCGCAGATATCAAGGAAGCCGTCAGCCCATGCAACGGAAGGCCGCGTGCGGACTGGGCCTGAGTCGTTGCCAGACATGGTCAGATCCGCTGGCCGGCCAGCCCCTTGTTTTCCGTGATGATGAAACCGGAAATCAGTTCGGCAGCACGGTACCGCTGACAGCGTCGCCGGTGCTGGTGATGAGCTGACGCTGCGCAAGCTGCCCCGGCCCGGGAGGCACCGACAGGATGGCAGGTGCTTCGAGCTTCAGCGACGGCTGGATATCGACACGTGCCTGCGGGGTGGAAGCCATGACATTGACACGGAACAGCTGCACGCCAGGCAGCGCCCCAGCCGGAATGACCAGGCCGACCGCCTCGGGCATCTTCACCGAAAGCTGGTTGTTGGGGTTGTAGGCCAGATACTGACCTGGGCCATCTTCCCGCAGGCCGGCAGCGCCACCGCGCAACACCAGACACCCCGACTTGCCGCACGACCAGTTGGCCGACAGGCTGACGAGCACCCGCGCCGGAACACTGGCATCGCCGTCGAGTTTCAGAGGCTGGGCCAGAGTGGCCTCGGTGGCATTGACGCCGATGTTGCCCTGAGCCGTCAGGCGGACGCGGGTCACGTCCAGCGACGGAAGCTGCACGCTACCGATGAGCATGGCCCCGCCGGCCGCATCGTTCGTGACAGGTTTTTTATTGGCCCGATGCAGCTGCACCGGATGGCAACGGGAGAGCGAACACAGATCGAGTTGCTTCACGCCGGCCAGGTCGATCGGCATGCCGTCAAAGCTGATGCCGTAGAGGTTGACCGTGAAGACCGCCGTCTTGCGCTCGCCCTTGTCGGGCTGTGCGGGGGAGGAAGAAACGGCGGTCGAGCTGCCATTGCAGGCAGCCAGCAGCGACATCATTCCAACAAAAACCAGCTTGTGCCGCATCGAGATTTTCATTCCTTACCCTGTCTTGCCTTGAAGAAATCTGGCCGAGATCTGCGCTAAAAAACGAGAGCAGTTCTCAAACCTTGCAAGATTAAGGGCTTTGGAAGAAATTCAGGTTGTCACGAAACAACCTGTCTCGTATGATTTTGTGAGATTTCTTGGAAATTTGTTTTCTTGTCACTATAGACGAAACAAATTGTCTACATGAAAAACAATTCGTTGATCACTCGCTTTTCTGCTCGCCACCCAGTGCGGCCAGCAGTTCGTCCAGCAGGCTGCTCATCTCGCCGGTCATCAGCGCAAACTCGGCATCGAACACCTGCCGTGCATCGCCCTCGTCCAGCGCTTCGCGCCCCTCACGCACCACGTCCAGCATGTTGATGCGCTTGATGGCGGCCGTTTCGGTCAGCGTGATCGACACGCGATCGCGCCAGGTGAGCGCCAGCCGCGTGCACTGCTTGCCTTCCTTCAGATGGCGCTGCACGGTCTCGGCATCCACCGGATGCTTTACGTAGCGCACCGCCGCCTTGGTGTCGCCCATGTCCTTCAGCTCGCTGTCGTCGTCGATGGTGAACGGCCCCGGCACATCGTCCTCCACCAGCCAGGTCGTCATCGACTGCGCCGGCGAATGCACCAGTTTCAGCGGCATCAGCGGCAGGTCGTCCAGTGACTTCTTCAGCAACCCGATGATCTCGTCGGCACGCGCCGGCGCGGTGGTGTCCACCACCACCCAGCGGCCCACCGGGTCGATCCACACCCGCGTGTCACGGAAGATGCTGAACGCCTTGGGCAGCAGTTCTTCGGTCACGCGCTCCTTCAGCTCGCGCATCTGCTTGCGGCCCGGCTTGAAGCCCTGTTCCTCTTCCAGCTCCTTCGCGCGCAGGCGGGTGAACTGGTTGATGACCGATGCCGGCAGCAGTTTCTTCTCGGCCCGCAGCGTGAGCAGCCAGTGCCGGCCCACACGATGCGCCAGCCCCTCGCCCTCCATCGCCGGCACCCAGCCCAGCGACTGCGCGTCGCCCGCCAGCCCCGGTGCAAAAGCCAGCGGCGCCAGGCGGTCGGCCACGCTGTCGGGATCGGCCTCCCAGGGGGCAGACAGACGATAGACCAAGGCATTGCGGAAAAGGGCGGCACTCATCGGAAAAACAGGCTCCAGAAACAGGCCCCGGAAACAGGGCCCGGAAAACAAAAACGGCTGCCGTGCAGCCATTTCTTGGGAATAGGGTCTGGCAGGAGGGGAACCGCAAGCGAGGACGAAAAACACCACACGCAGACGGCCCCTTGTCCAGCGGGGAACGCATTATATCGGCACGACCGATGAGGGTTTCTGCCTGCGTGGCGCCATGAGGGGAATCAGCAACGCAACTTCCCGGGCAGACAGAGCCGGAACACCGGCCCCGCCTGAACCCTGCAGGTATCAGTCGGCGCGATTTTCGGACACGTCCGTCAGCACCGCGATGTCGACGCTGTCGACCTTGCCCTCGATGGCCTTCACGAATGCCTGGAAGTGCGTGCTGGCATTGTGCTCATCGACAGCAGCCTGCGATTTCCAGATCTCGAAAACCACCACCCGGTTGGGATTCTGGATGTCCTGGTGCAGGTCGTAGCGCAGGCAGCCCGCTTCGGCACGGCTGCCGGCAACCAGCGGCTTCATCTCGGCAAGCAGCGCCTCACGATGGGCATCCTTCAGCATGATGGTGGCAACGATCTTGACGGGTTTCATGGGCGGGTATCGACTCCTTCAATAAAACAGACACGGATAAACCAGACATGACATCGACCCTCGTGACGCGGCATCACGCACGAGCAGCACGACGACATATAAAAATAACATAGCGCATCTGCAACAAATCATTCCCGTTGCAAATGACTTGTTCGCGTAGCCAGGATGCGGCCGGGTTGCGCACACCCGGCAAAGCAGCAGACACCACCCGGTGGCAAAAGCAGCCCACCCTCTTTCCATCTCCCTTTTCTTCAGGCACCCTTCGTCGAGCACCCTTCTTTTTCACCCTATTCCGGCTTCCAGCCAAAAGGGAGCTGCCCTCATCGGCACGGGTTCATCCGATGGGGGCATCAGTCATCGGGATGAAGCCATCGGCATGGACTCATCAGGACGGATTCATCGAGGCTGGTCAGGGCTGATACTTGTAGCCCATGCCGTACACCGACTGGATCAGCTCGCGCTCGGGCAGCACCTTGGCCACCTTGCGGCGCAGGTTCTTGATGTGGGTATCGACCGTGCGGTCGTTCACCACCCGGTGATCTTCATAGAGCCGCTCCAGCAGGTCATCGCGGCGGAACACCTGCCCCGGTGCCGAGGCCAGGATGGAGAGCAGCCGGAATTCCACCGGCGTGAGTTCCAGCGGCTTGCCCTCAAGCCAGGCCGAATGATGGGCGGTGTCGATCCAGAGCCCCTGGTTGGGCACGCCGCCAGACGAATCACCCGACTCGACACCTGCGCGCCCTTCCTCGGACGAAGCGGCCGGCTTGCCGGCTGCCAGCGTGCGACGCAGCACGGCACGCACCCGTGCCACCATTTCACGCGGACTGAAGGGCTTGCAGATGTAGTCATCGGCGCCCAGCTCCAGCCCCAGCAGCCGGTCGATTTCCTCGACACGCGCCGTCATCATGATGATGGGCACCGAAGAAAAGGTGCGGATCTCCCGACAGATGTCGATGCCGTCACGCCCCGGCAGCATCAGGTCGAGCAGCACCAGATCCGGCTGATTGTTGCGCACCGCGTCGACCACCAGATTGCCGTCCGCCAGGATACCTGTCTGGAACCCGGCCGCATCGAGATAGCGGCAAACGAGCACGGCCAGTTTCGGCTCGTCTTCGACAACCAGCAATTGCAGCGGACGATTGGGCGCCGACCAGAGATTCTGCTGCGGCATCAGACACTTCCTCCCGAAGAACCCGTAATGGGCAAGGTGATACGAATGCGCAAACCACCCAGCGGGGACGGCATGGCAGCGATGCTGCCGCCATGTGCCTCGACGATGCCACGACAGATGGCAAGGCCGAGACCGGAGCCGCCCGTGCCCCGGTTGCGCGACGCTTCCCGGCGATAGAAACGGTCGAACAGGCGGGCATGCTCCTCGGGTGGCATGCCCGGCCCGGAATCATCCACCGTGACAGACACATGGCCTGCCTCGGTCTGGATGCCGACCTCGACGGCGCCCCCGGCATCCACATAGCGCACGGCGTTCTCCATCAGGTTGTTGAACACCTGCCGCAAGCGGTCCGGGTCGCCCGACACCGTGATTCTATCCACAAGGCCAATCCTTTTCAGGCCCAGCCCCTTCCCGGCCAGCCGCTCCTGCCAGCCCGGCAGATCGGTATCGACCAGATCCACCACGTCCACCGGCTGCCACTGGTAGGAGAGCGCCGCCACCTCGGCCATCGACAGCACGTGAATGTCATCCACCAGCTTGGCGAGGGAATAGACCTCCGCCTGCAGGGACTGCACCAGCCGCTCGTCCAGCGGCTGCAGACCATCTTCCACAGCCTCCAGCTCGCCACGCATGATCGACAGCGGCGTGCGCAACTCGTGCGACACGTCGGCCATGAAGGCGCGCCGCATGTTCTCGTTCTGCTGCAGGGTGTTGGCCAGCCGGTTGAACACCCGGGACAGATCGCCCAGCTCGTCCTGTGCCTCGGGCTGCACCCGGATGCCGTAGTTGCCCCGCGCAAGCTCGTGTGCCGCCTGTGCCAGCCGGCGGGCCGGCACCAGCGTGCCGCGCCCCAGCACCCAGGCAATCAGCCCGGCCATCAGCACCGCCAGCAGCGCCACATACCAGGCAACCCGCTCCTGTCGCTCCTTGAAGGCCAGATCCGCCGAGTCGGTCACTTCATCGAAGGGCATGCTCACCACCCAGCCCGTCACGGTGCCGTCCACCAGGATCGGTTCATACTTGGCTTCCGGCCCCGGCAACGGATTGCCCACCACGTACTTGCCCTGTGCATCCTGCAGGGTCATGCGTGTCGCCGCATCGCCCCCTCCCTCGCCCGTCACCGGAGGGATGTCGTGCGGGGGCACGAAAACCTCATGATGTGGCGGGGGCGGGGGCGGCGGCTCCGCCCGGCCGATCAGCGGCCCCTCATCCAGCGGCAAATGCCGGGGAGGACGCAGATGCCCCGGTGGAAGCGGTGGCGGTGGCGGAGGCCATCCGGACTGGATCAGTGCACTGGCCTGACGCCAGATCGTCTCGGCACGATGCCGCTGCGGGTTGCCATCACCGCACCACATATTCACCGAGGCCTCGCCAGGCACCAGCGGCCGATGGCCCAAGGCACCGGCATGATCCCGGTCGTGCGGGAAGGACAGCGGCGGCAGGTCGAGCAGTGACAGGCCGTCACCATAGACCCGGTAGCCGGCATGGCGGACGATGCGTCGCCAGAGTTCCTCGCGCCCGCGCAGCATCTCCCAGCCGTGCTGCGGCCCCTCCTCCCGCCACTGCTGGGCCAGGATGGCTGTCAGCGCCTCCATGCGCTTGCTGTCCAGCTCGTTCAGATAGCTGAGAAAGCTGCGCTGAAAGCTCACCCGCGATGCGATGCCGACGGCTACCGCCATCGTCACGCTGGCCAGCAGCACCGACGCAAACAGCTTGACTCCAATCCCTATCCGGACGCCCACGACACCACCTCCCTCGACCCCTGGCAGAAGCAGAAAACCCGACACATGACACCGACGGGCCCCCTGCCCGCTTCAGCCTGGCATGACATGCCCCGGCCGATACGCCCTTGCCGGGGCGCCTGCCTGCGCCCAATCAATCCTGCATTGAACACCGCCATCGCGGTGCACGCTGCAAGAAACCGTGACCAGAACGTCGAGATTTCGCAATCTCGCCATGATTTGCTGGCAAGTTGCTGCAAAGCACGCGAGGATAGCGGTATCCTGCACTTTTGTGTCCGTTTGCAACCTCATGGTGCCTCACACAACCCCTTCGCACGCCACGGTGCGTGCCCCGGCCAACGCCCCGGGCCGGGCGCTGCCGCCCTTCCCCCTCACCCTGCGCCTGCCCCCCGTGGCCGGCCAGCAGGTAGCGCTGCCTACCTGCCCGGCGAAACCCATGATGCCGGCAGAACGCTGTACGCGCCCTCGGCAGCGTCATGTTGCCCGCCTGCCCCGTCTGACCGGCACGCTGGCTCTGCTGGCCCTCACGGCCGGCTGCCAGTTCGGCGGCGGCAGCACCGACGACAGCAGGGCCGGACTCAGCCCCGAAAGCGCCCGCAACATCGCACAGCGCGCCGTGCCCGCCACCGTGAAGGACCGCGCCGGCTGGGCAGCCGACATCCAGACCGCCTTCTCCCTGCTGGGCCTGCCCATCACCCGCGGCGGCATCTGCGCCACCGTGGCCGTCATCGAACAGGAATCCGGCTTCCAGGTAAACCCGGTGGTCAGCGGCCTGCCCGCCATCGCCCGCAAGGCCATCGACGAACGCGCCTCGCGCTACGGCGTGCCCGGCTTCATGGTAAGCGCAGCCCTGGCGCTGCCCAGCAGCAACGGCAAAAGCTACGCCGAACGCATCGACGGCGCGCGCACCGAACTGGATCTCAGCCGCGTCTTCGAGGACATGATCGGCAGCGTGCCGCTCGGCAAGCGCCTCTTTGGCCGCTTCAACCCGGTGCGCACCGGCGGCGCCATGCAGGTGTCCATCGACTACGCCGAAGCCCACGCGCGGGAAAAACGCTACCCCTACAGCGACGCCGGCAGCATCCGCGACGAAGTCTTCACCCGCCGGGGCGGACTCTACTTCGGCATTGCTCACCTGCTGGACTACCCGGCTGACTACCCGGCCATGCGCTTTCGCTTTGCCGACTTCAATGCCGGACACTACGCCAGCCGCAACGCCGCTTTCCAGCGTGCGCTCGCCGTGGCCATCGGCAGAAAGATCAGCACCGATGGCGACCTGATCGACCATGCCAACCCCGACATGGATCGGCCCGGCGAAACCGAGCGCGCCGCCCGCCTGCTGGGCAAGCGCATCGGCATCAACGACACCGACGCGCGCAACATGCTGCAGAAGGCCAACAGCCTTGAGTTCGAGAAAACCGTGCTCTACCGGGCAGCATTTGCACAGGCAGACAGCGCCGGCAGCGGCAAGCCCATGCCCCGCGCCCTGGTGCCCGACATCCAGCTGAACAGCCCGAAAATCACCCGCAAGCTGACCACCGCCTGGTTTGCCGACCGGGTGAACACCCGCTACGAGAATTGTTTGAAGCGGGTGGGGGGAGGTTGAGCAGCCCCCCCTGTCTGATGTCTGGACAAAGAAGATCACAACAACCAGAGCGGACAGCCCCCCAGCCGCCGTTGGCATGCTTGCCTGAGCAACACGAGCCAAGGAGCCTTTCGCTGATCCCGCCGACGCAGATCAGCGACAAGCACTTGCCACCGCTCTGATTTCGCATCAATCTCATGCACCAAGCCATCGTGCCCCCCAGTCTCGGCACCCGTAGTCTATATATGGCCCCTGTGGCAAAATTGGCAAACACTGGCAACCAAAATCCAACATCGGCAAAGCAAAGATTAGGTGATGGCAACCGCTGACGATGAAATTCTGACCTTGGACGAAGTTGCTGCCTACTTGAAAGCCGGGCGGCGCACGGTCTATCGCCTTGCGGCCAACGGCCAGATTCCAGCGTTCAAGTTGGGAGGCGTATGGCGCTTCCGGCGCACTGAACTGGATCACTGGATTGCTAGCCGTATCGACACGCAAAGCCACTCCAGGTCCGACGGAGGTGCGCCATGACCCCCCCTCTCTCCCAAGGCGCTTTCAGTACTCAGGCTCTCGACAGGCTTGAACAGCAGGTCGGGGAGATTGGCGACCTCCAAAGTAAGCTGATCCTCCTGGTTGGCAACAGCGGCAAGACTCGGCTCCTGCGCGCGCTGGCGCAGCGATTGAACGTCACTCCAATCAACGTCAGCCTGGAACTAGGCCATCGACTTGCAGCCATGCCAGTGTCCGAACGCAGCTTCTCGGCACACCAGCTCCTGCGCGAGATCACCTGTAATGGTGCGCATGGAGACATACCACTATTACTAGACAACCTCGAAGTGTTGTTCGAACCAAGCCTGAAGATCAATCCGCTCGACCTCATCAAACGGTTGGCGCATTCTCGACGCGTCGTCGCCGTATGGCCGGGTGAAATACGTGGTAATCGCTTGGTGTACGCCAGCATCGGGCACCCCGAACACCGCGACTACAGCCTTGGTGACGCCATCGTATTTGACATGGCCCAGGGCACGCCAGGAACCAGAACATGAAATACAGAGACCTTATCCAGTTCGAGCAAATCGAATCCGTTGTCCAGCTGCTCGACGCTGGCCGTCCGAACGAAGCCAAGAAGCTCGTCTCGACCTTCGTCATCTCCGACGACATGGCCGAACGGATTTCCAAGCTCATGGTGCCACAGCTTAGCTTCGACGAAGCGGTCGATCACAAAGGCGTGCTCATCGTCGGCAACTACGGCACGGGTAAATCGCACTTGATGTCGGTTTTGTCGTTAGTAGCGGAGGACGCGACCTATGCACCGATGATCCGTCACCCGAAGGTCGTGGACGCGGTGACATCCATCGCAGGACAATTCCAAGTGCTGCGCATTGAGGTTGGCGGCCTGGAAATGCCCCTGCGCCAGATCATCACTCAGCAGCTCGAACGCTTCCTCAAGAAAATCGGCGTCGATTTCACATTCCCAGCAGCGGATCAGGAACTAAACAACAAGGACTCCTTCGAGGAGATGATGGCCGCATTCGGTGAAAAATTTCCGAATCAAGGGCTGTTGCTTGTGGTAGACGAGTTCCTCGAATATCTGCAATCACGCCGCGACCACGAATTGGTGCTCGACCTGGCCATCCTGCGCCAGATAGGAGAAGTTGCCAAACACCTGAAATTCCGTTTCGTCGCAGGCGTGCAGGAAGCCATCTTCGACAGCGGTCGCTTCCAGCATGTAGCCGACAGTATCCGTCGCGTCAACGAACGCTTCACGCAAATCCTGATCGACCGTCAGGACGTGAGTTTCGTCGTCTCCGCCCGACTACTGAAGAAATCCGCCGACCAGCAGAACAAGATCCGCGAGTACCTCAAGCCCTTCGCCAAATTCTACGGTTCGATGAACGAACGCATGGACGAGTACGTTCGCCTGTTCCCCGTCCATCCGGATTACCTAAAGACATTCGAACAGATTCATTTCACCGAGAAGCGCGGTGCGCTCAAGACCATCGAGGCCGCAATGCAGGCCATCCTCGATCAGGACGTGCCCACAGACCGGCTGCAACTAATCGCCTACGAGAGCTTCTGGAACACGGTCAAGAGCAATCAGGTCTTGCGCGCAGATCCCAACATCAAGGAAGTGCTGCGGGTTTCCGAAGTTCTGGAATCCCGCATCCAGCAAGCGTTCACGCGCCCTGCCTACAAGCCGATGGCGCTGCGTGTCATCAACGGCTTGGCCGTACATCGTCTGAGCACCGGCGGCGACATCCACGTACCGATTGGCCCCACAGCAGCCGAACTGCGCGACTCACTGTGTCTGTTCCAACCCGGCGTCGAGGACATGCCCGGTGACCCAGCCGAGAACCTGCACTCGATGGTACAGACGGTGATGCGCGAGGTGCTGAAAACCGTCAATGGCCAGTTCATCTCCAAAGCAGCCGACACGGAACAGTATTATCTCGACCTAAAAAAGGACATCGACTACGACGCCCAGATCGAGAAGCGTGCAGAAGCCTTGTCTGACGATGCACTCGACCGCGCCTACTACAGCGCAGTCAAGGTGCTGATGGAGTGCAGCGACAATCTACGCTACCCGGGCTTTCAGATCTGGCAGTACCAGATCGAGTGGCAGGAACACCGCGTCGAGCGCTTGGGCTACCTGTTCTTTGGTGCGCCCAACGATCGCCCCACGGCACAGCCAGAGCGCGACTTCTACATCTACTTCATCCAGCCCTTCGACAAACCGCGTTTTACTGACACGCAGCAACCGGACGAAGTCTTCTTTCGTCTGAAATCTCCCGACGAGGACATCAAGCGCTTCCTTTCCCAGTACGCTGCCTCACTGGACCTGGCCTCTACCGCCAGCGGCGGAGCCAAGGCCATTTACCAGTCCAAAGCACAAGACGCCCTGCGCGACATGAGCAAATGGCTTCAGGAGAAGCAGCTTACCGCGTTTGAAGTCACCTATCAAGGCAGGGCTAAGACGCTGCAAGACTGGGCCAAGGGCGTGTCACTGCGTGACCGAGCGCGCTTGGGGCCACAGGACAAGATCAACTTCCGCGACATTGTGAACACAGTCTCCGGTTTGATCCTGGCTCAGCATTTCTCAGACATTGCACCCGAGTATCCCAGGTTTTCGGTGTTGGTTACCGAAGCCAACCGCAAATCGCTCATCACCAGCACGTTGCGTGCGCTGGCAGGCGGCACGCGCACAAAAGACGCAATAGCCGTTCTCGACGCGCTGGAGATGCTTGATGGCGAACGCATCGACCCAGCCAATTCGCGCTACGCGCAAGACGTGCTGAATCGCCTCAAAGCCAAAGGCCACGGACAAGTGCTTAACCGCAATGAACTGGTCACCGGTGCAAATGACGTGGAATATTTCGCGCCAAGCAGGCTCCGCCTCGAACCCGATCTGCTGGTCGTGGTACTGGGCACGCTAGTTTATTCCGGCGACATCGTGCTTTCCATCGCGGGAGACAAAATCGACTCCGGCAAGCTAGCACTGCTGGCCGAACGCTCACTCGACGAACTCAGTGTTTTCAAGCACATCGAAGCCCCCAAGGAAATCAACCTCGCGGTACTGCGTGCTCTGTTCGAGTTGCTCGATCTACCCTCTGGCCTGGCACAAAAGGCCAATCAGGGCGAAAC
>JAUNHU010000060.1:0-5390 GCA_030523825.1 Lautropia sp. | reverse complement strand
GCACCGCATCCTATCTCTCGCAGGCGGAGATGGTCTTGCAGCCCGATCACGACTGGGTGAAACAAGCCGAAGCCATCCGCAAAGGGCTGTTCGACAAATTGAGCGAAGACCGAACCACCGAGCACATATCTACCGTACTCAATGGACTCCGCCAGACGCTGGTACAGCTCAAGAAAGACTACATCACCGCCTACATCGCCAGCCATAGCAAGGCACGGCTTGGCGTCTCCGAGGAGAAAACCCGCAACGCGCTACGCCGCGACGAGCGCTTGCAATCCCTGCGCATGCTGGCAGGCGTGTCCTTGATGCCCACCAGCCAGCTTACCGCCTTTGAAGACAATCTCAACAACCTGAAAAGCTGCTTCGCTCTGGACGAACCAACACTGCTCACCACCCCAATCTGTCCGCACTGCCAGTTCCGCCCATCTGCTGAACAACAAGAACTGCTACCCGCCGCCAGCCATCTGAGCAAGCTGGACAACGATCTGAATCAGTTGCAGGCAAACTGGCAACAGACCCTGCTGGAAAACCTGGAAGACCCCTTCACTCAGGACAGTCTGGGCCTGTTGTCGCCTTCGGCCAAGAAGCTGATCGACGCTTTCCTCGCCACGCGCAGACTACCAGAGTCGCCCTCCGCCGACTTCGTCGGTGCCGTGCAAGAAGCCCTGTCCGGTCTGGAGAAGGTCACCATTACCACCGACGAACTGCGTCAAACCCTGCTGCAAGGGGGCTCACCTGCCACGCCAGATGATCTGCGCAAGCGTTTTGACGCACTGATCAGCGAACATAGCAAGGGCAAAGACGCCAGCAAGCTGAGATTTGTGATTGAGTGATGCCATGAATTTTCCCCAACAGGTTCGCCGTTCACTACTACGGAGAGCCTGTTGTGCTTGAAATGACACAGGACAATGAAAATGCCATGGACATCGGACACACCCTTCTCACCAAGGCAGGAACTGAACTTGTGAGGATTGTGGCCGCCAAGCCCATCCCGGAATTCAAAGCCTACGTAATCAAGAAATGGCAAGAGTCGGGATACACCGTTGTCCAACAACAACAAGAGTCAACACATGAACGAACTTTTCATGGAACACGAAAGTGTCGAGCACACCGTCGAATGCCTGGGCCAAACCTTCCCCAGCGATAATGCACGCCGCGAACACTTTCTGAAGTTGCTGGCAGAGAAGCTGAAAGACCCAGAATTCCGTAAGCAGGAAGGTTTCCCACACGGCACAGACGAAGCCATCCTTGCCATGTCTGACCCACCGTATTACACCGCCTGCCCCAACCCGTGGCTTGCGGATTTTGTGGCGCACTATGGCAAACCCTATGACCCAACGGTGAAGTACAGCCGTGAGCCACTGGCGATTGATGTGAGTGTCGGCAAGACCGATGCCATCTACAAAGCTCACAGCTACCACACCAAGGTGCCACATCTGGCCATTGTGCCGTCCATCCTGCACTACACCGAGCCCGGCGACGTGGTGCTGGACGGCTTTGCCGGCTCTGGCATGACCGGCGTGGCTGCGCAGTGGTGCGGAACAGCCCCTGCCAGCTACCGGTTTGAGCTGGAACAGGCATGGAAGAAGGATGGCCGCGCTACCCCAAAGTGGGGCGCGCGCCGTGCCGTGCTGAATGACTTGTCTCCCGCAGCCACCTTCATTGGCGCCAATTACAACACTCCTTTCGATGTGGGCGCCTTTTCCAAGGCTGGCAAGCAATTGCTTCAGGAACTGGAGCAGGAAATCGGTTGGATGTATGAAACCCTGCACAGCGATGGCAAGACCCGTGGTCGCATCGAATACACGGTGTGGAGCGAGGTGTTCAGTTGCCCAGAATGCGCAGGGACAGTGAACTTTCTCGATGAAGCACTCGAAGACGTGAGCAAGCGTGTGCGCGAGGTATTTCCGTGCCCACATTGCAGTGCTCAATTAAACAAAGACAGGCTGGAACGTGTACTGGAAACTCGCGCAGATCCGGCCACAGGCCAATCGTGGCAGCGAGTGAAATTCCAGCCGTCCATCATAGCCTACACAGTCGACAAAACACGCTACGAGAAAGCGCCGGATGCAACGGATTTGGCAATACTGGCGAATATCGAAGCCATGCCTCTACCTGCATCGATGCCGACCAGCCGCTTTCCCTTGGAGGACATGTACCATGGATCGAGGATTGCGCCCAAGGGGTTCACCCATGTTCACCACTTCTACCTTCCGCGAGCGGCACAGGCCATGGGCATGCTGTGGGCGAAGGCCCAAGCGTACCCAGACGCACGAATTCGTGCCTTTATGATCTTTATGGTTGAACAGGCGGTTTGGAATTTGACAGCGCTCAACTCTTATCGTCCAACAGGCTTCTCTCAAGTGTCACAGTACATGAAAGGAGTATATTATGTCCCTTCTCAACACTCGGAGCTAACACCATGGTATGTGCTGTCAGGGAAACTGAGTCGGCTCGAAAAAGTTTTTAACGACTTTAAATCGAATACTGGCAACACAATATTCGACACCAGCACAACAGCACATTTGCCGCTACCCGACAACTCCATCGATTATATATTTACCGACCCGCCCTTCGGCGAGAACATCTACTACGCAGATCTGAACTTTCTGGTAGAGGCGTGGCATGGTGTAACCACCGATGCCAAGCCGGAAGCCATCATCGACAAATTCAAGCACAAGGCGTTGCCTGAGTACCAGCACCTGATGCAACGCTGCTTTGCCGAGTACAACCGCGTGCTGAAGCCCGGGCGCTGGATGACAGTGGTGTTTTCCAACAGCAAGGCAGCTGTATGGAACGCCATTCAGGTTGCCTTGCAGCAGGCGGGTTTTGTGGTGGCAGAAGTCACGGCACTGGACAAGGTACAAGGCAGCTATCGACAGGTCACATCCACCACCGCTGTGAAGCAAGACCTGGTGATTTCGGCCTACAAGCCCAATGGCGGCCTGGAAGATCGCCTCAAGAAAAGCGGCGCGACTGTCGAGTCTGCTTGGGACTTTGTGCAAACACATTTGCACAACCTTTCCGTTACCAAGATAAAGGATGGCGAGTTGGAGTTCATCGTCGAGCGTGACCCACGTCGTATTTACGACAGGCTGGTAGCCTGGTTTGTTCGACACGACGCGCCCGTGCCACTTTCCAGCGATGAGTTCCTCTCTGGCCTGCGTACCCGCCTCCCCGAACGCGATGGCATGGCCTTTCTTCCCGAGCAAGTGGCCGAGTACGACAAGAAACGAGCGCAGACCGCGCAAGCACCACAGATGGAGCTGTTTGTTGCCGACGAACGCAGCGCTATCGACTGGGTGGCAGGCTTCCTCAAGGCGCGACCTTCCACCTATCAGAACATTCACCCCGAGTTCATCAAGCAACTGGGCGCTGGCTGGAAGAAGCATGAAACCCGCCCGGAACTCTCGGCGTTACTGGAAGCCAACTTCCTGCGCTTCGAGGGCACCGGCGAAGTGCCCACCCAGATTCACCGCTACCTTTCCACCAACTACCACGACCTGCGCGGGCTGGAGAAAAACGATCCTCGCCTGATCGCCAAAGCGCAAGATCGCTGGTATGTGCCCGACCCGAACAAAGCACAGGACCTGGAGAAGAAGCGTGAGAAGGCCCTGCTGAAGGAGTTCGAGCAGTACAAGGCCTTTACCGGACGCAAAATCAGGGAGTCACGCCTTGAAGTGCTGCGCGCGGGCTTCCGCGACGCCTGGGCGAAGAAAGACTACGCCACCATCCTCGCCGTTGCCAACAAGCTACCCGACGAGACGCTGCAAGAAGACGAAAAGCTGCTCACGCTGTACGACATGGCGCTCACGCGCAGCGAGGACGGTATCTGATGACGCCAGGTGGAGCCACCCGATGAATCAGGACGAACTGCTGGAACGGCTTGACGGCATCGAATGGAACGACTTCGAGTGCAAGAAGGCCCAGCGCAGTGTGCCGGAAGATGCCTACAAGACCGTTTCAGCCTTTGCCAATACGGCAGGCGGCTGGCTTGTGTTTGGCGTGAGCGAAGTTAATGGCCGACTGGAAGTGACCGGCGTTGATGAGCCGGACAAAGTTCAGAACGATTTTCTGGCGGTGCTGCGTAGCGGGCAGAAGCTGAATCGGGTTATCGGGGTAACGCCCCATCGCTTTGAACTGGACAACAAGCATGTGTTTGCCTTTCACGTCCCTGAAGTACAGCGCATGGAGAAGCCGATTTATCTCAAGGGAGATCCGCGCCAAACTTACCTGCGTCGTGGCGCAGGCGATGAACAGGTTACTCAAAGTGAGCTGGAGCGTCTTTTACGCGATGCCGCACAAGAGCGGTATGACGGCGCGGTGTTGACCGAGCTTGCCACGGATGCTTGCTTCGATCTGAGTACCGTCAAGTGGTACCAAGCCCAGTTTGCACGTCGCAATCCTGAGCATGCCGAGATAAGCGACCCGATTGCTTTTCTGCTGAACTGGAATTACGTTGTCGAGCAGGGTAGCAAGCTGTACCCTACCCGTGCGGGCGTTCTGCTGTTCGGCACAGGCCGTTTTGTGCGCCAGATTTTGCCCAGACCGGTGCTGGACTACCAGCGCATCGACACGGCTTTTGAAACATGGTCAGCAGAGCAGCGCTGGCATGATCGCTATGTGTTCGAGGAGAACATCTTTCAGACATGGCAGGGTTTGGTCGCGCGCTATATGCGCATTGCCGAACATCCGTTCTCGCTCGATCCAACGACGCTTCGCCGCAACGATGACCCTCCCGACTACGTGGCCTTCCGTGAGGCTGCCATCAACTTGCTGATTCACCAGGACTATGGCGATCACGGGCGCAAAGCCTCCATCAAGCTGTTTACCGACCGCACGATATTCTGGAACCCGGGCGACGCATTTGCAACCGAAGCCGAGCTGCTGGACCCCACCGAAAAGGAAGTCCGTAACCCTGCCATCGTAAAGGCGTTTCGCCGCATAGGTCTGTCAGATCAAGCAGGAACCGGTATTCGCGCCATTTTCCGTAACTGGCATGAGCTGGGGCGCACGCCCCCTATCTTGAATAACGACAAGGCGCGCAAGGATTTTGAGCTGGTGTTGACCAATAAACCCCTGCTAACCGAGGCCATGCGCCGCTTTCACCATACCCTGGGAGCGAACTTGACGCCCAAGCAGGCGGATGTGCTGGCGTTGGCGCTGTCACTGCCAGACGGCGAGCCGCTCACCCTCACAGCAATCCGTAGCCTGGGTATCAGCACTACCCAGCAAGCCCGCGCAGTGGCGGACCATCTGGTACGGCAACAGTTGCTCCATGCTTTGAGTGAGACTCAGTTTCAGGTAAACCAGGTAATTAGCCAACGCTTTAGCCAAGAGACGCAAATGGAGGTTGAAGCTCCAGCCACGGCCATGACGGGACCAGGCCG
>JAUNHU010000242.1 GCA_030523825.1 Lautropia sp. | reverse complement strand
TCGGACGCACCGGTTCCGTTCCGGGCGGCGCCGGGGTCATCTGGCACGGCCCGGGAGGCTGTCATGGCAGTTCCGGCTTCGGTTGCACGCCTGCCGACATCGTCAGGATTTCATAGCCGGTGGGTGTGACCACCAGGGTGTGTTCCCATTGGGCCGACAGGCTGTGGTCCTTCGTGACCACCGTCCAGCCGTCGGCCAGTTCGCGGATTTCGCGCCGGCCGGCATTCAGCATCGGCTCGACGGTGAAGATCATGCCGGGCTCCATGACCGGGCCGGTGCCGCGACGGCCATAGTGCAGCACCTGCGGCTCCTCGTGAAAGCCCCGGCCAATGCCGTGGCCGCAGAACTCCCGCACGACCGAGAAGCCTTCGCCTTCGGCAAAAGTCTGGATGGCGTGACCGATGTCGCCGAAGTGAGCGCCGGGCTTCACCTGCTCGATGCCGATCCAGAGGGCCTTGAAGGTGGTGTCCACCAGCCGCTTTGCGATGACCGAGGGCTGGCCGACGATGAACATCCGGCTGGTGTCGCCGTGCCAGCCATCCTTGATGACCGTGATGTCGATATTCAGGATGTCGCCGTTCTTCAGCACGCGCTCGCCGGGGATGCCGTGGCAGATCTGGTGGTTGAGCGAGGTGCAGATCGACTTGGGGTAGGGCTTGTGGCCCGGGGGCGCATAGTTGAGCGGCGCCGGGATGGTGCCCTGCTGATTGACCATGTAGTCGTGGCAGAGGGCATCGAGTGCTTCGGTGGTGACACCTGCCTTCACGTGTGGCGTGATGAAATCGAGCACTTCGGCTGCCAGGCGGCAGGCAACGCGCATCTTCTCGATTTGTTCAGGGGTCTTGATCTTGATGGACATGGATGATGAGCTTCCGTGCTGCCGGAAAACAAGGTGCCGGGCAGTGCCCGACACCGGAGAAGGCCAGTCAGGAATGGTAACCGAATGTCGGGCCAGCCCCGGTGCGACTGGCCCGGCGGGGCCTGTGCCACATTCCCGCAGCCTTCCGTGGCTGCTGGGGCGTTCTGCAGGCAGGGGATGGCGGCGAAATGATGATGTGCCCGATGGTCGGGCCACGTGGGCAGCCATTGGATGCTAGAATCCCGGACGCCGAGGTGCCGGCCCAATGGGGGGGTGGCATCTGATCGGCATCACAAGGCCCCGGACCGATCGGATTTTCCCGGCAGCCGCCGATGTTTTCCTCACATCTGCGCTGTCGATGTCACGATGCAAGGGTGCCCGGCCCCGCTTGCGGCGCATGTCGCACAGGGGGCAGGGTTCGCAGCGTGCAGGTTCCGGGGTATGGTCAACCCTGTATCGGAGTTTTCACTCTTTATGTCAGTCACGATTCGCCAGATGCTCGAAGCCGGTGTTCACTTTGGACACCAGACCCGGTTCTGGAACCCGCGCATGGCCCCCTACATCTTCGGCCATCGCAACAAGATTCACATCATCAACCTCGAAAAGACGCTGGCCAAGTACCAGGAAGCCACCCGCTACCTGCGTCAGCTGGCGGCCAACCGGGGCACCATCCTGTTCGTGGGCACCAAGCGTCAGTCGCGCGAGATCATCGCCGAGGAAGCTGCACGTGCCGGCATGCCCTACGTCGACGAGCGCTGGCTGGGCGGCATGCTCACCAACTTCAAGACGGTCAAGGGCTCGATCAAGCGCCTGAAGGACATGGAGCAGGCCGTGGAAGACGGCGCGCTCGACCAGATGACCAAGAAGGAAGCCCTGCTGTTCACCCGCGAACTGGCCAAGCTCCAGTCCAGCCTGGGTGGCATCAAGGACCTGAACGGTCTGCCCGATGCGCTGTTCATCGTCGATGTCGGCTATCACAAGATCGCCGTCACCGAAGCCCGCAAGCTGGGCGTGCCCATCGTGGCCGTGGTCGATACCAACCACTCGCCCGAAGGCGTTGACTACGTCATCCCCGGCAACGATGACTCCGGCCGTGCCGTGCGTCTCTATGCCCGTGGCGTGGCCGATGCCATCCTCGAAGGCAAGGCCGCTGCGCTGCAGGAAACCGTCAAGGCCGCTTCCGAGGAAGACGGCGCCGACGAGGCCGAGGCAGAGGAAGGCGACGAGGCCTGATCTTGCCTCACCGATGGCCGGCTGTCGCCCTGTGCGTCAGCCGGCCGTCACGCACCTGCCGTGCCCGGCTCCCCAGGGGGCAGATCACGGCAGGTGAGGGCGCATCGTCGGGTCGGGTGCTCCGGCTCGTGGCCGGGCCACCCGCCCGCTGGCGCCTCCGGAAAGAATGCTGCTGCGGCCTGCCGGGTCCGTCAACACTGGCGCC
>JAUNHU010000241.1 GCA_030523825.1 Lautropia sp. | reverse complement strand
TTGCTTAGAAACTCCCGAAAAACCATTCCTTCATCCGGCGAATCGTGTCCTTGAAGGAACCCGACTGCTCGGCAACCTTTCGCCCCTTCAGGCATTGCTGGCGAGCTTCCTCGACCAGCCCCATCGCGGTGGCGTAGCGGGGCGTGCGCACCACGTCGGACAGCCTGCCGCTGTACGACGGAGCGCCCACACGCACCGGCTTCAAAAAGATGTCTTCTGCCAGCTCGGCCATGCCGGGCAGCAGGCTGGACCCGCCGGTGAGCACGATGCCGGAGGACAGGGCTTCTTCATAGCCCGACTCGCGGATGGTCTGCTGCACCAGCATGAACAGTTCCTCGACACGCGGCTCGATGACCGAAGCCAGGCCCTGCTTGGAGAGCGAGCGCGGACCGCGGTCGCCGATACCGGGCACCTCGATCTTCTCGCCCGGGTTGGCAAGCGTCGGCTTGGCGAGGCCATGACGCAGCTTGATGTCCTCGGCATCGGCCGTGGGCGTGCGCAGCGCCATCGCAATGTCGTTGGTGATCTGGTCGCCTGCCACCGGAATGACGGCCGAATGGCGGATGGAACCGTTGACGAACACCGCCACGTCGGTGGTGCCGCCGCCGATGTCAATGAGCGCGACACCCAGTTCCTTTTCATCGACGGTGAGCACCGCGTTGGCCGAAGCCAGCGGCTGCAGGATGAGATCCTGCACGGCCAGCCCGCAGCGACGCACGCACTTGATGATGTTCTGAACGGCCGACACCGCGCCCGTGACGACATGAACCTTCACGTCGAGACGAACACCGCTCATGCCCACCGGCTCGCGGATGTCTTCCTGACCGTCGATGATGAATTCCTGCGGCAGCACGTGCAGGATCTGCTGATCGGTGGGGATGGCCACGGCCTTGGCGGTTTCCAGCACGCGCACCACATCGGCCTCGGTTACCTCACGGTCCTTGATGGCGACCATGCCGGTGGAATTGAAGGAGCGGATGTGGTTGCCGGCGATGCCGGTGACGACCTGCTGGATCTTGCGCTCGGACGTAAGCTCGGCTTCTTCGAGCGCAGCCTGGATGGAGGCAACGGTCTTCTCGATATCGACCACCACCCCCTTCTTCAGGCCATTGGATTCATGCTGGCCGGTGCCGATCACCTCGATGTCGCCATCGGCGTGCAGCTCGGCCACCACCGCCACCACCTTCGAGGTGCCGATGTCCAGACCAACCAGCAGTTCGGTGTTTTCTCTCGTCATGGTCAGTACCGGGAATCAATGAAAGTTGTGACTGGGAAGATTGTCATCGGAGTCCGGCTCCAGCGCACCGGGCGCACGCACGGCAAAACCATTGGGATAACGCAGGTCGATGACATCGGCACGGCCGTTGAGGCGAGCCTGGATGAGCGGATGCGCCGTGACCCAGCGCGCCACCCGATCAGCCACCGGCAGCCCCTCGTCGCGCCCCATGCGCAACGTGATGCCACTGTCGAGCAATGCCGTCCACGACTGGCGTTCGGACAGCATCAGCGCCACCGGCCGCATCGACAGCGGCACCAGCTGACGCGCCAGCTCATCGTAGCGACGCGCCACGAGTGCCTGGCTGCCCACCGGCCCCGACAGTTCCAGCATCGGCCCCCGGTTGGCCAGTTCAGCGGAATTCACCGAAAAGAGTTCCCCATGCGTGTTCACGAAACGACCGTCGCCTTCGCTTTTCCAGCGCGCCAGCACCTGATGTTCTTCCAGCGCCACAAAGAGGCGGTTGGGCCAGATGCGCCGCACTTCGGCACGCCGTACCCACGGTATCTGCTCGAAATGCTCACGAACCCGGTCCAGTCCCACCGTAAAGAAATTTCCATCAAGACGGTCGACCCCCTGGTCCACCATCTTCTGCTCGTCGACATGATCCAGCGACCGGCCACTGACCGGCCCGACCTCGATCTCAAGCAGATCGAATGCCGGACGCTGGCCAATCCACCAGATGCCTGCCAGCAGCAGGCAGACGAACGCAGCCATCGCCAGACTGTTGGCGATTGCAGTAAGCGCGCGCGGATCATGCCACAAATTCACGCAATAGCCTCCGATGCAACACCACGTTGTATCTTCAACGATGCAGTTGCAGCCAATCCGAGCACCAGATCCTCGTAGGAAATGCCTGCAGCACGTGCTGCCATCGGCACCAGCGAGTGTCCGGTCATGCCCGGCGATGTATTGACTTCAAGCAACCACGGCCGCCCCGTCTCGTCATCCAGCATGATGTCGACACGCCCCCAGCCCTCGCAACCGATGATGCGGTAGGCCGCCTCGGCAAGCTCGGCAATTTC
>JAUNHU010000059.1 GCA_030523825.1 Lautropia sp. | reverse complement strand
CCGGCATGTCGGCACCGCCGATGGGGATGATGATGAGCACGCCCAGCACGAAGGCGATGGCCGTCATCAGCCAGAAGGGCAGCCAGCTCTGCGTGATGGCAAACCAGATGCCGAGGACCAGCATGGCGATGGCGAGGATGAGGTTCAGCTTGTGCTGGCCGGCGAAAATGACAGGCGCGCCCTGGAACAGGCGGAACTTGTACTTACCCGACAGCTTGCCGAAGGCAATGACCGAACCGGAGAAGGTGATGGCGCCCACGAAGGTGCCGATGAACAACTCGATGCGGTTGCCGATGGGGATGGGCTCGCCGCGCTGGACGATGTTGAAGGCCCAGGGCTCGGCCACGCAGGCAATGGCGATGAACACGGCCGACAGACCGATCATCGAGTGCATGAAGGCGACCAGTTCGGGCATCTTGGTCATTTCGACGCGCTTGGCCATGATGGTGCCCAGCGAGCCACCGACCAGGAGGCCCAGCATGACGAGCGCGATGCCACCGCCATCGGCCTGGGTGCCCATCTCACCCTGCAGCTTGATGATGAGGCCCACCGTGGTGCAGGCGGCGATGGCCATGCCGACCATGCCGAAGACGTTGCCGCGACGCGAGGTGGTGGGGTGCGACAGACCCTTGAGCGCCTGGATGAAGCACACCGAGGCGACGAGATAAAGAAGAACGACGAGATTCATGCTCATCAGCAAACTCCAGCGCTAGAAATCGACGAATGCCCGCAGGCAGCAGGGGCGGTTCCGGGGAAAGGCAGGGCAGGATGCTTCTTCATGCCTTTTCCTCGGCCTTCTTCGGCTCTTTCTTCTTGAACATTTCCAGCATGCGCCGGGTGACGAGGAATCCGCCGAACACGTTGACCGCTGCGAGAATGACGGCCAGCAGGCCCATCGTCTTGCCCAGTCCGGTTTCGGTGAGCGCAGCCGCCAGCATGGCGCCGACGATGACGATGGCCGAGATGGCGTTGGTGACGGCCATCAGCGGGGTGTGCAGGGCGGGGGTGACGTTCCAGACGACGTGATAGCCGACGTAGATCGCCAGAACGAGGATGATCAGGTTAAGAATGGTGGGGTTGACGATTTCCATGCGAACCTCTGATACGGGAAGTCGGGTTGTCGGGGCGGGCGGAAGGGCGGCTTACTGCTGGCGCAGCACCTTGCCTTCGCTGGCCACCAGACACGCCTTGACGATGTCGTCTTCCAGGTTGATGTGGAACTTCTTCTCGTCATTGATGATGAGCTTGAGGAAGTCGAGCACGTTGCGGGCATAGAAGGCCGAGGCATCGGCAGCCACCATCGAAGGCAGGTTGCCCACGCCGGCGATGCTCACGCCGTTGTGGCGCACCACCTGGTCGGCCTGCGACAGTTCGCAGTTGCCGCCCTGTTCCACCGCCATGTCGACGATGACGGAGCCGGGGCGCATGGATTCGACCATCTCCTTCGTGACCAGACGCGGAGCACGGCGGCCGGGGATGAGGGCGGTGGTGATGACCACGTCGGCCTGCCTGATGCGCTCGGCCACGGCCTTGGCCTGACGTTCCAGCCACGAGGGGGGCATCGGCCGGGCATAGCCGCCCACGCCGGCTGCAGCTTCACGCTCCTCGTCGGTCTCGTAGGGCACGTCGATGAACTTGGCACCCAGCGACTCGATCTGCTCCTTCACGGCCGGGCGCACGTCGGAGGCCTCAATGACCGCGCCCAGACGCTTGGCGGTGGCGATGGCCTGCAGACCGGCCACGCCGGCACCCAGGATGACGACGCGGGCCGCCTTGGCGGTGCCGGCTGCCGTCATCATCATCGGGAAGAAGCGCTGATAGATGTTGGCCGCCACCAGCACGGCCTTGTAGCCGGCGATGTTGGCCTGCGACGACAGCACGTCGAGGCTCTGCGCCCGCGTGGTGCGGGGGGCGGCTTCGAGTGCGAAGGCATGAACCCCGGCCTTGGCCAGCTTGTCCAGACCCTCGGCGTCGAAGGGGTTCAGCATGCCCAGCAGCACGCTGCCGGACTTCAGTTTTGCGATTTCGTCGTCCTGAGGTGCCCGCACCTTCACCACCAGCTCGGCGCCGAAGGCTTCGGCGGCGTCCACCAGCTTTGCACCGGCTTCCTCGTAGGCAGCGTCGGTGATGTCGGCCGCTGTGCCCGCGTCGCGCTCGACCACGACCTCGTGGCCAGCCTTGACCAGTTTCCTGATGATTTCCGGTGTGGCGGCAACGCGGGTTTCACCCGCACGGCGCTCCCTTGGAACCCCAATTCTCATGAGCTGATCCTTCTGTGGTTTTTCAATTTCCAACAACTACAATGATTGCATGAAATACGCGATACCGGACGGCGAAGGCCGTCAGATTGTGGTGGGGCTGTCTGGCGGGGTTGACTCCGCCGTCAGCGCATGGCTGCTGAAAGAGGCCGGCTGGCAGGTCACGGGCCTGTTCATGAAGAACTGGGAAGACGATGACGACAGTGAGTACTGTTCCACCCGGCAGGACTTGCTCGACGCGGCCAGCGTGGCTGATGTCATCGGCATCGACCTGGAGGCTGTGAACTTCGCGGCAGACTACCGCGACAGGGTGTTCCGCATCTTCCTGGAAGCCCATGAGGCTGGGCTCACCCCCAACCCCGACGTGCTCTGCAACGCCGAGATCAAGTTCAAGGCGTTCCTCGACCATGCCCTCGCCCTGGGCGCCGACCGCATCGCCACCGGGCACTACGCAGGCAACCGTCATCGCCCCGATGGCCGGGTCGAGCTGTTGCGGGGAGCCGACGCAAATAAAGACCAGAGTTATTTTTTGCATAGGCTCAATCAATATCAGCTGGGCGCGGCCGTCTTTCCGCTGGCAAACATCACCAAGCCCGAGGTGCGGGAGATCGCAGCCCGCATCGGCCTGCCCAACGCCACCAAGAAGGACTCCACCGGCATCTGCTTCATCGGCGAGCGTCCCTTCCGCGAGTTCCTGTCGCGCTACCTGCCCACCCAGCCCGGGCCGATGGTCGATGATCGTGGCGTGAAGGTCGGTGAGCACATCGGGCTGTCGTTCTACACGCTGGGTCAGCGCAAGGGCATCGGCATCGGCGGCCGCAAGGACAACGCCGATGGCACGCCCTGGTTCGTGGCCGAAAAGAATCTGGCCACCAACACGCTGGTGGTGGTGCGCGGACACGATCACCCGATGCTGCTGTCGCACCGGCTGGTGGGGCGCGATGTCCACTGGATCGGCGATGCTCCCGAGCCCGGCCGGCACTACGGTGTGAAATGCCGTTACCGTCAGGCCGATGCTGTGGCCTGGCTGGAGGATGATGCCGTGCCTCCGGGCAGCGTGTCCGGTGCTGAGTCGGGGGCCGTGGCGGCGCAGTCCGCCGGGTCGGGGCACGCGGCTGGCGCAGAAGCCGGGCAGGGCGGTGCCGCCTGCCGGGAGCACACCATCCAGGTGGCTTTCCAGCAGCCGCAATGGGCCGTCACGCCCGGGCAGTCGGCGGTCTTCTACGATGGGGATGTCTGCCTCGGCGGCTGCCTGATAGCCTCTGCCGGTGGCCGTTCATCCGCAGCGGCTGGCTGATTCCCTGCCCATCGCTGAACATGGTGTCCATTCCCAACCAGATGCCCCAAAAGAATGGATACCGACCGCCGGAGATCGACCCCGGGGTCGGCTGCTGCGGTTCGTGCTGCAGATGCCGACGCCTCGCGGGTCGATGTTTCGTTGACCGATGCCCTGCAGAGCCATGCGGCTGAGCCGTACCGGCCTCTCCGTGTGCGTCGTGCGCTGCTGCAGGCAGGTGTCGCCCTGCTGCTCGCCCCGGGCGCTTCCGCTGCCGTCGTCACGCATCGCCCGCTGCCACCCATTTCGGCTTCGCAGCGGCGTGTGGCGTGCGATTTTCTTGCGGAAGCCTGTCTGCTGCTGGAAATCTATGCTGCCGCAGCCGTCGAAGGGAAGGGGGCCGACATTGCTCGCCTGCAGAAAGATGCCCTGCAGCGATCCCGCTGGCTGCTGCGTCGGGTGAAGCACGAACTGCGCATGCGTTTCTCGCCCGAGGACATGAAACGGCTGGCGATGCGCTGGGAAACGGTGCTTACCTCCGTCGCCACGCCTCCCTCGCCCGAGGTGGCCCGCCTGATGGTGCCGATGGCACGGTCGGTGATGCGACCGCTGGAGACGCTGCTGCCCGCCTACGATGTGAAGCGGCATGGACATGCAGAAGGAGCGGTGCGCCGCATGCTGGCACTGGCCGAGCTGCGATGCCAGGGCGTGATGGCGTGCTGGCTGCCCGATCTGGTGGACTGGCCGCGCATCGCCCTGCATCGCCAGAGCCTGGATGCCTGGGTGCAGGAGCGCGTCGTCAGCAATTCCCTCAGCTACATCCGTCTGCAGACGCAGTGGAACCTGTTCAGCAGCGCTCTGCCGCTGCAGGGCGGGCGCTGCGTGCCCAATGCCGCCGATACCCTGCGCAGGGCAGGCAATGATCTGACGCGGCTGATGGGCTGATTCCTTCCGGGGCGTCCGTGAGGGGCGCAGCCGGTCTTTCGGCTGCATCAGGCGGATGCAGCCCCAGGTGTGTCGCGCCGCGTCTGGCTCTGCCCGGACACCGGCAGGCGTGCGCACACCTGAATTCCATCTGGCCTGAAGACAGACTTCGGATGCCGGGGCGCGGGCTTGCCGGTGCATCAGACAGCGTGTCATGCCGTAAAATTGCGGCCATGACTGATATCCACGCCCTCAATGCCCTGTCACCGCTCGACGGCCGTTACGCCGCAAAGGTGGCACCCCTGCGCTCCTACTGGTCCGAGGCCGCCTTCATGCGTCACCGCGTGCAGGTCGAAGTGGCCTGGCTCATCGCGCTGTCCGACGCCGGCCTGCCCGAACTCAAGCCCTTCAGCGCCGAAGCACGCCAGCGCCTGCACGCCATCGTCGACAACTTCGGCGATGCCGAGGCCGAAGCCATCAAGACCTTCGAGCGCACCACCAACCACGACGTGAAGGCCGTCGAATACTTCCTGAAGGCGCAGGTGGCTGACCACGCCGAACTGGCCGCCGCCAGTGAGTTCATCCACTTCGCCTGCACCTCGGAAGACATCAACAACACCTCGCACGGCCTGATGCTGAAAGGCAGCCGCGACCAGGTGCTGCTGCCGGCCATCGACAGGATCATCGACACCCTGCGGCAGATGGCACATCAGCATGCCGCACTGCCCATGCTCTCGCGCACCCACGGCCAGCCCGCCTCGCCCTCCACCCTGGGCAAGGAAATGGCCAACGTCGTGCAGCGCATGCGCCAGGCACGCGAGCGTCTCGCCGCCGTTGCCATCCTCGGCAAGATGAACGGCGCGGTCGGCAACTACAACGCTCACCTTTCCGCCTACCCCGACGTGAACTGGCCGGCGTTCTCGCAGCGCCTCATCGAACAGGATCTGGGCCTCGTCTTCAACCCGCTCACCACCCAGATCGAGCCGCACGACTACATGGCCGAAGTCTTTCACGCACTGATCGGCTTCAACACCATCCTGCTCGACCTCTGCCGCGACATCTGGAGCTACATCAGCATCGGCTACTTCAAGCAGCGCCTGAAGGCCGGTGAAGTGGGCTCCTCCACCATGCCGCACAAGGTCAACCCCATCGACTTCGAGAACGCCGAAGGCAACCTGGGCCTGGCTACCGCCTTGCTGGCACACCTTGCACAGAAACTGCCCGTCAGCCGCTGGCAGCGCGACCTCACCGACTCCACCGTGCTGCGCAACGTGGGCGTGGCGCTGGGCTACAGCCTGCTGGCCTTCGATGCCGCCCTGCGTGGCCTCGGCAAGCTGGAAGTGAACGCCGACCGCCTGGCAGAAGACCTCGACGCCAACTGGGAAGTGCTCGCCGAGCCCATCCAGACCGTCATGCGCCGCTACGGCATCGAAAAACCCTACGAAAAACTGAAGGAACTCACCCGCGGCCGCTCCATTGGCGCCGCCGAGCTGGCCACCTTCATCGACGGCCTCGAACTGCCCGACGACGCCAGGAAGCAGCTGCGTGCCCTCACGCCCGCTGCCTACATTGGCCGTGCGGCTGAACTGGCGCGGAGTGTTTGATCTGCTGCGTCAGATGAACTGATCGCGCCCGGCTGAACGGGGCGCATCAGGTTGCATGGAAGGGAGTCCGCCGCGGTGGGTTCCCTTTTCTATTGGGGAATTCAACCAGACCAGTTGCCGGATTTGTACAGATCGTCTGCAACGTGCCTGATTGCATCATGCAATTCCAGAGGCTCAAGCCATTCGGTAGGGATGCTTTCCAGTCCCCATAGCGCACCCAGAATGTTGCCGGTAATGGCACCTGTCGAGTCCGAATCACCGTCATGATTGACGGCCAGCACGATGCCTTCGCGGAAATCGCGTGCCACCAGTGCGCAATAGATCGAAATGGCGAGGGCTTCCTCTGCAACCCATCCCTCTCCCATGCGCGCAATGGCCTCAGATGGTGACAGGTTTGATGCGGCCAACGCTTGGGCCTGCTCGATGGCACGCAGGGTTTCGTGGTGTCCAGGGGCTGCTTTCAGGTAGTGCCTTGCCTTGTCGAGTCCTTCAGGAATGGTTCCGCCCTGGATCGCGGTGCGGATGAGGGTGGCCAGCACGCCACCCGTCAGCTTTCCAGTGGGATGCCCGTGGGTGAGACCCGCTGCCGAAGTGCCGAGCGCAAAGGTTTCATCATCATCGAGCCAGGGAACCAACCCAATGGGAGCCACCCGCATAACGCCGCCACAGCCCTTGCTGTCATTGCTCGCAGGTTCGCCCAACGCAGTCAAGTCACGCAGGGCAGACAGGCAGGTTCCTCCCGGTGCGCGACGATTGTGGAGCTGTGCCTGGCGAAGCAGGAAACTGCCAGGGTGAAGGTGGGGCCTGAAATGTTGGGGGGATTCCCCCTGCGTGGTGAGCCAGTCCAGATAGGCCATCGAAATACAGCGCTCGGCCTCGGTAATGAAACCTCGGTCATGAGCGCCGCTGCGCGCCTCAAGCAAGCCTTCAGCAGTGAACAACGTCATCTGCGTGTCGTCGGTGATGGCGCCCAGCACGCCATAAGCCGGCACATACCGGGTAATGCCATCTGACCCGAAGGTGTCAAGAATTTCTGTGCGCGACATGAACTCCACCGGCGCGCCGAGGGCGTCGCCCACGGCTCCCCCCAACAGACAGCCTCGAATGCGGCTTCGGTAAAGCTCCTGGCTGTTGGCGTCTGATGGGGCTTGCGGATTAGCGGTGTGACCGTTTTGTGGAGAAGGGGCTGACATGGTTTTCGATGCGGTGGGCTGACAATGCGAGGCTTGGGGCGGGTAGCTCGGAGGCCGGTATCTGGCTCAAGCGCTAGTGCACGGGGCAAGGCGTTCTGCAATTGCCTCGGTTTGTGCACTGGCGCTCTGCATCATCCCGGCTGCTGCGGGCTCTGGCACTGGCAAGGGTGAAGTCTCGGGCTTCTTCTCAAATGCTTTGGCAGACGACATCTGCCAGCCGGATGCTTTCACCAGTTGCAGCATTCGTCCCAAGTCAGAGGCAGCTGGTGTCTTGCCTTCGTTCGCATATAGCGTGTCGAGCATTTCACGCATCGTCAGGATGCGGATGGGGTTGGTTGTGCGCGACGGCGGCTCTCCTGAAGATCTCCCAGCGATGTTTTCAAGAAACCTCGGGTGTGTTTCCCATTTTCTGCGTTGCGTGCCCTCTGCGTCGTCAATGAGCTTTGTGACTGCGGTGACATAGGTGAACGTCTCCGATCCAGTCAATTCCTTCACTTTGGCAACAAAGGGTTGTGACCACTTGGGGTTTGCGAGTTCCCGGAAAGTGCGCCATGCTTCTTTGCCATGCACCACCTTGTTCTTCTCGATGGCTTCTATCCAGTAACCCGGCCGGAAGCCGTGCTGCCAGCTCTTGCAGCTGACGACCATGACCGCTTCTGGTCCCTGCCGTTGAGGGTTGATTCCGATGATGTCGATATCGCTGCTGACGGAATCCTGCTGGCTGTCGTAGTGCTCCGAATCATGTGAAGGCCGGAAACGGATATTGTGGCGCGTGAAGTAGCCCAGGTGCTGCAGGTAGTCATCCACAATCTGTTCGAGAATGTCTTCCTTCATCGTTTTCTGCCTGTCGGGTGCGCTTCAAGTCTTGCGCCTAACGGTAGCACGATGAATGTCTGACAGGAGCGACGCTCAGCGGGCGTTGTCGCCCGTTGAGCCATTTGTTTGTGAGCTGTTCACGCCGTTACTGCCGTGATCGACTGCCTGCTGCGCTTGTTCCCAAGGGGGCGCACGTCGAGATAATTCGACCAGGGCCGGAACCGGTGCAGCCGGCGCGGCGATCACTTCAACAAACGCCGCGTAGTCGGCCTCGCTCATGCGGATGAGTGTGTTTCCATCAGATAGTCTGGACTCCTTCCCACGGGTTGATGAGTTCGACACCGCAGCCTTGAAAGTCCTTCGTGTTTCTTGTTGCCAAGGTCGCTTTGCGTGCAATGGCTATTGCGGCAATCATGGCGTCTGCCTGACTGATGGGCATGCCTTGCTGTCGGCGTTGCGCGGCGATTCCCGCAAAAATATCAGCACACCTGCTGTCGAAGTCGATGATGTGGCCTTTGAGCCCGGAATCAAGGATGCGTAATACAGCTTCCTTCATGTCCGACTTTCTTCGCCCGTTGGGCAGAAGCGCCACGCCATATAAAAGTTCGGCTCGGGAGATGACGGTTGTGAACAGTGCCTCTCTTGGCATCATCTTCAGCCATGCCTGGACGTGGGGATCCGGCGAAGGCCGAATGGCTTCGGAGATGACATTGGTATCGAGGATGATCATCACAGCAAGTTTTCTGGCGTGCGGATGGGTTCCCGTTCGGGTAGTGTCAGTTCGATTCCGCCAATCGGTTCCACATGTGCGCGAATGGCGTCATACAGAGAGGCTTCCTGGGGGACATCTGTCGATAACGCAGTTTTCAGTATGACCCTGACTTCTTCTTCCATCGAACGGCCATTTGTTGCTGCAGCAATTCTCAGGCGCGCCTTGAGCTGATCGTCGATGTTACGGATGGTTATGGAGCCCATGATGCCCTCTGCTTGCATGTCATCAATGATTGCATTGTAATCATTGATGACATTTGGAACAAGCTGCTTTCCTGTTCAGTCGCGGCGGTGTGCGGGGGGTGGGGCGGTCTCTACCGACCGCTCATGCCGGGTCGTCATGGCCAATATCCCGGCGGAGTTGTTCCACGCTTCTGTCCGCCCCGCTGGTGCCCTGATATGACCGTTGCAGGGCATCCAGCAAACGTTTTGCATTCGCCGGAGCGCGGAGCAGATGAGCGGTTTCCTTCAGGCTTGGCTGTTCATCGGCCGCGACCGCGCGGCTTGGCGATGGCGTGTTTTTCATCGACTTTCGATATCCGTCAGCGCACATGCCTCTCCGCAATCGCCACCACCTTGTCTACCCGGGTGGTGTAACGCGGGTTGTCGGCCAGATAGGCGGTGCTCATCCAGGTTTTGACGATTTCCTGGGCGATGGCCGAGCCGATGATCTTGCCGCCGAGGCACAGCACGTTGGTGTTGGAGTGGGAGCGTGCCAGGCCGGCGCAGAACGGGTCCTGACAGACGGCGGCAAACACCTTCGGGATCTTGTTGGCGATCATCGCGCTGCCATAGCCCACGCCGTCGATGAAGATGCCGCGATCGGCCTTGCCTTCGCTCACGGCCAGTGATGCCGGGTAGATGAAATCGGGCAGGTCGCAGCCTTCGTCTGAATGCGGCCCGAAGTCGATCACTTCATGGCCATCCTTTTCCAGCAGCGCCTTCAGCTCGGCTTTCAGTGCAAATCCGGCATGGTCGCCTGCCATCGCAATTTTCATGTGGGTTCTCCGTGAGGGGGGTATCAACTATTTGTGGTGTGTGGATCTGGCCTTCCGGGGGCAGAGGGCGTGTGGTTGAATGCAGATTCATGATTAGCTGACGAAATAACTGCGATCGGCCGCTGTTCTTCCACTGCGTGGCCGCCCGGCCCCGGACACCGAGCAAAAAATGGTGTTCTGAATTTCTGACATGCTGTCGCGGATTTCCGGTCAAGCGTACAGGATTTCCTGCTCCGGCAGGCGCCAGTGCCCATTGTCAAATTCCAGCCGAACGGCAAACGCATGCTGAATGCTGCGGTAGGGCACGCGCGTGGCGTCGATGCTCTTGAGGATGGCGGTAATCGCCATGCCATGACACACCAGCAACACTCGTTCGCCCGGATGGCTGGCGGCCAGCACCTGTTCCATGCCATGCCGCAGGCGGCTTGTGAACTGCTGTTCGGTTTCGGCCAGCTTCAGCGGGTCGGTGGCATGCACGTTCTCGATCATCAGGTTGGATGAGGTGCCGGCACGATAGGTTTCCAGCCAGGTCTGTGCATCGGCCACGCCGTTGCGGGCGGCAAATGCCTCGTAGGCTGTCTGCATACGTTCACCTTCCCAGCCGCCAAAGAAGTATTCGCGCAGCGCCTCGATGGGTGTGGGCCGCAGCTCAGGCTGGCCCTTGGCTGTCAGAATGTGCCGGGCGGTTTCCTGCGTGCGCGGGCTGGTGCTACAGAAGGCGCGGTCGAACATCACGGTATTGCCCAGCGCCTGCCCGAAGGCTTGCGCCCCTTCGATGCCCTCCGGTGTCAGCGGTGCATCGCTCCAGCCCTGCAGCCGGCCCATGGTGTTGAAGATGGTCTTGCCGTGGCGCACCAGCCAGATCTGCAGTGTCATCGTGTCGCTCATGGTCGGGAGGAGGGGCGTTGCCGGGTGTTCCGTACACCGTGTAGTTTGCCGCAACCTCCCCGCAGCGGGGTGAAAGACACCATGATGCACTGCCATGCACAAGAGCGACGACGGGTATGGGGGCAGCCCCGGATAAAGCATGAAATGCCACATAAGATTGGCATTACGCGCCATTTTGGCTAATATATGTGGCATGTCTAAGGTCTCCTTGCCCATCTTCCCCTCCGCACTCAGGCAGCTGGCGGACTTCGGTCAGCGCCTGAAGCTGGCGCGTGTCCGTCGTGGCATCCAGGCAGCGCTGTTTGCCGAACGCATGGGGGTATCGCGTGAAACCCTGCGACGCATGGAGAAGGGAGACCCCTCCATTGCCATTGGCACCTGGCTGCGTGCCTTGCGCGTGCTGGGGTTGGAGAAGGATTTCGATGCACTGGCCGCTGATGATGAGCTGGGGCGTAAATTGCAGGATGTGGCGCTGCTGGACAGGCGCCCCGGTGGCAGGGCGTGAGGACTCGTCATGGCGACGGATAAGCGGCAGTCATGGGAGGTTCATCTCGGTGCCCCTGAGCTGGGAGGCATGTGCCGGGTGGGTACCTTGTATCGGCACGACATTCGCACGGATCTGCCCGCTTCCTTTGCTTATGATCCCGCATGGCTGAAATCCGGCATGGCATTCTGAAGTGAAGCTGGCGGGCAGCAATCTTCATGCACGCTGAGCTTCAACGTAAACTAGGGCGCCACCACGCTCCGGGCGTTCACGCCTGCCCGAAGCGCGCCTGCAGCGTGTCCACCATCGCGTCGAACACCCGTTTCACGCGGGCCGTCTGCTGGTGGCGTTTCGGGCGGTAGACGTAGAGCTGCCAGTCGAGGGTGAGTTCTTCCTCGGGCAACACGATGTGCAGCAAACCCTTCTGCAAGTAGTCGCGCAGCGCCCACGAGGAAAACTGTCCCACGACGCGGCCGTGCAGCACGGCCTTCAGGCCGGTGTCATGCTGGTGTGCCAGAAAGGCCGGGTTGTCGGGCACGAAGCTGCCGCTCCTGAAGTCCCATTCAAACACCTTGCCGTTGTTGTCATTGACCAGTCCCAGCAGCGGGTAGCGCTGCCGGAGATCGTCCACGCTTTTTGGCCTGCCCAGCCTTTCGATGAGCGCGGGGGACATGACGGTGTGCTGGTGCAGTGGCGAAATGGCCTTGATGATGAAGTCGTTGTTGGGCAGCGTGCCAACGCGCACGCCCACATCGGTCTGTTCGCGGTCGGTGTTGCGATAGCGGTCGCCGCGATGCCAGTCGAGCACGATGTCGGGATGGTCGCGCAATCGTTCGAGCACGCCATCTACCAGGCCGTAGTCATCAATCTGCGGCATGTCCACGCGCACCAGCCCCGCTTCGGTGGTGCGTTCAACCAGGCTGAAGCGCTGGAACAGTGCATCGGTCTGGTACAGCGCCTGCCGGGCTTCTTCGTACACCTGTTCGCCGAAGGGCGTGATGCGGGTGGTGCGCGTGTTGCGGATGAACAGCATCTCGCCAAATTCCTGTTCCAGGAAGTACACGGCGCGCGTCACGGCCTGTGGCGATATGCCCAGGGTCTGTGCGGCCTGCCTGAAGTGCTCGGTTTCGGCTGCCAGGCAGAAAATGCGCAAGGCTTCCAGTCGGTTCATGGGCTGTCGTGTGGAAGGGGACAAGCAGGATTTTCCCTGATTCCGGCGGCATGCGGTGCGATGCGGCTGCGTGCCAGAATGCCGGGAGCCCGAATGTCCTTTGCCTGGAGTGCAAGTCCATGAAAATCACTGCCCTCGACCATCTGGTTCTCACCGTGGCCGATATCGGCCGCACGGTCGATTTTTACACCCGCGTGCTGGGCATGGAAGAAATCACCTTTGGCGAAAACCGCAAGGCACTGTTATTTGGTCGGCAGAAGATCAACCTGCATCAGCGGGGTGCCGAAGTGTTGCCCAATGCGCAGCATGCGGCGTGCGGTACGGCAGATCTTTGTCTGCTTACCGAGACATCACTGGAGCAGGTGCTGGAGGAATTGCGCCAGCACGGGGTGGAGCCCATCAGCGATATCGTGCCTCGCACGGGGGCGGTGGGGGCCATCCGGTCGGTGTATCTGCGTGACCCGGATGGCAATCTGCTGGAACTGAGCCGCTACGCGGATTGAGCAGATGTCGCTGGGCCAGACCGGAGCGTGTTGCCGACAGTTTCGGGCACAGGTCAGCGTGCGGTGCGCAGCCTGCGCTTCCGGGTGCAGGAGGGCCGGCGCAAGAGCACCGGCCTTCCTGCAAACGGGCAGAGCGTTGCAAAGCCGCTTACAGGTACTCCTGCATCGCATCCATCAGCATGCGTGCGGTAGAGTCGGCAAAGCTGCGGCGGACGATGATTTCCCAGGCGTCACCGTTGTTGCCCAGCGGGCGCAGCAGCACCGAGGCGCGGAACCAGTGGGTCTGCGCACATTTGCCCTTGGGCAGCACCGACGGGTGCAGATCCAGCGGCGTGCCCTTGGCAAGCACGTCGATGGCGTGCGGGCCATGCAGTTGCAGCACGCTGTAGGCGCTGGACTGGTCGGTGGTGGCGAAAACATGTTCTGACGCCAGCGTCTTTTCCAGTGCCACCTGCACGCCGGGCGGGTAGGTCTCGTTCTCGGGCGTGGGCTTCTGCGTGCGGATCAGCCACTCGTCGGGCGACAGCCAGTAGCAGACGATGTGCTCGTTCTCGGCAACCGTGTTGGGTGCAACCGGCAGGGGCGAACCCAGTGCCTTGCCTGCCCGCACCACGAAGGCCGGCTCGGCGGAATTGCCGCGCAGGTTGACGATGGCGGGGAAGGGCACCTCCGTCAGCTCGACATGGCTGGGGCGCCCGCACTGAAACACCCGTTGTCCGTTGGCGTCGGCCGGGCAGGCGGTTTCATTCAACAGCCCGGCGAGGGGCGTATCGCGTTTATTCGACATTCTGACGTTCCCCTTTGGCGTCGTAGAACACAGGGCTGGTGATCTTTGCCTGCATGAATTTGCCGTTGCCCAGCGCAACCGTCACTTCCTCACCCATGCGTTTCTGTCCGTCCTTCACGACGGCCAGCGCGATCGAATGATCGAGTGCGGGGCTCATGTAGCTGGAGGTGACATGCCCTTGCAGCGGCGCAATCGACGGCGGTGTGGGCTTGTTGAGGATCTGCGCGCCTTCGGGCAGCACGCATTTCGGGTCGGCCGTGAGCAGACCCACCAGCTGCTTGCGGCCATCGCCTGCGGTGTGGGCGCGCATCAGCGAGCGCTTGCCGATGAAGTCCTTGCTGGCGGCTGCCATGCCACCCATGCCCACGTCGGCCGGTGTCAGCGAGCCGTCGGTATCCTGGCCAACGATGATGAAGCCCTTTTCGGCACGCAGGACGTGCATGGTCTCGGTGCCGTAGGGCGTGATGCCATAGGGCTCGCCCGCCTTCATCACCCGTTCCCAGATGTGGCGACCGTAATTGGCCGGCGCATAGATCTCGTAGGACAGCTCACCCGAGAAGCTCACGCGCAGCACGCGGGCGAACACGCCGTCGATGGTGCCTTCCTTGAAGCTCATGAACGGGAAGCCGGCGTTCGACCAGTCGTCGATGCCCTCGAAGATTTCCTGCACCACCTTGCGGGAATTGGGGCCGGCCACGGTGGTAACGCTGAGCTGGTCGGTGACGGAGGTGAGATAGACCTTCAGGTCGGGCCATTCGGTCTGCAGCCAGCGTTCCATCCAGGCCATCACGCGGGCGGCACCACCCGAGGTGGTGGTCAGCAGGAAGTGATCATCGGCCAGACGGATGTTGACGCCGTCGTCCATGATCATGCCGTTCTCGTCCAGCATCAGGCCATAGCGGCAGCGTCCCGGCGCCAGCTTGGTCCACGCATTGATGTACATCCGGTTCAGGAACTCGGCTGCATCCGGGCCGCGCACGTCGATCTTGCCCAGCGTGGAGTAGTCGAGCACGCCCACCGAATTGCGCACCGCCAGGCACTCGCGGATGACGGCGGTGTACATGTCTTCGCCCGGCTGCGGGTAGTAGTGTGCGCGTTTCCACTGGCCCACATCCTCGAAGGGAGCGTGGCGGGCGGCGTGCCAGTCGTAGACGCAGGTCTTGCGTACCGGCTCGAAGAAGTCGCCCAGCTCGCGCCCGGCAAAGGTGCCGAAGGTGACAGGCGTGTAGTTGGGTCGGAAGGTGGTGGTGCCGGTTTCCTCGATGCTCTGGCCCAGGGCCTCGGCCAGCACGGCCATGCCGTTGATGTTGCCGAGCTTGCCCTGGTCGGTGCCAAAGCCCATCGCGGTGTAGCGCTTCACATGCTCGACGCTGCGATAGCCTTCGGAGACGGCCAGCAGGATGTCGGACACCGCCATGTCGTTCTGGTAGTCGATGAACTGCTTGGCGCCGCGCGTGGCTGCCTCTCCCTTCAGGCTCTGCCACAGCGGCATCAGCGGGGCCTGCTCGCAGGGCGTTGTCTTGCTGCTGGACAGTTTGTGGGCAGCCAGATAGGCGGCAACTTCCTGTTCGCTGTCGGTGCCTGCTTCGTCCGTGGATGCAAGCGGCTGGTTGGGGGCAGGGGCCAGTCCGGCGATCAGCGCGCGCTCCTCGTCGCTGGCCTGCCAGACCGCGCCGGCCGGGGGCGTGGCGGCACTGGCCTTCTGGTAGAGGACGATGTCCTTGCTGGCCTCCATCGCTGCGCGGTGGCCGGCAGCCATCCCGCCATTGAGTGCGGCCTGCAGGGTGAAGTCGCCATTGGCCGCACCCACGCTGAACTGGGCCTGGGCGCTGCGGTGCGGCACGAAACATGCGCGCTCACGACACCAGCGCGATTTGCCCTGCGATTGCGCAAACAGGTGCAGCACCGGGTTCCAGCCGCCCGACATGGCCAGCAGGTCGCAGGCGATCTGCATGTCGGGTTCGCGCTGGCTGCTGTTGATGTCACGCAGCTTCACGCCGGTGATGTGATTCCGGCCTTCGGCTTCCAGCACGATCATCTGGTGCAGGATGCTGATGCCTGCCTGTTGTGCCTCGCGTGGCAGCGTGCCATTGCTGTTGCTGCGCGGATCGACCACCGTGACGTGGGCGCCTGCCTGATGCAGGTCGATGGCCGTGCGGTAGGCGCTGTCATTGTTGGTGAAGACCACCACGCGCTGGCCGGGCAGCACGCCATGACGGTGCAGGTAGGCCGATACGGCCGATGCCAGCATGATGCCGGGCAGGTCGTTGTTGCCGAACACCAGCGGACGCTCGTGAGCACCGGTGGCCAGCACCACCTGGCGGGCACGGATCTTCCAGAGGCGTTCCCGAATCCGGCCGTTGCGCTGGGCGAGCGGCAGGTGGTCGGTGAGGCGCTCGACGGCGGTGATGTAGTTGCTGTCGTGGTAGCCAAAGGCGGTGGTGCGGGTCAGCACCTGCACGTCGGCCATGCCTTCCAGCGTTTCACGCATCTTCGTGGCCCATTCCGCGGCGGGCCGTCCGTCGATGCTGTCGGTGCTCCACAGCAGGCTGCCACCCACTTCGGGCTGGTTGTCGATGAGGATGAGGCGCAGGCCGTGCTTGCTGCCGCTGGCTGCGCGTGCAGCGGTGAGGGCGGCGCTCAATCCGGCCGGGCCGGCGCCGATCACCAGCACGTCGCAGTGCGCGTTGGTCTTCTCGTAGCGGTCGGGGTCTTTCTCGACCGGCACGGTGCCCAGGCCGGCGGCTTCGCGGATGCGTTCTTCATAATGGCCCCACATGCTGCGCGGCCACATGAAGGTCTTGTAATAGAAGCCCGCTCCCAGGAAGCGTCCCATGCGCTGCAGGTGGGCCATCCTGTCGTGCTCGATGCTGGGGCTGGCATTCACGCTGCTGGCGTTCAGCCCTTCATAGAGTTCGATTTCGGTGGCACGCGCGTTGGGAATGGCCCAGGGGCCGGATTCCAGCTGCACGATGGCATTGGGTTCTTCGACACCGGCCGTGACGATGCCACGCGGGCGGTGATACTTGAAGCTGCGCGCCACGAAATGCACGCCATTGGCCAGCAGTGCCGAGGCCAGCGTGTCGCCGGCAAAGCCGGTGTAGTCGCGGCCGTTGAAGCGGAAGTGCAGGGGCTTGCTGCGGTCGATCCGACCGCCCTGGGCGATGCGGGTTGCCCTGGAGTGATCGTTGTGGTTCATGGCTTCGTCTGTTCTCCGGCGTTGGCGGGGCGTTCCTGCGCGGCGTTTTTCGGGGTACCGGGGGCCTTGCCCAGGGGGTAGGTGGCAATGAAGCGGTGGTTGGATGTGTCACGTTCGGCATCGAACCACTTGCGGCAGCCGTGGGTGTGAACCCATTGTTCGATGAAGCGGCCGCGCGTGTTCTTGCGCATGAAGACGTAGTCACCCCATTGCTCGTCGGTCAGCCAGCTTTCCTTGTCCTTGCTGGCGGCTTCGACGGGGCGGACGATGCCGCTCTCGCCTCCGTAATTGAATTCGCTTTCGGCGCGGGGGCCGCACCAGGGGCAGTGGATCAGCAGCATGGGCGTGTTCTCGTGTCGTTCAGGGGCGGCAGCGATGCCAGTGACCGGCGGCGCATGGCGCGTGCTGCCTGGGCAGTGCGGTGTGCGCCAGGGATGACGGGTCGGGCAGTGGCATCGGCCGGGAGTCGGGTTCTCGGGCGCATGGGGGTCAGTGCGCCACGGCGGCAGCGCCGTGTTCGTCGATCAGGTGGCCGTTGTAGAAGCGGTCGATCGAGAACGGGGCGTTCAGCGGGTGCGGTTCGTCGTTGGCAATGGTGTGGGCAAACACCCAGCCCGAGCCCGGCGTGGCCTTGAAGCCGCCGGTACCCCAGCCGCAGTTGAAATACAGCCCCTTGATGCCGGTCTTGGAGATGATGGGGCTGGCGTCGGGGCAGACATCGACGATGCCGCCCCACTGGCGGTTCATGCGCACGCGCGACAGGTGCGGGAACATCTCGACGATGGCCTG
>JAUNHU010000240.1 GCA_030523825.1 Lautropia sp. | reverse complement strand
GCCTGTTGGGATTTCGAGCGAATGGACATCACCGAACTGTTGGCGTTTTCTGTCAAGAACAAGGCATCCGACCTCCACCTGTCTGCCGGCATGCCGCCGATGATCCGCGTCAACGGCGACGTGCGGCGCATCAACCTGCCTGCGATGGATCATGAGGCCGTGCATGGCCTGATCTACGACATCATGAACGACTCGCAGCGCAAGGAGTACGAAGATCGCCTGGAGTGCGACTTTTCCTTTGCCATTCCGGGTCTGGCACGGTTCCGGGTCAACGCCTTCGTGCACGAGCGGGGCGCAGGCGCCGTCATGCGTACCATTCCGTCGAAGGTGCTGACGCTGGAGCAGCTCAACGCCCCCAAATCCTTCACCGACATCGCCATGCAGCCACGCGGCATCGTGCTCGTCACCGGCCCCACCGGCTCGGGCAAATCGACCACGCTCGCGGCGATGATCAACCACATCAACGAAAACGAATTCGGCCACATCCTCACGGTGGAGGATCCGATCGAATTCGTGCACGAGCCCAAGCGCTGCCTGATCAACCAGCGGGAAGTCGGGCCGCACACCCACTCCTTCAACAACGCCCTGAAAAGCGCGCTGCGTGAAGACCCGGACATCATCCTGGTGGGCGAATTGCGAGATCTGGAAACCATCCGCCTCGCGCTGACCGCCGCAGAAACCGGCCACCTGGTGTTCGGCACGCTGCACACCTCGTCGGCTGCCAAGACCATCGACCGTATCGTCGACGTGTTTCCCGCCGCCGAAAAGGAAATGGTGCGGGCCATGCTGTCGGAATCGCTGAAGGCCGTTATCTCGCAGACGCTGCTGAAAACCAAGGACGGCAATGGCCGCGTGGCGGCGCACGAAATCATGATCGGCACGCCCGCCATTCGCAACCTCATCCGTGAAGCGAAGGTGTCGCAGATGAATGCGGCCATCCAGACGGGTGCGGCTGTGGGCATGCAGACGCTGGATCAGTGCCTGACCGATCTGGTGCGCCGCAACGTGATTTCGATGGCCGATGCGCGTTCGGCCGCCGCCGTGAAGGAGAACTTCCCGGTGTGATGGCGCCGGTGGCGTCGTCTGCCACGTGTTGCCGCTGCGTCGTGGTGGCAGCGGGGCCTGGACGACGCCTTTTTCCTGTCGCCAGTTCCTGCCTGCAACCAGAGACCGGCACCTGCATCAGCCGGTATTTTCCGAAAAATCCTGCGGATTTCCTGTCCTGAGGATGTCCTGAACCGAAGACTCATCGACACCGGTCCGCCGCCTCTCCGAACCAGAAGAACCCATCATGAGCGCCATGTCCGCATCCGCTGCCCGTCAGACCGCTGCCGGTCAATCTCCCCAGAAAGCCTCCATGCTGGAGCGCGAGCAGGCATCGGCATTCCTCTACGACCTGCTGCGGCTGATGGTTGCCAAGGATGGCTCCGACCTGTTCCTCACCGTCGATTTTCCGCCGGCCTTCAAGATTCACGGCAAGATGGTGCCGGTGTCCGACAAGCCGCTGACGATGCAGCATACGGTGGAGCTGGCGCGCGCCGTGATGAACGACCGTCAGGCTGCCGAGTTCGAGGCCAACAAGGAACTGAATTTCGCCATCAGCCCCGCCGGCATCGGCCGCTTCCGTGTCAATGCCTTCACGCAGATGGGGCGCACCGGCATGGTGCTGCGTGTCATCAAGAGCGAGATCCCCGAACTGGCGAAACTCGATCTGCCGCCGGTGATGAAGGATCTGGCGATGACCACGCGCGGACTCATCCTGATGGTGGGCGCAACCGGCTCGGGCAAATCCACCACGCTGGCCGCGATGCTCGGCTATCGCAACGAACACAGCCACGGCCACATCATCACCATCGAAGACCCGGTGGAATTCGTGCATGTGCACAAGAACTGCATCGTGACGCACCGCGAAGTGGGCGTGGACACGACCGACTGGCACGTGGCGCTGAAAAACACGCTGCGTCAGGCACCTGACGTGATCATGATCGGTGAGATCCGCGACCGCGAGACAATGGAACACGCCGTGGCCTTTGCCGAAACCGGCCACCTCTGCGTGGGCACGCTGCACGCCAACAGCGCCAACCAGGCACTCGATCGCGTCATCAACTTCTTCCCCGAGGAGCGTCGTCAGCAGTTGCTGATGGACCTGTCCCTCAACCTCAAGGCCGTCATCTCGCAGCGCCTCATGCCCTGCGAAACCCGCAAGGGCCGGGTGGCCGCCGTCGAGATCATGATCAACTCGCCACTCATTTCCGACCTGATCTTCAAGGGCTCGGTCAGCGAGATCAAGGAGATCATGAAGAAGTCGCG
>JAUNHU010000239.1 GCA_030523825.1 Lautropia sp. | reverse complement strand
GCCGACTACGAGCTGGAACTGGCCAATGCCAGCATCACCAGCCCCGACGGCCCCGCCCTCAACCTCCAGTCGAAGAAAACCGCCTTCATCGACCTGCAGGGTGAGAACACCCTGCGTGACTCCGCCGCCTGGACCAAGCGCACCACGCCGGCCGGCGAGGAAATGGATCTGAAGGGCACCCTGTTCTCCGAAGGCGCACTCGTCATCCGGGGCAGCGGTTCGCTCGACATCAGCGGCACGCCCCAGCACGCGCTGGCCTCCGACGGCCATGTGCGCCTGCGCAGCGGCCGGGTCACGCTGACAGCTGCCGCCAAGGACGGCATCCGTGCCAATGACGCCTTTGTCATGGACGACGGCACCCTCGACATCAAGACCCCCGCCGGCAAGGGCATCAAGGTCGATGGCAAGGAAGATGACACCCAGGCACTGGGCTTCGTCGCCATCAACGGCGGCAACCTCACCATCAACAGCCACGACAAGGCCATCACCGCCTCGTGGGAAGCCGACGAAGACGCCGACACGCCTGCCACCACCGACGACCCCGATCCGCGCGTCACCATCAATGGCGGCACGCTGAACATCACCACCACCGGCCCGGTGCGCAACGATTCCGACGATCCCCCGGGCACCAACGCCCCCTCGCCGGAAGGCATCGAAGCCAAATCGGTCATCACCATCAACAACGGGGCCATCACCCTCAACACCCAGGATGACAGCCTGAACGCGGGCACCGGTCTCTACATCACCGGCGGGCGCACCTACGCCCACAGCGTGCTCAACGACTCGCTCGACTCCAACGGCCCGATGACGATCTCCGGTGGCGTGCTGGTGGCAACCAGCCGTGGACCCGATCCCGAAGGCGCGCTCGACAGCGATTCCAGCACCTTCACCATCACCGGCGGCACCTTCGTGGGGCTGGGCTACTACAACAGCACCCCCTCGGCCGATGCCTCCACGCAGAACATCGTCACCGTCACCAACGGCCTGAACGATGCAGTGGCTCCCGGACTCTGGACATTGCGCGACGGCAACGGCAGGGCCGTGTTCGCCTTCGACATCCCCTTTGCTGCCCACTATCTCACCCTCAGCTCGCCGCAGATCGCCGATGGCGCAGCCTATACCGTGGTCACGGGTGGCACCCTCGGGCCGGTTGCCGAAAACTTCCACGGCCTCGCCATCGAGCCCACCACCCACACTGGTGGCACCGCAGGCACCAGCCTCACTACCAGCCAGCGTCTCACCGCACTGGGCATCCCCTTCCAGTGGCCGCCTGCCGGCCCGGCCGCCACGCCCTGATGGCAGGCAACTGAAAACGCCGGAATGCGGTTCGGGGGGATTTCCTCCCGCATCGCCCCGCAAACCGGCGTTCATTCTCCCCACCCCCGGTAGCCCATGCCGGCCGGCGCATAAGTCGGCCAGCATGTCAGCCACCGGGGTTTCTGTTTTATTAACAATTTATGAACAAAACCAGAAACTTGCTCATAGTAATGGCGTGCCTACCCCTGACAATTCGGTTACTCCCAACCTCATGGATCAAGCTGATCATGATGTCCCTCCTTCGATATCGTCCCCTCGTCCTTGCCCTGGCCGCTGCCGGGCTCACAGCATGCGGCGGTGACGACAGCTCCAGCAGCGCCGACGCCTCTGCCCCGAGCGTATCCAGCACGCCGGGCGCCGCGGCCAACGCAGAAGCCGTCATTGCCCAGACACCGGGCACCACCACGGCCACCGCCAATGGCGCCTGCACCATCCCTGCGGTTGCCGCAGTGCCCGATGCCCAGCAGGTCTGGGACATCAACACGGGTGCCTTCCCGCCCGACCAGGTCAAGACCGACGACTGGCTGCCGCTGAACATCGCGCTCGACACGCTCAATGTCACCAGCTCGTCGCCCTGCTTTGCCATCACCAAAGCCAGTGACACCGTCACCAACGTCAACATCAATGGTCAGCCCGCCATCTCCATCACCCGTGATGCCCACGGCCTGAACATCCAGAGCACCACCGTCGCGCCTGTTGCCTTCCGCCTCTCCGGCACCGGCAACACCCCGATCACGCTCAACAGCAATACCGACTACGCGCTGGCGCTCAACAACGCCAACATCACCAGTCCCGACGGCCCGGCCATCAACCTCCAGTCCGCCAAAACGGCCTTCATCGACCTGCAGGGAGAGAACACCCTGCGTGACTCCGCCAACTGGACCAAACGCACCACGCCCGCTGGCGAGGAAATGGACTTGAAGGCCACGATGTTCGCCGAAGGTCCGATGGTCTTCCGCGGTACCGGTTCGCTCACCATCAACGGCACGCCTCAACATGCGCT